>NZ_JAWRXV010000059.1:0-62438 GCF_046534875.1 Paraburkholderia sp. SIMBA_054 | reverse complement strand
TCGTCTTGGGTTTGCGTGGCATACATGCTCCTTGAGCTACATGTTATGCCTTGAACACAAAATCTATGACAGGCCCGCGACGCATGAAGCACGAAGGCAAAACGCGGATGCCAGCACGAAGCCAAAACAACCAAACCGCCCGCGCCCCGAACGCTCAACCACGGATGCCAGAGAAAACCAAAGCAAACCAACCCAGCCCATCCCAGCGTCGCAGACACATCGAAACGAAAAACCACCTCTACTGCATATCCCGAACCCACCCACTCACCCAATGCACAACAAGCGGCCCAACGAGCAAACCCCACGTCATCACGCAGATAAAAAGCGCAACCATAACAGCGGCACTTCCAAGATCCTTCGCGCGCCGCGACAGTTCATGGCGTTCGAGCGAAATCCGATCAATAGCCGCCTCAACACTCGAGTTGAGCAACTCGACAATCAGCACAAGAAACACAGATCCAAGCAACAGAACACGAGACACCGGCTCGACAGGCACCAAAACGCCGCAAGGCAAAAGAATCGCAGCCAACGTCAGCTCCTGCCGAAACGCGCTCTCCTCACGAATCGCGACCCGAAACCCGGCAAACGAATTCTTCATCGCATGCCACGCGCGGGTGATCCCGCGATTGCCCTTGTATGGATTGAAGGGCAGCGGCGCGAGCGGATCATCGGGACCCAATGGCTCGAGCGATTCCGCCGCGTCGGATTGCGCGCCATTCAGCGCGTTTTTACCGTCCGGCGCGGCATCGCGCGTAGTAGATGACATGGCAGAAACAGGAGCAGAGCTGGGCTCTCCAGCATACCGCGCCCGTGCCCGCGGCGCGCCGTCCTCGTGCATATCATGCGCATCGTCGAACGGTTCGCCATACGGCTGCGCGTCCGATACTGCCGTCTTCGCGTCGCGCAGCGATTCCTGCGGAGCGCGCAATGCGTTCGATTGTCTCGTTTGCATGGGCGTGGCGAGAAGTGAGGGCGCTTGCGCGTCGGGCGGATCAGGCGGCGGCGCTTTCCTCGCGATAAGCGGGACGCGACAGCGGCTTCAGATGCGCAGCGAACTGCTCGGACGCAGCCGCCCACGAAAAGCGTTCTGCCCACGCGCGCGCATCATTGCGATCGATCTTCAGCGCCTGCAGGCACGCTTCACGCAAGTCTTCGTGCATCGCGCCCGCGCCACCGTCGCCGAGCACATCGATCGGACCCGTCACGGGATACGCCGCAACAGGCGTGCCGCACGCAAGCGCTTCGAGCAGCACGAGACCGAATGTGTCGGTCCTGCTCGGGAACACGAACACGTCGGCGGCCGCGTAGACCTTCGCGAGCTCGGCCTGCGTCAGCACGCCGAGATAGTTGGCGGCCGGATAGCGCGACTTCAGTTCGGCAAGCGCCGGGCCTTCACCGCAGACCCACTTCGAGCCGGGCAGATCGAGCTTCAGGAACGCTTCGACATTCTTCTCGACGGCCACGCGCCCGACGTACAGAAAAATCGGCCGCGCGGTGTTCAGCACCTTCGATTCCATTTGCCGGAAGATGTCGAGATCGACGCCGCGTGTCCACAACACGACGTTCGTGAAGCCAAACTTTTCGAGGTCGGTCTTGACGACCGGCGTCGGCGCCATCACGGCAAGCGATGCCTTGTGAAACCAGTGCAGAAAGCGGTACGTCCACGCGACGGGAACGCCGAAGCGCGCCTCGACGTATTCGGGAAATCGCGTGTGATAGGCCGTCGTGAACGGCAGCTTGTGCTCGATCGCATACTTGCGCGCGGCCAGCCCGAGCGGGCCTTCCGTCGCGATATGCAGCGCGTCCGGCTGGAACTCGTCGATGCGCTGGCGCAAGTGGCGTCGCGGCATCAGCGAAAGACGAATCTCCGGATACGTCGGGCACGGAATCGTCTTGAACTCGAGCGGCGTCAGCAGATCGACCTTGTGGCCGATCGCCATCAGTTCGCGTGTCGTGTTCTTCAGCGTGCGGACGACGCCGTTGACCTGCGGTTCCCACGCATCGGTGACGATCATGATCTTCATGCGATTGGCCCTCTCGTAGTGGTGGTGGTGTGCGGTCACGCCGTGGCGCGGGCCTTCGTCGCGTTCGCTTCAGGCGAGCGCATCACGGTCCAGTAGATGACCTTCAGCTCGCCTTCATAGGTCTCGACGAGCGCCGACAGGCTCTCGACCCAGTCGCCGTCGTTGCAATACAGCACGCCGTCGATCTCGCGGATCTCGGCCTTGTGAATGTGCCCGCACACGACGCCGTCGCAGCCGCGGCGACGCGCTTCATCCGTCATCACGTTCTCGAACGCCGAGATGAAGTTCACAGCGTTCTTCACCTGATGCTTCAGGTACTGCGACAGCGACCAGTACTGGAAGCCCAGCTTGATGCGGATGCGGTTGAACCAGCGGTTCAGCACGAGGATCATCGTGTAGAGCGTGTCGCCGAGATACGCGAGCCACTTCGCGTGCTGGATCACGCCGTCGAACAGGTCGCCGTGCACGATCCACAGGCGCTTGCCCTGCAGCGTCGTGTGGAACGCTTCGCCGCGCACGTGGATGTCGCCGAACGCGAGATCGCAGAACTGGCGCGCGCCTTCGTCGTGATTGCCGGGGATGTACACGACCTGGGTGCCCTTGCGCGCCTTGCGCAAGATCTTCTGCACGACATCGTTGTGCGCCTGCGGCCAGTACCAGCCTTTCTTCAGCTGCCATCCGTCGATGATGTCGCCGACGAGGTACAGGTACTCCGATTCGTTGTGGCGCAGGAAGTCGAGCAGATAGTTCGCCTGGCAGCCGCCGGAACCGAGGTGAATGTCGGAGAGCCAGATGGTGCGATAGCGGTGCGAATTCTCATGACCGTCGTCGTGATCGCTTTCGGAAGGTGTTGGCGTCACCGGCAGATGCGGAAGCGGCGGCAGGCCAACTGAGGGGGTGCGGGGGCCGAAAGCGACGGGATCGACGCTCGGGCCATTCTGGCGGAAGAGGGAAGTCGCGGACGTGTTGTTGTCCATGGCTCACGCGTCGAGTTTCAGTACCCGCATTGCGCCATTGCTGCATGACGGAGCCGTGACATTCACGAGAAGTTCTTATTACGGATCGGGAATTGTCGGCTCGATGCGACGTTGCGATCAATGGGTTCGTGATCACGTGAGGGCGGATGCCGTCGATCATCGTGGCGCTCGCGGTGATGGTTGGCGTGATGGGCGCCGCGCGGCTCGTCGCCGGGCTGGATACGGCCGGGCGGCTATTCGATCTACAGTGGCGGGAGCGCCACCACCGATATCGAGACTCTGTGCGCGTTGCCGTTTGGTGTTTTGGTGTTTTGGCGTTTGCGCTGGCATCCGCGCTTTGCCTTCGTGCTTCAAGCGTCGCCCCTGTGCGGGGCGACGCTTGACCGGCAAACACCATAGCGCGGATGCCAGCGCAAACCCAAGCAAACCAAACGGCGAAGCAGCAACCACCACATCGACAGCAAAAAACCGCCGCAGGCAAAAAAGCTCACCGCGATATCGAAACGACTTTAGTCCCCGCCAGCCGATCATGCAGAAACTGCCGGGCCACGCCGACCCGGCCGACGGCCGCATATAAAACGAACCACACGAGAGCGACAATCAGCGTCTGCGGCACCGTAAGTCCAAAAAGCGGATGCACCGCCAGCGGCGGCAAAAACCACAACCACGCGAGCACATACCGCAACACCGCGCGCAGCACGGAAACACGCCCGCCATCCCTGGCGCCCACCACCCGTAATCGCCAGGTCTTCATCGGCAGCGTCTGGCCGGCGTGTGTCCAGAACCAGACGAAATACACCCCGACCACCAGCCCCACCCAGGCCGCGAGCCAGTTGTGATGAGTCAGCCCATTGCGCTGCTGCGTAAGCGTGCTGAACAGATACCCCGCGAGGAACACCACGCCAAACAGCAGCACACCTTCGTACATCAGCGCGGCGAGCCGCCGGCGCACGGTCGGCGTCGAGGGTTCTACGGATTCGGGCTGGAGCGGCACGGCTGCGGAGTCGACGGAAGTGGACACTGGCTAGGCCTCGGTTGCCGTTGATGAGCCCGCGACGCAGGCTCGCAGAGGGATTATGAGCCGTTGAAGATGGACGGCGCGTCGGAAGGCGAGACGGGTGTCGGCGTCGCCGGCACGAAGCTGCCGGTGGCGGGAATGGCGGGCGCACCAGGCGAGGGCGCCGCGACTCCGGCGGAAGCGCCTGCCGTCGCCGGCGACACAGGTACGCTCGCGAGCTTGTCCTTGCCGTTCACGAGCCGGTTGATGTCCTTGATCTCAGACTTGCCCGAGGGCGGCGCGCTGACGACCGTCGGCCGGCGCTTGCGCTCGCTAGCGGCGAGCTTTTGCTTCTGCTCTTCAGGCAGCTGCTGGTATGCCTTCCACGCGTTCTGGCGCGCCTCACGCGGCAGTTCTTTCGAGACCTGATAGTTTTCTCGCGCGACGCGCCGCTGCTCAGGCGTCATGCGCACCCACTCCGCCATGCGCTCGTGCAGTATTTTTTGCGCTTCCGGCGTCATCTTCGGATAACGTGACGCAATTTTCAGCCATTTGCGCTTGCGCTCCTCGCTGAAGGCGTCCCATTGCACTGCAAACGGCGCGAGCGCGACGTGTTCGGCGTTGGAGAGCTTCGACCACGCGAGCGGACTGGTCGAGATGGGCAAGCCCGGCAGGTCGACGGTCAACGCCGGGGCGGCCGCCTTCGCGGGTGCACCGCTGGCGGGCGCCGCGACGGGCGTGGGTGTCGGGTAGAAGCGCGGATAGGTGGCGGCGAATGACACCAGGGCTGCAATCACGCATCCGGACACAACGGCAAGGCCGCGCTTGTAACTCACCCGTCAACTCTCCCCGGTCAGTGGTTACGCGTCAGGTACGCGTTGAACCCGTGATCGAGATAGGCATTGAGCGGCAGGTCGTCGCTCAGCATCGCGGCATCGATATCGGCGAGCTCGGCCGTGCGCTGATGGTCTTCCCACCACGCGATGCCCGCGAGTCCGATGACGAGCGCGAGCACCGGCCAGGCGAGCGCGAGCTTGCGCAGGCGCGGCAGACGGCGCGACGGTTCCGGTTGCGGCATGTGGGCAAGCGTCCCCGCGCCGACGAACACGGGCGCAAAAGCGGGCGCGTGCACGGCTTCGGGCTTCTTGCGAGCGAGTGCGGCGCGGCGCGCGGCGGCGAGCCGGTCGGTCGTAGCGGGCGGAATGCGGGCAGCGTTTTCGTCGAGCGCGCGCCGAAGCTGCAGCGCAAACTCGAGTTCTTTTGTTTCGGGAGCGGAGCTCATAGCGTGATTCCTTTGGCCCTGAGCGCTTGCGCCAGCGTGTGCGTGGCTCGCGAGCAGTGCGTTTTCACACTGCCTTCCGAGCAGCCCATCGCGGCGGCAGTCTCAGCGACATCCATATCTTCCCAGTAACGCATCAGAAACGCCTCCCGTTGACGAGCCGGCAACTTTTGGATTTCGTCGTCGATCAACTGCAGGACCTGTTCGCGTTCGAGCCGCTGCTCGCTGCTTTCCACACCCGTCGAGCCGTCCTGGCTTTCGAACGTCTCCAGCGGGTCGAAGTCTTCATCGTCGGCATTGCCCAGCGACGAGAACAGGGTCACCCAGGTATTGCGCACCTTCTGCCGACGGAAATAGTCGTGCATCGCATTCTGGAGAATACGCTGAAACAAAAGCGGTAGCTCAGCGGGAGGACGGTCGCCGTATTTTTCGGCGAGCTTGATCATCGCGTCCTGCACGATGTCTAGCGACGCGTCATCGTCCCGCACGGCGTAGACGGTCTGCTTGAACGCGCGCCTTTCGACGCCCGCCAGAAAATCGGCGAGTTCCTTGTCTGATGCCATCCGTTGGGGGTCGGCGCAGCGAGTGTGCGCGGAATCGGTCGAAAAATGTCGTAAAACTCGCGGATGCTAACAAACTTTCACCCGAGCCGGGGAAAAACGCGGCAGGCTTTTGCCTTGAATCGAACTTCGGCCGCGAAATATGCCGTTCCATGCAAGACGTCCGAAAGGCGCGCGTAACGCGTATGTAAAACGGTCAGAAGTGGACGACGAAACCGGGTTTGCCGTCAATCATGGAAATATTTGCTTGACCATCGGACTTATCGTAGATATCGTCTACGGTTCGCAACATAAGTGACTTGTCTCATTTGAGGTTGGCCCAAGAAGCCTTCCTGTCAAACTGGACGCGCCGCTTGAACCCGAGCCACAAGCCCGGCAGAGAGCACCCGATCAATTTTTTGCCGAAAATTCGAAAGGTGAACGATGAATATGCCCAGCGCGGAATTCTCCACGTCGGATACCACTCCACATCACGAAGCTGACTCTATCGGCGCCACCGTGCTCATGAAGGCACTGGCCGACGAAGACGTCGAATTCGTCTGGGGCTATCCCGGCGGCTCGGTACTCTACATCTACGACGAGCTTTACAAGCAGGACAAATTCCAGCACGTCCTCGTGCGCCACGAGCAGGCCGCGGTTCACGCCGCCGACGCCTACGCGCGTTCGACCGGCAAGGTCGGCGTCTGTCTCGTGACCTCCGGCCCCGGCGTCACCAACGCGGTGACGGGCATCGCGACGGCCTATATGGACTCGATCCCGATGGTGATCATCAGCGGCCAGGTGCCGACTGCTGCGATCGGGCAGGATGCGTTCCAGGAGTGCGATACCGTCGGCATCACGCGTCCCTGCGTGAAGCACAACTTCCTCGTGAAGGACGTGCGCGATCTCGCCGCCACCGTCAAGAAAGCTTTCTATATCGCCCGTACCGGTCGTCCCGGCCCGGTGCTGATCGACATTCCGAAAGACGTGTCGAAGGCGCCTTGCCAGTACGAACCGCTCAAAAGCGTGTCGCTGCGCTCGTACAACCCCGTCACGAAGGGTCACTCGGGTCAGATCCGCAAGGCCGTCGCGCTGCTGCTGTCGGCCAGGCGTCCGTATATCTACACGGGCGGCGGCATCATCCTCGCGGATGCGTCGCGCGAACTGAACCAGTTCGCCGATCTGCTCGGCTACCCCGTCACGAACACGCTGATGGGTCTTGGCGGCTACCGCGCGTCGGACAAGAAATTCCTCGGCATGCTCGGCATGCACGGCACGTACGAAGCCAACATGGCGATGCAGCACTGCGACGTGCTGATCGCAATCGGCGCGCGTTTCGACGACCGCGTGATCGGCGACCCGGCGCACTTCTCGTCGCGTCCGCGCAAGATCATTCACATCGACATCGACCCTTCGTCGATTTCGAAGCGCGTGAAGGTCGACATTCCGATCGTCGGCGACGTGAAGGAAGTACTGAAGGAACTGATCGAGCAACTGCAGACGGCCGAGCATGGTCCGGACACCGCGGCGCTTGCCGACTGGTGGAAGGAAATCGAAGAGTGGCGCTCGAAAGACTGCCTCAAGTTCGACCGCAAGAGCGAGATCATCAAGCCGCAATACGTGGTGGAAAAGGCGTGGGAACTGACGGACGGCAATGCCTTCGTGTGTTCCGACGTCGGCCAGCACCAGATGTGGGCGGCGCAGTTCTATCGCTTCAACAAGCCGCGCCGCTGGATCAACTCCGGCGGTCTCGGCACGATGGGCTTCGGCCTGCCCGCGGCGATGGGCGTCAAGATGGCGCACCCGGATGACGACGTGCTCTGTATCACGGGCGAAGGCTCGATCCAGATGTGCATCCAGGAACTGTCCACCTGCAAGCAGTACGACACGCCCATCAAGATCATTTCGCTCAACAACCGCTATCTGGGCATGGTGCGCCAGTGGCAGCAGATCGAATACAGCAAGCGCTATTCGCATTCGTACATGGATGCGCTGCCCGACTTCGTGAAGCTCGCCGAAGCGTACGGCCACGTTGGTATGCGGATCGAAAAGACCGCTGACGTGGAACCGGCGTTGAAGGAAGCACTGCGCCTGAAAGATCGCACGGTGTTTCTCGACTTCCAGACTGATCCGACCGAAAACGTCTGGCCGATGGTCCAGGCCGGCAAGGGCATCACGGAGATGCTCCTCGGATCGGAAGATCTATAACGAGCGCTTTCCTGCGCCGGCTCCGTCATGCACATCTCCACAAAAGGTGAGCGCGGACGGAGCGGTGTGGAACGCACGCATCGCATACATCGATATCTGGAAGAAGCGAACATGAGACACATTATTTCCGTTCTGCTGGAAAACGAACCGGGCGCGCTGTCGCGCGTGGTTGGCCTGTTTTCCGCACGCGGCTACAACATCGAAACCTTGACGGTGGCGCCGACCGAAGACCGTTCGCTGTCGCGCATGACCATCGTTTCCATTGGCTCGGACGACGTGATCGAACAGATCACGAAGCATCTGAACCGCCTGATCGAGGTGGTGAAAGTGGTCGACCTGACAGAGGGCGCCCATATCGAGCGCGAGCTGATGCTGATCAAGGTTAGGGCGGTCGGCAAGGAACGTGAGGAGATGAAGCGGATGTCGGATATTTTCCGCGGCCGCATCATCGACGTCACCGAAAAGACCTACACGATCGAACTGACGGGCGCGAGCGAGAAGCTCGACGCGTTCATCGAAGGGCTCGACGCCACCGCGATTCTCGAAACGGTCCGCACGGGCGGTTCCGGCATCGGACGCGGCGAGCGTATCCTGAAGGTTTAACGGCCAGGCAACATCGGTTCGATCCGCGCCGGGCGTTGCGTCAAGCGCCCGGCCCAAGCACTACACACGCAACATTTTTTCTGAATTTCGCCAAGGAACAGACATGAAAGTTTTCTACGACAAGGACGCCGACCTCTCCCTCATCAAAGGCAAGCAGGTCACCATCATCGGTTATGGCTCGCAAGGCCATGCGCACGCGCTGAACCTGAAGGAAAGCGGCGTGAACGTCACGGTCGGTCTGCGCAAGGGCGGCGCATCGTGGAGCAAGGCTGAGAACGCGGGCCTCACGGTGAAGGAAGTGGCTGAAGCCGTGAAGGGCGCCGACGTCGTAATGATGTTGCTGCCCGACGAGCAGATCGCCGAGGTCTACGCGAAGGAAGTGCACGGCAACGCCAAGCAGGGCGCAGCGCTCGCGTTCGCACACGGTTTCAACGTGCATTACGGCCAGGTGATCCCGCGCGCGGATCTGGACGTCATCATGATCGCGCCGAAGGCCCCGGGCCACACGGTGCGCGGCACGTACTCGCAAGGTGGCGGCGTTCCGCACCTGATCGCAGTCGCGCAAGACAAGTCGGGCGCAGCACGCGACATCGCGCTGTCGTACGCAGCGGCGAACGGCGGCGGCCGTGCCGGCATCATCGAAACCAACTTCCGCGAAGAAACGGAAACCGACCTGTTCGGCGAACAGGCCGTGCTGTGCGGCGGTACGGTCGACCTGATCAAGGCGGGTTTCGAAACGCTGGTCGAAGCGGGCTACGCGCCGGAAATGGCGTACTTCGAGTGCCTGCACGAACTGAAGCTGATCGTCGACCTGATCTACGAAGGCGGCATCGCGAACATGAACTACTCGATCTCGAACAACGCCGAATACGGCGAGTACGTGACGGGCCCGCGCATCATCACGGATGAAACGAAGAAGGTGATGAAGGAAGTCCTGAAGGATATCCAGACGGGCGAGTACGCGAAGAGCTTCATCATCGAAAACCGCGCTGGCGCGCCTACGCTGCAATCGCGTCGCCGTATCACGGCTGAGCACCAGATCGAGCAGGTGGGCTCGAAGCTGCGCGCGATGATGCCGTGGATCGCGAAGAACAAGCTGGTCGATCAGTCGAAGAACTAATCTGCCCGTTTTTCTTGCTCCGGCGCACGAAATGCGCCGGAAGCGTCAAAAAGCCGTCCAGGTGTGCTGAACCCTGGACGGCTTTTGCTATCCTACGGTTTTACGTGCGACACGCACGCTCGTGTCCGTGAGCCTCGCGTTATGAGGCATCGACTAGAGGGTTATCGCTCGGAACTTCGGTTTCGAGTGCCATGCCCTCCGCAGGCGGCCCCCTTGTGGGTCGCGCCCTTGTAGAAGTAGGGGTGGCCTTGGCCATTCCCTTGATGAAGCGAACCTCGGCGCTGCATGGTCGGGGAACGCATTGCAATGATCTGGTTACCGCCAGATCCCGCCCAGTCAGCGGCTTCACCTCCGCTGACAAAGCGGAGTGTTGTTTGCAATTTCACCGCCCTAGGAAGGTGAATTCGCTACGCGATACGAGCGAAAAGCTCGGTGTGTCATTGTTCGGCCTCGCCGGCAGCTTGGCGAGTGAAGTGAACCTGCTGTACGACCAGCAGTAGCCTAGGAGGACATGCGTCACTGGCAACGGTGAGGTGTGAAGCTTCTCTGACAATGTAGTCCCCGACGTTCAGGGCGGGGTGACGGTCGTGAGACCGTCCCTCGGAGACTCCCAGCAGCACTGGGGTTGAGACGCTAGGCTGGCTGATACGGTTAACGGAAGTGAACTGCTGATAAACCTCGTAAGTAGGACGGTGCCAAAGCTGCTGATAGGCATCAACCAAAAGGTGTGCGGTCGGATAACCCGCTGTAAATTCGGGTTACGTCGTCATTGGACCGCTGGGGAATAGGCAGAACCTAAGTCAGTCGTGTGACATGCCGGGAACGTGGTAAGCCTGTATGGTTGCCGGCCGTAGTTTGGCTGGCAGGCGAACCGTGAGGGACGCTGTTAATTGTGCAGGTATGGGATGACGGAAAAAGCGAAGGCCGGTCTGTAATGGATCGGATAGGGGTTGCGACATTACCTCACGCGAAAGCGGGCAGACTTCCGTCTGGTCTACCGTCGCAAGATGGCTGACTAGCCCTTTAGCTGGAAAAGTGATTGCTGATGGCGTCCTTGCCATTAGCGTAAGTCTTTAACCCCCGCGCGGGAGCAGATCGCTCCCGCAAGGGGCGATCTGTTCTCCGCTCGGGCCTCACTTCTTCGAGTAGGAGAGCAGCATGAAAGTATCTGTCCGAAAGGATGGATCTGCGCTTTCCCACGCACCAGACAACTGGCACGCCGTAGATTGGCGTCGGGTTGAACGGAACGTGAGAGGGATGCAGATTCGAATTGCGAAGGCGACGCGGGACAACGACTGGCGCAGGGTGAAGGCCCTGCAACGGATGTTGACCCGCACGTTGTCCGCGAAGCTGTACGCGGTACGACGTGTTACGCAGAACCAGGGTGCGCGAACGGCGGGAGTCGATCGCGAGCTATGGGATTCGCCTGAAGGCCGGTGGAACGCCATCGGCAGGTTGAAACGGCGCGGATATAAGCCCCTGCCTCTACGGAGAGTCTTTATCCCCAAGGCCAACGGGAAGGAACGCCCTCTGGGCATTCCGACCATGCGGGACAGGGCGATGCAAGCCTTGTATCTGTTGGCTCTGGAGCCGGTGTCGGAATCGACGAGCGACCCGAACTCCTATGGGTTCAGGTTGAACCGTTCGACGGCTGACGCCATGTCGCAGATTTTCGTTGCCATGTCCCAAAAGGGCTCAGCTCGTTGGGTGCTGGAAGCGGATATTAGGGGCTGTTTTGACCACATCAACCATGATTGGTTGGAGAGCCATGTCCCCATGGACACGGAAATCCTCCGGAAGTGGTTGAAGGCTGGCCTGATTTACAAAGGGCAGCTACAGGCGACTGAAGCCGGTACGCCGCAGGGAGGGATCATCTCCCCGACGCTGGCGAATGTGACGTTGAATGGGTTGGAGCGGCAACTGGTCGCGCACCTTGGTGCGAAGCTCGGGGTCGCGAAGGCTAAGAAGTTGAAGGTTAATGTGGTGCGGTACGCGGACGACTTCGTGATCACCGGTGACTCGAAAGAGATACTGGAACAAGAGGTCCGACCTTGGGTGGAGGCATTCCTGGCTGTTCGCGGGCTGCAACTCTCTGAGGAGAAAACGCGGATTACACACATCGACGCAGGCTTCGATTTCCTTGGGTGGAACTTCCGGAAGTACTCGGGAACTCTGCTCATCAAGCCGAGCAAGAAGAATGCGCAAGCGTTCTACCGCAAGGTGGCGGAAACGATCAACGGCAACAAGACGGTTAAGCACGAGAATCTGATTCGACTGCTGAACCCGATGCTACGGGGATGGGCGCAGTATCACAGCCCCGTGGTCGCCAAAGAGGCGTACAGCCGCATGGAGTCTCTGATTTTCCGGAGGCTTTGGCGGTGGTCGAAGAGGCGGCATCCGAACAAGAGCGCCGACTGGGTGAGAAGGAAATATTTTCACTCGGAAGGTAGCCGGCATTGGGTGTTCGCCGTTCCGATAGTTCGTGAAGATGGAAACAAGGGTTTGCTTGAGTTGTACCAGCTCAGCGGTACTGACATCAGGCGACACAGGAAGGTCAAAGGGGAATTTAATCCCTTTGACCCAGAGTGGGAGCAGTACGGCGAGCAGTTGCGGGAGGCACGCATGGAGCACTCGATGCGGCACCGACGGCAATGGGTCTCGTTGTACATGTCGCAGGGCGGGTTATGTGCGCACTGTGGCTGTGCCCTGACACGGGAGACCGGTTGGCATGACCATCATCTGGAATATCGGATGCATGGTGGGTCAGACGCTCTCTCAAACAGGGTCTTGCTTCACCCGGACTGTCACCGGCAGGTGCACGCAGGTAAAATTGTAGTAACTAAGCCGGCCCGGTTCTAAGACCGGGCTTTGTTTGTAGATTTGAGCCGTATGCGGGGAAACTCGCACGTACGGTTCTCAGGGGGCTCCTCTTCCGCGAGGAAGGGGGGCTACCCTCCAAAAAGACTGAACCCATTTATGAACTACCCTCATCCGATCATCGCGCGCGAAGGCTGGCCGTTCATTGCCATCGCGGCCGTCGTTGCGTTGTTGATCCACTTCATCGCAGGGTTCGGCATTGCCTGGATTTTCTGGCTGTTGCTCATCTTCGTCGTGCAGTTCTTCCGCGACCCGGCGCGTCCCATCCCGACGCAGGCCAACGCGGTGCTGTGCCCGGCCGACGGCCGCATCGTCGCTGTCGAAACCGCGCACGATCCGTACGCGAACCGTGAAGCGCTGAAGATCAGCGTGTTCATGAACGTGTTCAACGTGCACTCGCAGCGCTCGCCCGTCGATGGCGCAATCTCGAAGGTCGAATATTTTCCGGGCGCGTACCTGAACGCCGCTGTCGACAAAGCGTCGACGGAGAATGAGCGCAACGCGGTCGTGATCGAAACGGCGAGCGGCGCGACGGTGACGTCGGTGCAGATCGCGGGCCTGATCGCGCGGCGCATTCTCTGCTACGTCAGGGCAGGCGAGCCGCTTACGCGCGGCCAGCGCTACGGCTTCATCCGTTTCGGTTCGCGCGTCGACGTGTATCTGCCCGTGGGCAGCCGCCCGCGTGTGTCGATCGGCGAGAAGGTTTCGGCTTCGTCCACGGTTCTGGCTGAACTATAAAGCGGCACAGGGAGGGTTCGATGGCCGCATTCAAACCGCGTCGTCCTCGTAGCAGCGGTGCGCCGCAGCCGCGACCGTTCAGGCGCAACAAGCCGTCCGCCGTCACGGAATCCGTGATCGACAGCCGGCGCGCCGCGCGACAGCAGTTTCTGCGCAAGCGCGGGATTTATCTGCTGCCTAACGCATTCACGACGGCGGCGCTTTTCTGCGGGTTCTTCGCCGTCGTGCAGGCGATGAACGTGCGTTTCGAAGTCGCTGCGATTGCGATTTTTGTCGCGATGGTGCTCGATGGCATGGATGGGCGTGTTGCGCGTATGACGCATACGCAGAGCGCTTTTGGGGAGCAGTTCGACAGTCTGTCGGACATGGTGTCGTTTGGCGTTGCGCCGGCGCTTGTGATGTATGAGTGGATTCTGAAGGATCTCGGGCGCTGGGGCTGGCTCGCGGCGTTTGTTTATTGCTCGGGCGCGGCGCTTCGGCTGGCGCGGTTCAATACGAATATTGGTGTCGTTGATAAGCGGTTCTTTCAGGGTATGCCGAGCCCGGCTGCGGCTGCGTTGATCGCCGGTTTTGTCTGGCTTGCTACCGATAATCGCGTGCCTTTGAAGCTGGTCTGGCTGCCGTGGGTTGCTTTTGCTTTGACTATCTACGCTGGCGTGACCATGGTGTCGAATGCGCCGTTTTATAGTGGTAAGGCGCTGGATGTGCGGCATCGCGTGCCGTTTGCGGCGATTTTGCTTGTGGTGGTTGCGTTTGTGCTGGTTTCGTCGGATCCGCCTTTGATGCTGTTTGGGCTGTTTGTGCTTTATGGCCTGTCGGGGTATGTGTTTTGGGCGTATCGCGTGGTAAGGGGGATGGGGAATCCGGCTCGTTCCTCGCAGCGGCCGGGTTAAGGTTTTTTGGGTTGTCTGCGACGCTGGGGTGGTTTGCTTGTGCTTTTCGCTGGCATCCGTGCTATGCCTTCGTGCTTCAAGCGTCGCCCCTGTGCGGGGCGGCACCTACTTTTCTTTGCCGCCGCAAAGAAAAGTAGGCAAAAGAAAGCGGCTCACACCGCCAGTTCTTGTATTTGCCTGAGGGCCCCCAAAGGGTCTTACGCTTCACACGGCAATCACGTGACCCATGTTCGTTGCCAACGCTCTGAATTGACGCCTCACCCGCTTCACGCGTCCGCGTCGCAACACGCCGTGCCAGATATTCCACTGCCGCCCAGGTGGCAAACTGTGTGTAGGCCGTAGCGCTACACACGCCTCACTTCGGACCAATAGCGCACGCGCTCCACCATGTAAGAGCGCCAAGCTATACGACGCGACAACCTACACACAGTTTGCCACCTGGGCGGCAGAAACCATTCGCTGCCGCTAGCCCTTGTGCGGGTGTGTGAAGTGGGTGAGGCGTGTATTCAAAGCGTTGGCAACGAACGCGAACAAAGACGTTGCCGTGTGAAGTGTGGGACCGGTTGAGGGCCCTCAGGCAAACACAAGAATTAGCGGTGTTAGCCGCTTTCTTTTGCCTACTTTTCTTTGCGGCGGCAAAGAAAAGTAGGTGCCGCCCCGCACAGGGGCAACGCGTGAAGCACGAAGACGTAACGCGGACGCCAGCGCAAAGGCCAGAACACCAAACGGCGACGCTTGAAGCACGAAGGCAAACCGCGGATGCCAGCACAAAGACCAAAACACCAAACAAAACCGCCCGCGCCGCGAAGGCGCCAACCCGAATACCAGCGCAAAGCCACCTCAACCAAACCGCCCGCGCAGCAAAAACCCAAAACCAAACCAAAAAGCCCGACCCGCAGGGCCCCCAATTGCACGTTTCCGGCATTGCCGCTATAGTCTCTGGCATGGCACTTTCCAAGTTCCCCTTCCTGTCTCTTCAAGCTGGCAAGCTACTACGCTCGCTAGCTCTAGCGCGCCTGCCGCGCTGATCGTTTTCGCCCTCCGTCTGCCTCGTTCGTTGTTTAGCGTCGTCTGCGGTGATGGCGCAAACACTCGAATTCCGTTTTCCAATTCAAATTGACCGAATCCCCCTGGAGACCCGAGATGGCAGACAAGCTCATCATTTTCGATACGACGTTGCGTGACGGCGAGCAATCGCCCGGTGCGTCGATGACGAAGGAAGAAAAGATCCGTATCGCGAAGCAGCTCGAACGGATGAAAGTCGACGTGATCGAAGCAGGCTTCGCCGCCAGCTCGAACGGCGACTTCGATGCGATCCACACGATCGCCGGCATGATCAAGGACAGCACGATCTGCTCGCTCGCGCGTGCGAACGACAAGGACATCCAGCGCGCCGCCGACGCGCTGAAGCCCGCCGATCACTTCCGCATCCACACGTTCATCGCGACGTCGCCGCTGCACATGGAAAAGAAGCTGCGCATGACGCCCGATCAGGTGTTCGAGCAGGCGAAGCTGGCCGTGCGTTTCGCGCGCAAGTTCACGAACGACGTCGAGTTCTCGCCGGAAGACGGCAGCCGCTCGGATATGGACTTCCTGTGCCGCGTGCTCGAAGCCGTGATCGCGGAAGGCGCGACGACCATCAATATCGCCGATACCGTCGGCTACGGTGTGCCGGAACTGTACGGCCAGCTCGTGAAGACGCTGCGCGAACGCATTCCGAACTCGGACAAGGCCGTGTTCTCGGTGCACTGCCATAACGACCTCGGCATGGCCGTCGCGAATTCGCTGGCAGGCGTGCAGATCGGCGGTGCACGTCAGGTGGAGTGCACGGTCAACGGGCTCGGCGAGCGCGCTGGCAACACGTCGCTCGAAGAAATCGTGATGGCGGTGCGCACGCGCAAGGATTATTTCGGTCTCGATCTCGGCATCGACACGACGCAGATCGTGCCGGCATCGAAGCTCGTATCGCAGATCACGGGTTTCGTCGTGCAGCCGAACAAGGCGGTAGTCGGCGCGAACGCGTTTGCGCACGCGTCGGGCATCCACCAGGACGGCGTGCTGAAGGCGCGCGACACCTACGAAATCATGCGCGCGGAAGACGTGGGCTGGACCGCGAACAAGATCGTGCTCGGCAAGCTGTCGGGCCGTAACGCGTTCAAGCAGCGTCTGCAGGAACTGGGCATCTCGCTGGACAGCGAAACCGAACTGAACCTCGCGTTCCAGCGCTTCAAGGAACTCGCGGATCGCAAGTCCGAAATCTTCGACGAGGACATCATCGCGATCGTCACGGAAGAATCGGCTGAAGCGCAGGAGCGGGAGCATTACAAGTTCGTGTCGCTGTCGCAGCATTCGGAAACGGGCGAGCGTCCGCATGCGCGCATCGTGTTCTCGGTCGCGGGCAAGGAAGTGGTCGGCGAAGCGAACGGCAACGGTCCCGTCGACGCGACGCTGAACGCGATCGAAACGGAAGTGGGCAGCGGCTCGGAACTGCTGCTGTACTCGGTCAACGCCATTACGACGGGCACGCAGGCGCAAGGTGAAGTGACCGTGCGCCTGTCGAAGGCGGGACGTATCGTGAACGGCGTCGGCACGGATCCGGATATCGTCGCCGCATCGGCGAAGGCGTATATCTCGGCGCTGAACCGTCTGTATTCCGGATACGACAAGCTGAATCCGCAACGCTCGGAAATCTGATGCGCGTTTGCTGTGTTCAGTCGCAATGAGAAAACCCCGCTGCGGCGGGGTTTTTCTTTGTGCATGCGCGATGAAAAATCATGAAAAAGCCGCCTTGCGAGGCGGCTTTTCCGATTGACGCCGAAGCAACTCAGAACAGGCTGCGGCGATCCGGATCGTGCAGCGGATCGGGCGTCTTCTGCGTCAGACGCAGGATGCCCTGATCGTCGAAATAAAAGCTGTACATCATGTACCAGACGTTGTCTTCCAGATACCGATACGTCCACACTTCGCGCTTCATCAACGGGAAATAGTTCGTTTCAACCGGGCGTCCGAAGTTGACGAGCACGTCGTCCCGCGTCCATGTGCCGATTTCCGCGCGATAGAACTCGTTCGGCTGCAGCACCTGGCGCACGTTCACGATCTTGCCCGACGCGTCGACGTCGGCGGCCGTGGTGGTTTCGCCCATCGGCTGCGTCGGCCACATCAGGCGCTTGCCGCCGTTGGGCAGGTCGTACACTTCGCGCGGCGGACCGAGGCGGGCGACGATCGTCGACTGATCCGCGCCCGCCTGATAGTTCTGCCAGGGCTGCGCGCAGCCGGCGAGCGTCACGGCGCACGCGAGAGCCGCTAGCGCGCCGCGCGCCGGGCGCACGAATGAAAGGCGGTTGAACATGACACCTCCGGTGGTGTTCGATGAGTGGTTGTTGTTCTAGGCTGATATTTTGACACGCGCCGCGTCAAAAGATTTTCGGGCATTCGCCCGCCGGGACGGGCCTTCGCGCGCTATTCGCTTGCTTGCGGCCCGCGCGCCGTCCTATGATCCGCGCTTCGATCGACAGATGAGACGCTGATGAAAGCAAAGTGGGCAAAGGCGATAGTGACGGCGATGACGCTGGCCGCGGCGACGATTCCTGCCGCCAATGTGCATGCGCAGGGCGCACCGATTCGCATTGCGATGATCGAAGGCATGTCCGGCCCGTTCGCGAACGCGGGCGCGGCTGTCGAGCGGAACCTGCGGTTCGGCGTTGAAACGGTCAACGCGCGCGGCGGCGTGAAACTGGCGGACGGCGTGCATCCGCTGGAGCTCGTCGTGCTGGACAGCAAGGGCAGCGCGGAAGAGGCGCTCGTGCAACTGCGCGCCGCCGCCGACAAACACATCGGTTTCATCACGCAAGGCAACAGTTCGGCCGTGGCTGCCGCCTTGCTCACGGCGATCGACAAGCAGAATACGCGCGAACCGGACAACCGCGAGCTGTTCCTCAACTATTCCGCCGACGACCCCGCGCTCACCAACGCGAACTGCAGCTTCTGGCATTTCCGCTTCGACGCGCACGCGGGCATGCGAATGGACGCGCTCGCCGATGTCATCCAGCGCGACAAGTCGGTGAAGAAGGTCTATCTGCTGAATCAGGACTACAGCTTCGGGCATGACGTGAGCACGCTGGCGCGCGCGGCGCTCGCATCCAAGCGGCCGGATGTCGCGGTGGTTGGCGACGAGTTTCATCCGATCGGACGCGTGAAAGATTTCGCGCCGTACATCGCGAAGATTCGCGCGAGCGGCGCGGACGCGGTGATCACGGGCAACTGGGGCAACGATCTGACGCTGCTTGTGAAGGCGGCGCGTGAGCAGGGCCTCGACACGAAGTTCTACACGTTCTACGGCAACAGTCTGGGTGCGCCGGCCGCGCTCGGCGACGCGGGCGTGAAGCGCGTGATCGCCGTGGCCGACTGGCATCCGAACGCGGGCGGCGCGGCGTCGGACGCGTGGTACGCGTCGTTCCGGCAGCGTTTCCCGGCCGCGCAGGACGATTATCCCGTGCTGCGCATGCCGCTGATGATCGAGATGCTCGCGGCGGCGATGAGCCGTGCGGGCAGCGCGCAGCCGGAGAAGGTTGCGAAGGCGCTGGAAGGGATGAAGTACGACAATGGTTTTCACGCGTCGTGGATGCGCGCCGACGACCATCAGTTGATCCAGCCCCTTTACGTGATGGAAATGGACAAGGCAGGCACGCCGGGCGTCCATTTCGACAACGAAGGCTCGGGTTACGGCTTCAGAACGGTGCTGGCGCTGCCGCCCGAGCGTACGGTGCCACCCACGACATGCCGGATGAAGCGGCCCTGAGCGGCCCGTGAGCGTCCAGCCGTGGCGGGATTCGGGCCTGGCCAGAAGCACAGCCCGAAACGGCGGGGTTCGCCGGATGAACGGGCTGTGCTACAATACGCGACTCGTTTTGCTGTAACCCACGGCACGGCCTTTCTTCCGTGACCGCCTGTCGATTCAAAGGAAATCAACATGTCCGTAGCTGAAATCACCAAGAAATCCGACGTCGTCGCGCAATTCGCACGCGCTGCTAACGACACCGGATCGCCCGAAGTTCAGGTCGCTCTGCTGACCACGCGCATCAACGAACTGACGGTCCACTTCAAGGCCCACACGAAGGACCACCACAGCCGCCGCGGTCTGCTGCGCATGGTGAGCCGTCGTCGCAAGCTGCTCGACTACCTGAAGGGCAAGGACGCTGACCGTTACCGCGCTCTGATCGAGAAGTTGGGTCTGCGTAAGTAATCCGGCGCATCGGACTTTCTGTCAGCAAGATGCCTGTGTCAGTTCCGCTGATACAGGCATTTTGTTTTTCAACGGTGCGCTTCGTGTGAGGTTTGCCGTTGATACCACCCGTCAGGCGTGCCGGTTGCGCCGCGGGTAAAACGAAATAAAGCCGGGCTTCAGGGTAGGGCGCTGTGTCATTCCAGCGGTTCGCGTGCAAATCGATGCATCCACGTGATTCTCTGGAATGGCATAACACTCCTCTACCCGAAAGGTCCGGTCCTGACGGTGCCGCGCGCAGTTTTGCGCGGCATGACCAAAAGATCAAGGAGGACAAATGTCTCTGTTTAACAAGGTCGTCAAAGAGTTCAAGTGGGGCCAGCAAACGGTCCGCATGGAAACGGGTGAAATCGCCCGCCAGGCGGGCGGTGCCGTGCTGGTCGACATCGAAGACACCGTCGTGCTCGCGACCGTCGTCGGCGCGAAGACGGCGAAGCCGGGCCAGGACTTCTTCCCGCTGACCGTCGATTACATCGAAAAGACCTATTCGGCAGGCAAGATCCCTGGCGGCTTCTTCCGCCGCGAAGGCCGTCCCTCGGAAGGCGAAACGCTGATTTCGCGTCTGATCGACCGTCCGCTGCGTCCGCTCTTCCCGGAAGGCTTCTACAACGAAGTGCAGGTCGTCATCCACGTGATGTCGATCAACCCGGAAGTCCCCGCCGACATCCCCGCGCTGATCGGCGCATCGGCGGCGCTCGCCGTGTCGGGTCTGCCGTTCAACGGCCCGGTAGGTGCAGCGCGCGTTGCGTACATCAACAACGAGTACGTGCTGAACCCGACCCGCTCGCAAGTCAAGGAATCGAGCCTGGACCTCGTCGTCGCCGGTACGGAGCGCGCGGTGCTGATGGTCGAATCCGAAGCGGATCAACTGCCGGAAGACGTGATGCTGGGCGCCGTCGTGTTCGGTCACGAGCAGATGCAAACGGCTATCGACGCGATCCACGAACTGGTCCGTGAAGGCGGCAAGCCCGAGTGGGACTGGCAAGCCGCGCCGAAGAACGAAGCGCTGATCTCGCGCGTCAACGAAATCGCGGGCAACGAACTGCTGTCGGCATATCAGACGCGCGACAAGCAGGCTCGCTCGACGAAGCTGAAGGCCGTCTACGCAGCCACGCAAGCCAAGCTCGAAGAAGAAGCCGCGGCAGCGGGCACGGTGGCAGCCGACAAGGCATCCGTCGGCAACGTGCTGTTCGACATCGAAGCGAAGATCGTCCGTTCGCAGATCCTGAACGGCGAACCGCGTATCGATGGCCGTGACACGCGCACGGTTCGTCCGATCGAAATCCGCACGGGCGTCCTGCCGCGCACCCACGGTTCGGCACTCTTCACGCGTGGCGAAACGCAGGCGCTAGTCGTCGCGACGCTCGGCACGAAGGGTGACGAGCAGATCATCGACGCGCTCGAAGGCGAATACCGTGAGCGCTTCATGCTCCACTACAACATGCCGCCGTTCGCGACGGGCGAAACGGGCCGCGTCGGCTCGCCGAAGCGTCGTGAAATCGGTCACGGCCGTCTCGCGAAGCGCGCGCTGGTCGCATGCCTGCCGAGCGCGGAAGAGTTCGGTTACTCGATCCGTGTCGTGTCGGAAATCACGGAATCGAACGGTTCGTCGTCGATGGCTTCCGTGTGCGGCGGCTGCCTCGCGCTGATGGACGCCGGCGTGCCGATGAAGGCGCACGTCGCCGGCATCGCGATGGGCCTGATCCTCGAAGGCAACAAGTTCGCCGTGCTGACCGACATCCTCGGCGACGAAGATCACCTCGGCGACATGGACTTCAAGGTGGCGGGCACGGAAGCTGGCGTGACGGCACTGCAGATGGACATCAAGATCCAGGGCATCACGAAGGAAATCATGCAGGTCGCGCTCGCGCAGGCGAAGGAAGGCCGCATGCATATCCTCAGCAAGATGACCTCGGCTGTCTCCGGTGCGAACACGGAACTGTCCGACTACGCGCCGCGCATGATCACCATCAAGATCAATCCGGAAAAGATCCGCGACGTGATCGGCAAGGGTGGTTCGGTGATCCGCGCGCTGACGGAAGAAACGGGCACGACGATCGACATTTCGGACGACGGCGTTGTCACGATCGCGAGCACGAGCAGCGAAGGCATGGCCGACGCGAAGAAGCGCATCGAGAACATCACGGCGGAAGTCGAAGTCGGCCAGGTCTACGAAGGCACGATTCTCAAGCTGCTGGACTTCGGCGCGATCGTCAACCTGCTGCCGGGCAAGGATGGTCTGCTGCACATCTCCGAAATCGCCAACGAGCGTATCAAGGACATCAACGACTACCTGAAGGAAGGCCAGCAAGTGAAGGTCAAGGTCATCCAGACGGACGAGAAGGGTCGTGTGCGTCTGTCGGCGAAGGCGCTCCTGAACGAAGCAGCACAAACGGAGCCGACGCCGCAGCAGTAACGCGGTGAAAGTGGGAACGGCCGGTAGCGCAACTGCGCGCCGGCCGTTTTTCATGTAGGGTGGATTGCAGTGCGAACGGGTTTGCACGGCCGGTTTGCAGCGCAATCCAGACCTGGGAGAGACGACGATGAACGCAATCGAAATCACCGAATTCGGTGCGCCGGAAGTCTTGAAGCTCGCCGAGCGGCCGATGCCCGAACCGAAAGCGGGTGAAGTGCTGATCAAGGTGTCCGCGTCGGGCGTGAATCGCCCGGACGTGTTCCAGCGCAAGGGCGGCTATGCACCGCCGCCGGGCGCATCGGACCTGCCGGGGCTGGAAGTGGCGGGCGAAATCGTCGGCGGAAACATCGACGAGAAGCGCAATCCGTTCGGTCTGAAGATCGGCGACCGCGTGTGCGCGCTGATGGCGGGCGGCGGGTATGCGGAATATGCGAGCGTACCGTTGCTGCAATGTCTGCCCGTGCCGAAGGGCTTCTCCGATATCGAAGCGGCTGCGTTGCCGGAGACATTCTTCACGGTCTGGAGCAATGTTTTTGACCGTGCGATGCTCGGCAGAGGCGAGGGCGGCGAGAACGAAACGTTTCTGGTGCAGGGTGGTTCGAGCGGCATCGGCGTGACGGCGATCCAGATTGCGCACGCGCTCGGCTTTCGCGTGTTCGCGACGGCCGGCACCGACGAGAAGTGCCGCGCATGTGAGGAAATCGGCGCCGAGCGGGCGATCAACTACAAGACGGAAGATTTCGTCGAGGTGATCAAGTCGCTCACGAACGACCGCGGCGTCGACGTGATCCTCGACATGGTGGCGGGCAGCTACGTGCCGCGCGAACTGAAGGCGCTCGCCGACGGCGGCCGTCTCGCCATCATCGCGCTGCTGGGCGGCGCGAAGGCGGAAGTGAATCTGAATGATATTCTGCGCCGCCGGCTCACGGTTACGGGGTCGACGCTGCGTCCGCGGCCCGTCGAGTTCAAGGCGAAGATCGCGGCGCAACTGAAAGAGCGCGTATGGCCGCATCTCGAAGACGGCACGATCAAGCCGGTGATCTTCAAGGTGTTCCCCGCCGCCGAGGCTGCGCAGGCGCATGAGCTGATGGAGAGCAGCACGCACGTCGGCAAGATCGTGTTGAATTGGGGCGCGGGTGCTTGACAGCGGTCGTTTAATTGAGTTTGACCCAGTCTGTCAGCACACAGTAAAATCGCGTGTTTTGCGCGTTCTGCATGGTTTTTGCATGCGGAGCGGGTACCGAGCGCCGACGAAGCGGATGCGTTCATCACCCGTACCACGATAAAACGAGCGAGACGATGGCGAAACAACGAGCAAAACTGGTAGTCGGTAACTGGAAGATGCACGGCCGGCTGGCCGATAACCGCGTGCTGCTGCAGGCGGTATCGCGCGGCGCCGAAGATCTTCCGGACGATGTGCGAGTCGGCGTGTGCGTGCCGTGCCCGTATCTGGCGCAGGCGCAAACGCTGCTCGAAAGCGGCCGCGTCGCGTGGGGTGTGCAGGATATCTCCGCGCACACACAAGGCGCGTTTACCGGAGAGGTCGCGGCTGAAATGGCTGCCGAGTTTGGCGCGTCGTACGCGATCGTCGGGCATTCGGAGCGTCGTGCGTATCATCGCGAAAGCGCTGAGATCGTCGCTGTGAAGACGCAGCGTGCGCTCGAAGCAGGTTTGACGCCGATCGTCTGCGTCGGCGAAACGCTTGAAGAGCGCGAGGGTGGCAAGTCCGAGCAGATCGTCGGTGAGCAACTGGATGCGGTGCTCGTGAAGCTGTCGGTGGAAGAGGCGGCTCGGCTCGTGGTCGCGTATGAGCCTGTGTGGGCAATTGGCACTGGCAAGAGCGCGACGGCGCAGCAGGCACAGGACGTTCACGCGTTCCTGCGCGCGCGTCTCGTCGCAAAGGGCGGCGATGCCGCCGACGTGCCGCTGCTGTATGGCGGCAGCGTGAAGCCGGAGAACGCGGAAGACCTGTTCAGCCAGCTGGATATCGATGGCGGCCTGATTGGTGGTGCGTCGTTGAAGGATAAGGATTTCCTGGCAATCTGCACGGCAGCTGTCGCGGCAACGGCCGCGCGCTGAGCATCAAGGCAGAGTGCCCGGGCGAGGATGACCCATTGCGTGCAGCATGTCGTGCTGTGCGGTTAAATAAAGACTCAGGTGAGTGTGATGCTGTATTTGAAAACGTTGATCATTGTCGTGCAGTTGCTGTCGGCGCTTGGCGTCATCGGCCTCGTGCTCCTGCAACACGGCAAGGGTGCCGATATGGGCGCGGCTTTTGGTAGTGGCGCATCGGGCAGTCTCTTTGGCGCGACAGGCTCTGCTAATTTTCTGTCACGTACCACTGCGATACTGGCAGCTGTGTTCTTCGTCACCACGTTGACACTGACGTACCTCGGTGCTTATCGCGCGACGCCTTCGGCGGGCGTGTTGGGCGGCGTGCCGGCAACGGCACCTGTTGCGACATCGGCCGCTGCTGGTGCGTCGGCACCCGTCAATGCCTCGGCTGCAATTGCTGCGTCTGCAGCTTCTGCGCCAGGTCAGGACGTGCCGAAATAAATTTTCCGGAAAAACACGTTTGTGCGTTGAACAAACTGTTTGACCGGGTTACAATTCAAGTCTTGAAGCGATTCGCGGGTTTTACAAGTTGTTTTCCCGGATTGCAGACAGTGCCGACGTGGTGAAATTGGTAGACACGCTATCTTGAGGGGGTAGTGGCGAAAGCTGTGCGAGTTCGAGTCTCGCCGTCGGCACCAATGTTATCTAATGCCAGCCGCTTGCTTCAGCTTCGGCTGGCATTTTCACTTCTGAGGTGGTGTTTGCTGTGGGCTTTCAACATCAAGCATCCCGAAGTGTTTCGCGTCAGGGGTTGTTCGGCGTAGTCAACGTCTCCTGACGTCACTCAGAACCAACCGATTGAGGATACTTTGAACCTCGCAGCCTATTTCCCCGTCTTGTTGTTTCTCCTCGTGGGCACCGGTTTAGGCGTAGCACTGGTCAGTATTGGTAAGATCCTCGGTCCGAATCGACCGGACACCGAAAAGAACGCACCGTACGAGTGCGGCTTCGAAGCATTCGAAGATGCGCGCATGAAGTTCGATGTGCGCTACTACCTGGTCGCCATTCTCTTCATCATCTTCGACCTTGAAACGGCATTCCTGTTCCCGTGGGGCGTGGCCCTGCGCGATATCGGCTGGCCCGGCTTCATCTCGATGATGATTTTTCTGCTCGAATTCCTGTTGGGCTTCGCCTATATCTGGAAGAAAGGCGGTCTCGACTGGGAATGACGGGTTAATCGCCGGTGTGTGTAGGTGGCGATGGCTCGCCGCCTGTCTGGAGTGGAAAACAAATGAGTATCGAAGGGGTCTTGAAGGAAGGGTTTGTCACCACCACGGCTGACAAGCTGATCAACTGGACGCGTACCGGTTCGCTGTGGCCGATGACGTTCGGTCTCGCGTGTTGCGCGGTCGAGATGATGCATGCGGGCGCTGCCCGTTATGACCTTGACCGTTTCGGCGTGGTGTTTCGTCCGAGTCCGCGTCAGTCGGACGTGATGATCGTCGCCGGCACGCTGTGCAACAAGATGGCGCCTGCGCTGCGCAAGGTCTACGACCAGATGGCCGAGCCGCGTTGGGTGATCTCGATGGGTTCGTGCGCGAACGGCGGCGGCTACTATCACTATTCGTACTCGGTGGTGCGTGGCTGTGACCGTATCGTGCCTGTCGATGTGTATGTGCCGGGCTGTCCGCCCACAGCTGAAGCGCTGGTGTACGGCGTGATCCAGCTGCAGGCAAAGATCCGCCGGACCAACACCATCGCCCGTCAATAAAAGCCCAAGCCTCCCCACAATATGGCAAGCAAACTCGAGACTCTCAAAGCGAACCTCGAGGCGGCCTTTGGCGGCCGCCTGACGAGCATCACCGAATCGATCGGTGAGCTGACGATCGTCGTGAAGGCAGGCGATTACCTCGAAGTGACGAAGCGTCTGCGCGACGACGCGACGCTGCGTTTCGAGCAGTTGATCGACCTCTGCGGTATCGACTATCAAACCTACGGTGAAGGCGCTTACGAAGGTCCGCGTTTTGCCGCCGTCCTGCATCTGCTGTCCGTGTCGAACAACTGGCGCCTGCGCGTGCGTGTGTTCGCACCGGACGACGAAGTGCCGCTCGTCGCGTCGGTCGTCGACATCTGGAGTTCGGCCAACTGGTACGAGCGCGAAGCGTTCGACCTGTACGGCATCGTCTTCGAAGGCCACCCCGACCTGCGCCGCATCCTGACCGATTACGGTTTCATCGGTCACCCGTTCCGCAAGGATTTCCCTGTCTCCGGTTACGTCGAAATGCGTTACGACCCGGAAGAGAAGCGCGTCGTCTATCAGCCGGTGACGATCGAGCCTCGGGAAATCACGCCGCGCGTGATCCGCGAGGATCGCTATGGCGGCCTGAAACACTAAGAGAACGCCATGGCAGAGATCAAGAACTACACGCTCAACTTCGGCCCGCAGCACCCGGCAGCGCACGGCGTGCTGCGCCTCGTGCTCGAGCTCGACGGCGAAGTGATCCAGCGCGCCGATCCGCACATCGGCCTCCTGCACCGCGCAACTGAAAAGCTCGCGGAAAGCAAGACCTTCATTCAGTCCGTGCCGTACATGGACCGTCTTGACTACGTGTCGATGATGGTCAACGAGCACGGCTACGTGATGGCGATCGAAAAGCTGCTCGGCATCGATGTGCCCATCCGTGCGAAATACATCCGCGTGCTGTTCGACGAAGTCACGCGCGTGCTGAACCACCTGATGTGGATCGGCGCGCACGCGCTCGACGTCGGCGCGATGGCCGTGTTCCTCTACGCCTTCCGCGAGCGCGAAGACCTGATGGACGTGTATGAAGCGGTATCCGGCGCACGGATGCACGCGGCGTACTATCGTCCGGGTGGTGTGTATCGCGATCTGCCGGACGCAATGCCGCAATACAAGGCATCGAAGATCCGCAATGCGAAGGCCTTGTCGAAGATGAACGAGACGCGCCAAGGTTCGCTGCTCGACTTCATCGAAGACTTCTTCAACCGCTTCCCGAAGTGCGTCGACGAGTACGAAACGCTGCTCACCGACAACCGCATCTGGAAACAGCGTCTGGTCGGCATCGGCGTCGTGAGTCCGGAGCGCGCGCTGCAACTGGGCATGACGGGTCCGATGCTGCGCGGTTCGGGCATCGAGTGGGATCTGCGCAAGAAGCAGCCGTACGAAGTGTACGACCAGATGGATTTCGACATTCCCGTCGGCGTGAACGGCGACTGCTACGACCGCTATCTGGTGCGCGTCGAAGAAATGCGTCAATCCACGCGGATCGCGAAACAGTGCATTGAATGGCTGCGTAAGAATCCTGGTCCTGTGATGACCGACAATCACAAGATCGCGCCGCCGTCGCGCGTGGGCATGAAGTCGAACATGGAAGATCTGATTCACCACTTCAAGCTCTTCACGGAAGGCTTCCATGTGCCGGAAGGCGAAGCGTATGCCGCTGTCGAGCATCCGAAGGGCGAGTTCGGCATCTATCTCGTGTCGGATGGCGCAAACAAGCCGTACCGCCTCAAGATTCGCGCGCCGGGTTATGCCCACTTGTCCGCGCTCGACGAAATGGCGCGCGGCCACATGATCGCGGACGCCGTGACGATCATCGGCACACAGGACATCGTGTTCGGTGAAGTGGATCGCTAGCGCGGTCGTCATAAGCGGTTTTCATCAAGGCACGCGCTCACGTGGCCGATAAAGCATGAGAAGCGGAGCGCGCGTCAAGCAAAGGAACGCCGGGTCTGTCGCAACACGCAGTGCGCGACGGGTTTTCGTTCGGTAGGAATTGAAAGAGTCGTGTCTGAAAATGATCTCAGCTGAAGGCCTGAAAGAAATCGATCGCGCGATCGCAAAGTATCCCGCCGATCAGAAACAGTCCGCCGTGATGTCGGCGTTGGCGGTCGGCCAGGAAGAACTTGGCTGGCTGTCGCCCGAACTCATGCAGTTCGTCGCGGACTATCTCGGCATGCCGGCCGTCGCCGTGCAGGAGGTTGCGACCTTCTACACGATGTATGAGACGTCGCCCGTCGGCAAATACAAGATCACGCTCTGCACGAACCTGCCGTGCCAGCTCGGTCCCGATGGCGGCTCGGACAGCGCCGCCGAATATCTGAAGCAGAAGCTCGGTATCGACTTCGGCGAAACCACCGCGGACGGCAAATTCACCCTCAAAGAGGGCGAATGCATGGGTTCGTGCGGTGATGCGCCCGTGATGCTCGTGAACAACCATCGTATGTGCAGCTTCATGAGCCGCGAGAAGATCGACCAGCTCCTCGAGGAACTTTCGAAATGACGTCTTTACACGATCGTCACATCAAGCCGCTGATTCTCGCCGGTCTGAACGGCGACAACTGGCATCTTCAGGACTACGTCGAGCGCGGCGGCTACAAGCAGCTGCGCCGTATCCTCGAAGAAAAGATTCCGCCCGAGCAGGTGATCGCCGACGTCAAGGCTTCGGGTCTGCGTGGCCGTGGCGGTGCGGGCTTCCCGACCGGCCTGAAGTGGAGCTTCATGCCGCGTCAGTTCCCGGGGCAGAAGTACCTCGTTTGCAATTCGGACGAAGGCGAGCCTGGCACGTTCAAAGACCGCGACATCCTGCGCTGGAATCCGCACTCGCTGATCGAAGGCATGATCATCGGCGCGTACGCGATGAACATCTCGGTCGGCTACAACTATATTCACGGCGAAATCTTCGAAGTCTATCGACGCTTCGAAGCAGCGCTGGAAGAAGCGCGCGCAGCGGGCTTCCTCGGCGACAACATCATGGGCTCGGGCTTCTCGTTCCAGCTGCACGCGCACCACGGTTACGGCGCGTACATCTGCGGCGAAGAAACGGCACTGCTCGAATCGCTGGAAGGCAAGAAGGGCCAGCCGCGCTTCAAGCCGCCTTTCCCGGCGAGCTTCGGCGTGTACGGCAAGCCGACCACGATCAACAACACGGAAACCTTCGCAGCCGTGCCGTTCCTGCTGGCCGTCGGCCCGCAGAACTACCTCGAGATGGGCAAGCCGAACAACGGCGGCACGAAGATTTTCTCGGTGTCGGGTGACGTCGAGCGTCCGGGCAACTATGAAGTCCCGCTCGGCACGCCGTTCGCGACGCTGCTGGACCTCGCGGGTGGCATGCGCGGCGGCAAGAAGATCAAGGCCGTGATTCCTGGCGGTTCGTCAGCACCCGTGATTCCGGGCGATCTGATGATGCAAACCGACATGGACTACGACTCGATCGCGAAGCAGGGTTCGATGCTGGGCTCGGGCGCCGTCATCGTGATGGACGAGACGCGCTGCATGGTGCGCTCGCTGCTGCGCCTGTCGTACTTCTATTACGAAGAGTCGTGCGGTCAGTGCACGCCGTGCCGCGAAGGCACAGGCTGGCTGTATCGCGTCGTGCATCGTATCGAGCACGGTCTGGGCCGCAAGGAAGATCTGGATCTGCTGAACTCGGTCGCCGAGAACATCATGGGCCGCACGATCTGCGCGCTCGGTGATGCGGCAGCGATGCCGGTGCGAGGCATGCTCAAGCACTACTGGGACGAATTCGAGTATCACGTCGCCAACAAGCGTTGCGTCGTCGGCGGTCACGCCGGCGCGGCGGCGGCCACGGAAACGGTCGCCGCTTAAGAGGTCAATGCGAGGCCGATGCAAGGCCAACGCGAGCCAGAGTCAAACGCGGGCGCCGCCGCTATGTAGCGGCGAGCGGGCGAACGATTGAGCGGTAACAGGTTAAGGAAGATTGACCATCATGGTTGAACTTGAAATAGACGGCAAGAAAGTAGAGGTGGCCGAAGGCAGCATGATCATTCAGGCTGCGCATAAGGTCGATACCTACATTCCTCACTTCTGCTATCACAAGAAACTGTCGATTGCGGCCAACTGCCGGATGTGTCTTGTCGATGTCGAGAAGATGCCGAAGGCCGTGCCTGCATGCGCAACGCCGGTGTCGGCGGGCATGATCGTGCGCACGAAGTCGGAAAAGGCGGTGAAGGGTCAGCAATCCGTGATGGAATTCCTGCTGATCAATCACCCGCTCGATTGCCCGATCTGCGACCAGGGCGGCGAATGCCAGTTGCAGGATCTGGCCGTCGGTTACGGCAAGTCGTCGTCGCGATATAGCGAAGAGAAGCGCGTCGTGTTCCACAAGAACGTCGGCCCGCTGATCTCGATGGAAGAAATGTCGCGCTGCATTCACTGCACGCGTTGCGTCCGCTTCGGCGAAGAAGTTGCCGGCGTGATGGAACTCGGCATGCTGGGTCGCGGCGAACACTCGGAAATCACGTCGTTCGTCGGCAAGACGGTCGACTCCGAACTGTCGGGCAACATGATCGACCTGTGCCCGGTCGGCGCGCTGACCAGCAAGCCGTTCCGCTACAGCGCCCGTACGTGGGAACTGTCGCGCCGCAAGTCGGTGAGCCCGCACGATTCCGTCGGCGCGAACCTCGTGGTGCAAGTGAAGAACAACCGCGTGATGCGCGTTCTGCCGTTCGAAAACGAAGCGATCAACGAATGCTGGATTTCGGACAAGGACCGCTTCTCGTACGAAGCCCTGAACAGCCCGGAACGTCTGACGCGTCCGATGCTCAAGCAAAACGGCCAGTGGATCGAAACGGACTGGCAGACGGCGCTCGAATATGTCGTGAAGGGTCTGAAGGGCATCTCGGCCGACCATGGCGCGAACGGGATTGCCGCGCTTGGCAGCGCGCACAGCACGGTCGAAGAACTGTTCCTGCTCAAGCAGGTTGCGCAAGCCGTCGGTACGCCGAACGTCGATTTCCGTCTGCGTCAGACGGACTTCACGGCCGCTGCAAATGGCACGCCGTGGCTCGGTACGTCGATCGCGAACCTGTCGATGGTCGACAGCGCGCTCGTGATCGGCTCGTCGCTGCGTCGCGACCATCCGCTGTTTGCGGCGCGTCTGCGCCAGGCAGCGAAGAGCGGCGCAAAGATCACGCTGCTGCAGGCGACGCGCGACGACGCGCTGATCCCGCAAGCTGCACGCATCGCTGCTGCGCCGTCGGCATGGCTCAATGAACTTGCGGGTATCGCTGCTGCCGTGTCCGAAGCGAAGGGCGTGGCACTGCCGGAAGCCTTCGCAGGCGCGACGGCAACGGATGCCGCAAAGAAGACCGCCGCTGCACTCGGCGCCGGTGAAACGCGCGTCGTGCTGCTCGGTAACGGCGCGGTCCAGCATCCGGAGTTCGCGCGCATCCACGCTGCGGCTCAATGGATCGCTGAAGCAACGGGGGCTACGCTCGGCTTCCTGACGGAAGCGGCGAACACGGTCGGTGCGCATCTCGTCGGCGCATTGCCGGGCGAGGGCGGCCTGAATGCTCGCGAAGTTTTCGAGCAGCCGCGCAAGGGTTATGTGCTGCTGAACCTCGAACCGGAATTCGATACGGCCAACCCGGCGCAGGCGCTTGCCGCGCTGAACCAGGCGGAAATGGTCGTCGTGATGTCGCCGTTCCAGACGGGCGCAGAATACGCAGACGTCCTGCTGCCGATCGCGCCGTACACGGAAACGGCTGGCACGTTCGTGAACGCGGAAGGGACGGTGCAGATGTTCAACGGCGTCGTGCGTCCGCTTGGCGATGCGCGTCCCGCATGGAAGGTGCTGCGCGTGCTGGGCAATCTGCTCGGCGCGTCGGGCTTCGACTACGATACAGCAGAGCAGGTGCGCGCCGTGGCACTGGGCGATGGCGACCTCACGCCGCGCCTGTCGAACAAAACGTCGGCGAGCGTCGCGCGCAGCAATGGCGCGAAGGCCGCGGAAGGCACGTTCGAGCGCATCGCTGACGTGCCGATCTACCACGCCGATCAGCTCGTGCGCCGCGCGCAGTCGCTGCATCTGACGGCAGCCGCGCGCGCCGCCAACTCGGTGGGGCTGCCCGCCGCGCTGTTCGACAAGCTGGGTTTGAAGGAAGGCGACGCAGTGCGCGTTCGTCAGGGCGATCGCTCGGTGCAGATACCCGCCGTGCGTGATGCGAATCTTGCGGAGACGGTCGTCCGCGTGTCGGCGGCTACGCCCGCCGGTGCAGCGCTGGGCAGCCTGTTCGGTGAACTGGTGGTGGAGAAGGCGTAAATGACCTTGTTCGAATCGATCAACGCGGGCGGCACCGAGATTCTCGGCGTGGCATGGCCCACGGTGTGGGCGCTGGTGCGCATCCTGGTGGTGGCCGTCGCGATCCTGCTGTGCGTGGCTTACCTGATCCTGTGGGAACGTAAGCTGATCGGCTGGATGCACGTGCGTATCGGGCCGAACCGCGTTGGCCCCGCAGGTCTTCTGCAGCCGATCGCCGACGTGCTGAAGCTGCTGCTGAAGGAAGTCATTCAGCCGACGCAGGCCAGCCGCTGGATCTACCTGATCGCCCCCGTGATGGTGGTGGTCCCCGCGTTCGCCGTGTGGGCGGTGATTCCGTTCCAGGCGGGCGCCGTGCTCGGCGACATCAACGCGGGCCTGCTGTACGCCATCGCGATTTCGTCGATCGGCGTGTACGGCGTGATTCTGGCCGGCTGGGCGTCGAACTCGAAGTACGCCTTCCTCGGCGCGATGCGCGCTGCGGCACAGATGGTGTCGTATGAAATCTCGATGGGTTTCGCGCTCGTCGTCGTGCTGATGACGGCGGGCTCGCTGAACCTGTCGGACATCGTCGGCTCGCAGATGCGCGGCATCTTCGCCAGCTACGGCGTGACGTTCCTGTCGTGGAACTGGCTGCCGCTGCTGCCCGCCTTCGTCGTGTACTTCGTGTCGGGCATCGCAGAAACGAACCGGCACCCGTTCGACGTGGTGGAAGGCGAGTCGGAAATCGTCGCCGGCCACATGATCGATTACTCGGGCATGGCGTTCGCGCTGTTCTTCCTCGCCGAGTACATCAACATGATCGTGATCTCGGCGCTGGCCTCGGTCATGTTCCTGGGCGGCTGGAGCGCACCGTTCGAATTCCTGTCTTTCATCCCCGGCATTTTCTGGCTGGTCCTGAAAGTCTTCTTCCTGCTGTCGGTATTCATCTGGGTGCGCGCGACGTTCCCGCGCTACCGCTATGACCAGATCATGCGTCTGGGCTGGAAGGTGTTCCTGCCTGTCACCGTGATCTGGGTCGTGGTGGTCGGCTTCTGGATCATGTCGCCGTTGAATATCTGGAACTAAAGGGCGGACGAACCATGACCGCAATCCAAAACTTCTTCAAGACCTTCTTTCTGACCGAGCTGCTCAAGGGCCTCGCGCTGACGGGACGCTACACGTTCCAGCGCAAGATCACTGTGCAGTTCCCGGAAGAGAAGACCCCGATCTCGCCGCGTTTCCGTGGCCTGCACGCGCTGCGCCGCTACGAAAACGGCGAAGAACGCTGTATCGCCTGCAAGCTGTGCGAAGCAGTGTGCCCGGCGCTCGCGATCACGATCGAATCGGAAACGCGCGCGGACAATACGCGCCGCACGACGCGCTACGACATCGACCTGACCAAGTGCATCTTCTGCGGTTTCTGCGAAGAGAGCTGCCCGGTCGATTCGATCGTCGAAACGCACATCCTCGAGTATCACGGCGAAAAGCGCGGCGATCTGTACTTCACGAAGGACATGTTGCTGGCAGTCGGCGACCGTTACGAAACGGAAATCGCTGCAAACAAGGCAGCCGACGCACCCTATCGTTGATAGGTTGAAACAGCAGTTCGACGGCGCGCGGTCCGGCAGGCACAAGACCGCGCGACGCTGCCAGACCGCTCTGGCGCCGCGTCATGCAACACAGGCAGAAGACGACGCGCGCCAAAGCACCAAGCCTGACGATGGCCTAACGATGAATCGGTAATCATGGACTTCACGACCGTACTGTTCTACATCTTCGCGTTACTCCTGACGGTGTCAGGGCTGAAGGTGATCACTTCGCGCAACCCGGTGGCGTCCGCGTTGTTCCTCGTGCTCGCGTTCTTCAACGCGGCCGCGATCTGGATGCTGCTGCAGGCGGAATTCCTCGCGATCCTGCTGGTGCTGGTGTATGTCGGCGCGGTGATGGTGCTGTTCCTGTTCGTCGTGATGATGCTGGACATCAATCTCGACGTGCTGCGGCGCGACTTCAAACGCTTCGTGCCGATGGCGACCTTGGTGGGCGCGATCATCGTGATCGAGACGGCGCTGATTCTCTGGCACGGCTACGGCGCGACGGTTCAACCCGTGCGCGACACGACGGCCGCCGTTGCTGGCGCTGCCGACTGGTCGAACACACGCCTGATCGGCAAGGTCATCTACACCGACTACATCTTCGCGTTCGAAGTGGCCGGCCTCGTGCTGCTGGTCGCGATCATCGCGGCGATTGCGCTGACCACCCGTCACGGCAAGGACAGCAAGCGCCAGCGCGTGTCGGATCAGGTGAAGGTGCGCGCCCAGGACCGCGTGCGCGTGGTCAAGATGGCAGCGGAAAAGGAAGGTCCGGCTGAACCTGAAATCGTCGCTGGCGACGCTGGCGCCGGCAAGAACAGCTGACGTCAGGAGGAGAAAAATATGTTGTCCCTTGCTCATTACCTCGTGCTCGGCGCGATCCTGTTCGCGATCAGCATCGTTGGCATTTTCCTGAACCGTCGCAACGTCATCATCATCCTGATGGCAATCGAACTGATGCTGCTGGCGGTCAACACGAACTTCGTCGCGTTCTCGCATTATCTCGGCGATGTGCATGGCCAGATCTTCGTTTTCTTCGTGCTGACGGTTGCGGCAGCGGAAGCGGCGATCGGTCTTGCAATTCTGGTGACCCTGTTCCGTAGCCTCGACACGATCAATGTCGAGGATCTCGATCAGCTCAAAGGTTAACTTCAGGCACAGGCTGTTATGTCAACGACACTCAATGAAAACCTGTTGCTGGCGGTAGCGCTTGCACCGCTGGCCGGCTCGCTGATTGCGGGGCTCTTCGGCAAGACGGTGGGACGTGCCGGTGCGCACTCGGTCACGATCCTCGGCGTCGCGATTTCGTTCGTGCTTTCGTGCATCGTGTTTCTCGATGTGCTCCACGGCGCGAGCTTCAACGCGACCGTGTACGAATGGATGACGGTCGGCAAGGTGAAGTTCGAAGTCGGCTTCCTCGTCGACACGCTCACGGCGATGATGATGTGCGTGGTGACCTTCGTGTCGCTGATGGTGCACGTCTACACGATCGGCTACATGGCCGACGAGGAAACCGGCTACGAGCGCTTCTTCTCGTACATCTCGCTGTTCACGTTCTCGATGCTGATGCTCGTGATGAGCAACAACTTCCTGCAGCTGTTCTTCGGCTGGGAAGCGGTGGGTCTCGTGTCGTACCTGCTGATCGGCTTCTACTTCAAGCGTGAAAGCGCGATCTACGCGAACATGAAGGCGTTCATCGTCAACCGCGTGGGCGACTTCGGCTTCATTCTCGGCATCGGTCTGATCCTCGCTTATGGCGGCTCGATGAACTACGGCGACGTGTTCGCGAAGAGCCACGAACTGGCTTCGCTGAGCTTCCCGGGCACCGACTGGGGCCTGCTGACGGTCGCGTGTATTTGCCTCTTCATCGGCGCGATGGGTAAGTCCGCGCAGTTCCCGCTGCACGTGTGGCTGCCCGACTCGATGGAAGGCCCGACGCCGATCTCCGCACTGATTCACGCGGCAACCATGGTGACGGCCGGTATCTTCATGGTGACGCGCATGTCGCCGCTGTTCGAACTGTCGGACTCGGCGCTGTCGTTCATCACGGTGATCGGCGCGATCACGACGCTGTTCATGGGCTTCCTCGGCGTCGTGCAGAACGACATCAAGCGTGTCGTCGCTTACTCCACACTGTCGCAGCTCGGCTACATGACGGTCGCGCTGGGCGTGTCGGCATACCCGGTCGCCGTGTTCCACCTGATGACGCACGCGTTCTTCAAGGCGCTGCTGTTCCTCGGCGCGGGCTCCGTGATCATCGGCATGCACCACGACCAGGACATGCGCAACATGGGCGGCCTGCGCAAGTACATGCCGATCACGTGGATCACGTCGCTGGTCGGCTCGCTGGCGCTGATCGGCACGCCGTTCTTCTCGGGCTTCTACTCGAAAGATTCGATCATCGATGCGGTGAAGCTGTCGCATCTGCCGGGTTCGGGCTTCGCGTACTTCGCGGTCGTCGCGAGCGTGTTCGTCACGGCGCTGTACGCGTTCCGCATGTACTTCATGGTGTTCCACGGCGAAGAGCGCTTCCGCGGTCCGAAGCATCCTGATTCGCCGCTGGGCGCGGAAGCAGCGGCGCACGGCCACGGTCATCACGACGATCACGGCCACGGTCATGACGACCATCACGCTCACGAGCCGCACGAAACACCGTGGGTCGTCTGGCTGCCGCTCGTGCTGCTCGCCATTCCGTCGATCGTGATCGGCGCCATCGCAATCGGGCCGTTGCTGTATGGCGATTTCTTCCAGCACGGCGTGGCGTTCGACAAGGTGATCTTCATCGGCGAAAACCATCCGGCGCTGCACGAGATGGCGGAAGAATTCCAGGGCTGGGCCTCGATGGGCCTGCACGCTGCGTCGGGCCTGCCCGTGTGGCTGGCGCTAGCTGGCGTAGTGGTCTCGTGGTTCCTGTACCTGAAGCGTCCGGATCTCCCCGCCGTAATCAAGCGTGGTTTCGGTCCGATCTACACGCTGCTGGATAACAAGTACTACATGGACAAGATCAACGAAGTCGTGTTCGCGCGCGGCGCCGTGGCCATCGGCCGCGGGCTGTGGAAGGAAGGCGACATCGTGGTCATTGACGGTATTGTCAACGGCAGCGCGCGTTTCATCGGCTGGTTTGCGAGCGTGATCCGTTTCCTGCAATCGGGTTATATCTACCACTACGCATTCGCCATGATCATCGGCATGCTGGGGCTCCTGACCTTGTTTGTAACGCTCGGCGGAAAATAAAGAACAGGCTGGAGACACTTCTCATGCACACGACGTTTCCGATTCTGAGTATCGCGATCTGGATGCCGATTATTTTCGGCCTGGTGGTTCTAGCCATCGGTTCAGATCGCAATCCCGGTCCGGCGCGATGGATTGCGCTGATCGGGTCGGTGTTGAGTTTCATCGTGACGATTCCGTTGATGACGGATTTCGACACGAGTACGGCAGCATTGCAGTTCGAAGAAAAGGCTAACTGGATCGAGCGCTTCAACATCACGTACCACCTCGGCATCGACGGTATTGCGATGTGGTTCGTCGTGTTGACGGCGCTGATCACGGTGATCGTCGTGATCGCAGCATGGGAAGTGATCACGAAGAACGTCGCGCAGTATCTGGCAGCGTTCCTGATCCTGTCGGGCATCATGGTCGGCGTGTTCTCGTCGGCCGACGGCATGCTGTTCTATGTGTTCTTCGAAGCGACGCTGATTCCGATGTACATCATCATCGGCGTGTGGGGCGGGGCGAACCGTGTGTACGCGGCGTTCAAGTTCTTCCTGTACACGCTGATGGGCTCGCTGCTGATGCTGGTCGGCTTGCTGTATCTGTACACGGCGACGGGCACGTTCGACCTGGCTACGTGGCACGCCGCGAAGCTGTCGATGACGCCGCAGGTGCTGCTGTTCATCGCGTTCTTCCTCGCGTTCGCTGTCAAGGTGCCGATGTGGCCTGTCCACACGTGGTTGCCGGACGCGCACGTGGAAGCGCCGACGGGCGGCTCGGTCGTGCTGGCCGCGATCATGCTGAAGCTCGGCGCATACGGTTTCCTGCGCTTCTCGCTGCCCATCGCGCCGGATGCGAGCCACTTGCTCGCGCCCGTCGTCATCACGCTGTCGCTGATCGCCGTCGTGTACATCGGTCTCGTCGCGATGGTGCAGGCCGACATGAAGAAGCTGGTTGCGTACTCGTCGATCGCGCACATGGGCTTCGTCACGCTCGGCTTCTTCATCTTCAACCAGCTCGGTACGGAAGGCGCGATCGTGCAGATGATCTCGCACGGCTTCGTGTCGGGCGCGATGTTCCTTTGCATCGGCGTGCTGTATGACCGCATGCACTCGCGTCAGATCGCCGACTACGGCGGCGTCGTCAACACGATGCCGAAGTTCGCGGCGCTCGTGATGCTGTTCTCGATGGCGAACTGCGGCCTGCCGGGCACCTCCGGCTTCGTCGGCGAGTTCATGGTGATTCTGGCCGCTGTCCAGTACAACTTCTGGATCGCGTTCGGTGCGGCCGTCACGCTGATTCTCGGCGCGGCCTATACGTTGTGGATGTACAAGCGCGTGTACTTCGGCGCGGTGGTGAACGATCACGTGAAGAACCTCGTCGACATCAATCGCCGCGAGTTCTTCATGCTGGGCGTGCTCGCCGCGTTGACGCTGTACATGGGCATCTATCCGAAGCCCTTTACCGAAGTAATGCACGTGTCGGTGGAGAACCTTCTGTCCCACGTTGCGCAGTCGAAGCTGCCGCTGTCGCAGTAATGCGAAGCGGAGGAATTTAAAGATCATGCAAAACGCACCTATGACCGCCCTGTTACCCGACGCGCTAGTGATGACCGCTATCGTCGTTGCGTGGCTTATCGACACGTTCGTTGGCCCGAACAGCCGCCGCACGACGTATTTCATCGCGCTGATTTCCACGGTCGTGGCCGGCATCTGGTTCGCCATCGATGCCTTCACGCCGGGCGCCGGGCCGCAATACTACTTCTCGCGCATGTACGTGGTGGACCCGTTCGCCAACGTGATGAAGGCGGTGGTGTCGCTGGGCTACGCGGTGTCGATCGTCTACTCGCGCAAGTATCTGGAAGATCGCGGCCTGTACGAGGGCAACTTCTTCCTGCTCGGCATGTTCTCGCTGCTCGGCCAGCTGGTGATGATCTCCGGCAACAACTTCCTGACGCTGTACCTCGGTCTGGAACTGATGTCGCTGTCGCTGTACGCCGTGATCGCGCTGCGCCGCGAACATGCGCCGTCGAACGAAGCCGCGATGAAGTACTACGTGCTGGGCGCGCTGGCTTCGGGCTTCCTGCTGTACGGCATCTCGATGCTCTACGGCGCGACGGGTTCGCTCGAACTGAACGAAGTGCTGAAGGCCGTGGCTTCCGGCCACATCAATGATGTCGTGCTGCTGTTCGGCGTGATCTTCATCGTGGCGGGTATCGCGTTCAAGATGGGCGCCGTGCCGTTCCACATGTGGGTGCCGGACGTCTATCAAGGCGCGCCGACGGCGATGACGATGCTCGTCGGCGGCGGTCCGAAGGTTGCCGCGTTCGCATGGGGCCTGCGCTTCCTGGTGATGGGCCTGCTACCGCTCGCCGTCGACTGGCAGGAAATGCTGGTTATTCTGGCCGCGCTGTCGATGATCGTCGGCAACATCACGGGTATCGTCCAGCGCAACATCAAGCGGATGCTCGCGTACTCGGCGATCTCGAACATGGGCTTCGTGCTGCTCGGCCTGCTGGCGGGCGTCGTGGACGGCAAGACGGGCGCAGCGGCGAGCGCGTACGGCTCGGCGATGTTCTACAGCATCGTCTATCTGTTGACGACGCTCGGCTCGTTCGGTGTGGTCATGCTGCTCGCGCGCCGCGACTTCGAAGCCGAAACGCTCGACGACTTCAAGGGTCTCAACCAGCGCAGCCCGGTGTTCGCATTCGTGATGATGGTGCTGATGTTCTCGCTCGCCGGCATCCCGCCGACGGTCGGCTTCTACGCGAAGCTCGCCGTGCTCGAAGCGACGATGAACGCAGGCCTCACGTGGCTCGCGGTGCTCGCGGTGATCACGTCGTTGTTCGGCGCGTTCTACTACCTGCGCATCGTGAAGCTGATGTACTTCGACGACGCCGTCGACACGACACCGATCGCAGGCGATACCTGCAAGCGCGCGCTGCTCGCGCTCAACGGCGTGGCCGTGCTGGTGCTCGGTATCGTTCCGGGCCCGCTGATGTCGCTCTGCCTGAACGCGATTACGCATACTCTGCCGCTGTAATGTCGGCGGCGGGGTGGTTCATCGTGCTGTTGGCGCTCGTCGGCGCCAACCTGCCGTTCCTGAATCAGCGGCTGTTCGGTGTCATGCCGCTGAAGGCCACGAAGAAAAGCGCGTGGCTCAGGCTCGGCGAACTGATCGTGCTGTATTTCATCGTCGGCGCGCTCGGCTTCATGCTCGAAGCGCGCGCCGGCAACCGCTTCGATCAAGGCTGGCAGTTCTACGCGATCACGTTCAGCCTGTTCATCGTGCTCGCCTTCCCGGGCTTCACGTTTCAATATCTCGTCAAACGGCGCTGACGGTTCCGGCCGTCGCGCTTCTTGCCGCAAAGAGGTCGCACATGGCAGAACTCCCCGATCACGACACCGCGCTTAAAGAAACCTGTCTCAAGAGCGAAATCGCCTATCAAGGGCCGTTCATGACGGTCAAATTCGACACCGTGCGCTTGCCCGACGGCAAGCAGGCGACGCGCGAATACGTGCAACATCCCGGCGCCGTGATGGTGATCCCGCTGTTCGACGACGGCCGCGTGCTGATGGAAAGCCAGTACCGGTACGCGATGGGCAAGGTGATGTACGAGTATCCGGCCGGCAAGCTCGATCCGAACGAAGATCCGCTGACCTGCGCAAAGCGCGAGCTGCTCGAAGAAACCGGCTACACGGCGCGCGAATACATCTATCTGACGCGCGTTCATCCGATCATTTCGTACTCGACGGAGTTCATCGATATCTACGTCGCGCGCGGTTTGACGGCGGGCGAGCGCAAGCTTGACGACGGCGAGTTCCTGGAGACGTTCATCGCGAAGGTGTCGGATGTGTCCGAGTGGGTGCGCACGGGGCAGTTGAGCGACGTGAAGACGATCATCGGCACGTTCTGGCTGGAGAAGCTGCTGTCGGGCGCGTGGCCGGAGAATGCGCCCGAAGCGGACTGACGCTCGCGGGACTCCGCATCCAACAAAAACGGCAGCCTTGGGCTGCCGTTTTGCATTTCCGTCGGTCGCGTCGCACGCAGCCGTTCGAGCGTCGGCGCGTCCCGCGCCAACGCGCTAGAATGGCTGATTCTCGTTCGTCACCGTGCCGGCCAGGCGGTAAAAAAAGCAAAATCATTTAACGAACGACCGTTCACAAATTTCCATTTTGCGCTAAACTCGTACGCAAGCCCTGATTCCACATGAAGGTCCTCGATCTACAGTGTCCCCACGATCATCGGTTCGAAGGCTGGTTCGCTTCCGCCGATGACTTCGAATCGCAGTTGTCCCGCAAGCTGGTCGAATGTCCGATTTGCGGTGCGACGGAAGTGAGCCGTTTGCCGTCGGCGCCGCGCCTGAATCTGTCGGGTGCGACGCGCGCGTCGAACGCATCGAAGGAAAAAGCGGCGGCGGACGCTGGCGAGCTGCAGGCGCACGTGATGCGCGCGCTGCGCGAGGTGCTGGAAAAGACCGAGAACGTGGGCGACCGCTTTGCCGAGGAAGCACGGCGCATTCACTACAACGAAGCGCCTGCTCGCAGCATCCGGGGCGTCACGACGCCTGAGGATGCGCGAGCCCTCGTCGAAGAAGGCATCGATGTGATGCCGCTGCCTGTACCCGCCGCACTGAAAGAGCCGCTGCAATAACCATTGCTTGCAGTGCTCCTGGCGGCGCAAGGCCGCGGCCAGGAGACACTGCGCATGGACCTGAATTATTCCCCCGCTGACGACGCATTCCGCGCCGACATCCGCGCCTGGCTCGAAGCGAATCTGCCTGACGAGCTGCGCGACAAAGTCCTCAATCATAAGCGTCTGAATCGCGATGACTTCGCGAGCTGGCACAAGCTGCTCGGCCAGCGCGGCTGGTCGGCGCCTGCGTGGCCTGCGGAGTATGGCGGCCCGAACTGGAACGCAACGCAGCGTCATATCTGGGACGAGGAGTGTGCCCAGCTCGGCGCGCCGATGGTGCTGCCGTTTGGTGTATCGATGGTCGCGCCCGTGCTGATGAAGTACGGCAGCGAAGCGCAAAAGCGGCACTACTTGCCGCGCGTTCTCGACGGCACCGACTGGTGGTGCCAGGGCTACTCGGAGCCGGGCTCTGGCTCCGATCTGGCATCGGTGCGCACGCGCGCCGAGCGGGTCGGCGATCACTACGTCGTCAACGGCCAGAAGACCTGGACGACGCTCGGCCAGCACGCCGACATGATGTTCTGTCTCGTGCGTACTGACAGCGGCGCGAAAAAGCAGGAGGGCATTTCGTTCCTGCTGATCGACATGAAGACGCCGGGCATCACCGTGCGCCCCATCATCACGCTCGACGAAGATCACGAAGTCAACGAAGTGTTTTTCGAAGACGTGAAAGTCCCTGTCGAAAACCTTGTTGGCGACGAGAACCGCGGCTGGACTTACGCGAAGTATCTGCTCGGTCACGAGCGTACGGGCATCGCCCGCGTTGGGCAGTCGAAACGCGAACTCGCGTTCCTGAAGCGCATAGCGCTGAATCAGAAGAAGAACGGCAAGCCCTTGCTGCTCGATCCGCTGTTCGCCGCGAAAGTCGCGAGCCTCGAAATCGAATTGATGGCGCTTGAGGTGACTGTGCAGCGCGTAGTCGCGAATGAAGCGGGCGGACGCGGGCCGGGGCCAGAGGCGTCGATGCTGAAGATCAAGGGCACGGAAGTGCAGCAGAGTTTGACGGAGTTGATGTTTGAAGCCGTCGGGCCGCTTGCCGCGCCGTTCGATGTGCCGTTCCTTGAAGGTGAACGCGCGCACAGCATCGCGGGTGACGACGACGCCGCGCCGCTCGCCGCGTACTACTTCAACTATCGCAAGACGTCGATCTACGGCGGCTCGAACGAAATTCAAAAGAACATCATCGCGCAGATGATTCTCGGACTGTGAGGAGCGGCGCATGAACTTCAATTTCACCGACGAACAACAGCAATTCGCGGACGCGCTGCGCCGTTATCTCGACAAGCAATATGGTTTCGAGGCGCGACAGGCGATCGTTCGAACGGAAGCAGGCGTATCGGACACGCATTGGTCCGCGTTCGCCGAGCTGGGCCTGACCGCGTTGCCCGTGCCCGAAGCGCAAGGCGGCTTCGATGGCGGCACGGTCGATATGCTGGTTGTGATGCAGGAACTGGGGCGCGCGATCGTCGTCGAGCCGTACTGGTCGACGACTGTCGGTATCGAGGCGCTGAAGCTTTCCGGCACGGGCGACGGCGACGATGCCGCGTTGCTCGAACGCGCGGCGCAAGGCGAGAGCAAGCTCGCCGTCGCTTTCCATGAACCCGACGCGCGCTACGATCTTTTTTCGATCGAAACGACGGCGACTCGCCAAGGCGACGGGTACGCGTTGAGCGGCACGAAATCGGTTGTGCAGCATGGCGCGCAGGCTGATTACTGGATCGTGCCCGCGCGGCTCGACGGCGAGATTGCGCTGTTCGTCGTCGCGCGCCACGCGGCGAACACACAGATCACCGACTATCGGACGATCGACGGCCAGCGCGCCGCGACGCTCGCATTCGATGCAACACCGGCGCGCAAGCTGAACGGCAGGCACGCGGGCGCCGCTGCGCTGGAGCACATCGCGGATTACGGCGTGGTGTTGCTGTGCGCGGAGGCGATCGGCGCGCTCGACGCGCTGAATCACGCAACCGTCGAATACACGAAGACGCGCCAGCAGTTCGGTGTGCCGATTGCGCGCTTTCAGGCGCTGCAGCACCGGATGGTCGAGATGCTGATCCACACCGAGCAGGCGCGCTCGGCGACGTATCTCGCCGCCGTGCGCTACGGCAGCGACGATGTCGACGAGCGTCGCCGCGCGGTATCGGCGGCAAAAGTGCGCATGGGGCAAGCCGCACGCTTCGTCGGACAGCAGGCAGTGCAACTGCACGGCGGCATGGGTGTGACCAACGAGGTGGCGGCCGCGCATCTGTTCAAGCGTCTCGCTATCATCGAAACCACGCTCGGCGATGTCGATCATCATCTGGCGCGCTTTGCCGCGCTGCCGGGCTTCGCAACGGCCGACGCATGAGCGCCGCCGCCAACACATGCAAACGAGGTGAAAGATGGGTTTGAGCTACGAGGACATGGAAGTCGGCAAGTCGTATGAAGTCGGCTCGCACACGTTCACGCGCGACGAGATCGTCCGGTTTGCGGAGCAGTTCGATCCGCAGCCGTTTCACGTCAGCGATACGGGCGCTGCCGCATCGCCGTACGGCACGCTGATCGCGAGCGGCTGGCATACGTGCTCGGTGATGATGGGCATGCTGGTGCGCAACGTGCTGGCGGGCTCGACATCGATGGGCTCGCCTGGCATCGACGATTTGCGTTGGCTCAAGCCGGTGCGCGTCGGCGACACGATCCGGATGATGAACAGCGTGCTCGACAAGCGCGTGTCGGCGAGCAAGCCGGATCGCGGCATCGTTTCGACGGAGTGGCAGGGTTTCAATCAGAACGGCGAACTGGTGATTACCGTACGCTCGAAGGCGATCTTCGGGCTGCGCAATCCCGGAGCGGCGGAATGACGCCCGACCTGACGCTCGCTTCGGCCGACGACGTGCGCGCGCTCGTCGGCCAGCCGCCGCGCATGAGCGCGTGGGTTGAGGTCGATCAGGCGAGCGTCGATCGCTTTGCTGTGGCGACGGGCGATCATCAATGGATTCATGTCGATCCGGAGCGCGCGAAGCGCGAGTCGCCGTTCGGTGGTCCGATTGCGCATGGTTTTCTGACGCTGTCGCTGATCCCCGCGTTGCTCGTCGATACGTTTCGTTTTGAGCAGCGCATGGGTGTCAACTACGGGCTCAACCGCGTGCGTTTCACGGCGCCGGTGCCTGTCGGGTCGCAATTGCGCGCGAGCTTCGTCGTCGCGAGCGTGACGGATGTCGAAGAGGGCGGCGTGCAGATCGCGTGGAACGTGACGCTCGAACGGCAGGGCAGCGAGCGTCCCGTGTGCATCGCAGAGTTCATCACGCGACACTATTTCTAGTTGCGCGCGTCGGCGCCTCGCGATGCTCAGTGCTTGGCGTATTGCGTCGCGCCGAACAGTATTTCCTTCGCTTTTTCGTCCATCAGCGGCACGCGCGCCGAGGCGAGCACTTCGACGCCGCGTTGCACGGCGGGACGCGCGGCGATCTCTTCATGCCAGCGCTTCACGTTCGGAAACTCGTCGATTTGCAGGCCCTGGTTTTGCCATGAACGCGTCCAGGGGAACGTGGCGATATCGGCGATGGTGTAGTCGTCGCCTGCCAGATAGCGCGTCTTGCCGAGCTTGGTGTCCATCACGCCGTACAGGCGCTTTGTTTCGTTGGTGTAGCGGTTGATCGCGTATTCGATCGGTTGCGGCGCGTAGACGCGGAAGTGGTGTGTCTGACCGAGCATCGGGCCGATGCTGCCCATCTGGAACATTAGCCATTGCAGGGTTTCGTAGCGGGCCGCTGGGTCTGTCGGCAAAAATCTGCCGGTTTTTTCTGCCAGGTAGATCAGGATTGCCCCGGACTCGAATAAGGAGAATGGCTTGCCGTCCGGGCGCTTTGGGCCGTCGCTGTCGACGATGGCAGGGATTTTGTTGTTCGGGCTGATGGCTAGAAATTCTTGCGTGAATTGATCGCCTGCGCCGATGTTGATCGGGTGGGCTTGGTATTCGAGGCCTGTCTCCTCGAGCATGATGTGGATCTTGTGGCCGTTGGGCGTTGCCCAGCTGTAGATGTCGATCATTGATTGCTCCTGGTGGTTTGTTTTGTCTGCGACGCTGGTGTGGTTTGCTTGTGCTTTGCGCTGGCATCCGCGTTTTGCCTTCGTGCTTCAAGCGTCGCCCCTGTGCGGGGCGGCACCTACTTTTCTTTGCCGCCGCAAAGAAAAGTAGGCAAAAGAAAGCGGCTAACACCGCCAACATTTCTTCTTGCCTGAGGGCCCCCAACCGGTCCCGCACTTCACACGGCATCCACGTGACTCATGTTCGTTGCCAACGCTCTGAATTGACGCCTCACCCACTTCACGCGCCCGTGTCACAGCACGCCGTGCCAGATATTCCACGGCCGCCCAGGTGGCAAACTGTGTGTAGGCCGTAGCGCCACACACGTCTCACTTCGGACCGATAGCGCACGCGTTCCACCCTGTAAGAGCGCCAAGCTATACGACGCGACAACCTACACACAGTTTGCCACCTGGGCGGCACCTACCATTCGCTGCCGCTAGCCGTTGTGCGGGTGTTTGAAGCGGGTGAGCCGCTTATTCAAAGCGTTAGCAACGGGCATGAAATGAAACGTTGCCGAGTGAAGCGTGGGACCATTTGGGGGCCCTCAGGCAAATACAAGAATTAGCGGTGTTAGCCGCTTTCTTTTGCCTACTTTTCTTTGCGGCGGCAAAGAAAAGTAGGTGCCGCCCCGCACAGGGGCAACGCATGCGCACCAAAGACAAAACGCGGATGCCAAAGCAAACACCAGCAAACCAAACCGCACGCGCAGCAACAACCGCAACGCGGATGCCAGCGCAAACAGAAGCAAACCACCCAGCGTCGCAGACACAAAAAAAATTACACCACAGATCCCCAAACCCCGCTGCCGCGCTGCCAGCGCATCACTCCGAGTACTTCCCAAGCTCAATCTTGGCAATAGCATTCCGATGCACCTCATCGGGCCCATCAGCAAACCGCAACCACCGCGCGGTGGTATAGGCATAAGCCAGAGGAAAATCATCACACATCCCAGCCGCGCCATGCGCCTGAATGGCCCAGTCAATCACCTGACACGCCATGTTGGGCGCAACAACCTTGATCATCGCGATCTCACCTCGCGCGCCCTTATTCCCGACGGTATCCATCATGTAAGCCGTCTTCAACGTCAGCAACCGGGCCTGCTCGATCAGACACCGCGCCTCGGCAATCCGCTCCTGCGTAACAGTCTGCGCCGCAATCGGCTTGCCAAACGCCACACGCTGCAGCGTGCGCCTGCACATCAACTCAAGAGCCCGCTCAGCAAGCCCAATCAACCGCATGCAATGATGAATGCGCCCCGGCCCGAGCCGCCCCTGCGCAATCTCAAACCCGCGCCCTTCGCCAAGCAACATATTCACGGCAGGCACGCGCACGTTATCCAGCGTAATCTCCATATGCCCGTGCGGCGCATCGTCATAACCGAACACGCTCAACGGACGATGCACCGTGATCCCCGTCGCGTCGGCGGGCACGAGAATCATCGATTGCTGCGCGTGACGCGGCGCATCCGGGTCCGTCTTGCCCATCACGATGAAGAGCTTGCAGCGCGGATCGCCCGCACCCGACGACCACCACTTGTGCCCATTGATCACATACGCGTCGCCGTCGCGCACGATGCTCGTCTGAATATTGGTCGCATCCGATGACGCCACCTCCGGCTCGGTCATCAGAAACGCCGAACGGATCTGGCCTTGCAGCAGCGGCTCCAGCCATTCGCGCCGGTTTTCTTCATTGCCGTAGCGCTCGATCGTCTCCATGTTGCCGGTGTCGGGCGCATTGCAGTTGAACACCTCGGGCGACCACGGCACACGGCCCATGATCTCGCACAGCGGCGCGTATTCGAGGTTCGTCAGACCCGCGCCGCGCTCGGAATCGGGCAGAAACAGGTTCCATAAGCCGGCATCGCGCGCCTGCTGCTTCAGCGCCTCGATCAGTTCCGTCGGCACCCACGCGTTGCCCGCCTGGCGGTTGCGCGCGACTTCGGCGGCATAGGCCTGTTCGTTCGGATAGATGTGCTCGTCGAAGAATGCGAGCAGCTTGTCGCGCAATGCCTGAACCTTCGGGGTGTAGTCGAAATTCATCTTGCCCTCGTGGATGTCGTTGAATCCGGTCTACAGATTGAGTACGTGGCAGCGCCGGCAGCTCAGTTAGCGCACTTTACTCAGCGCACCTTCTGCGCGTAGCGCCACGCGAGTTCGGCCATCGGTCTGGCGCGCCGTCCTGCGTCAGCGGCCTGTTCGCTCGCTGCCGTGCCGTCGACCACGCGCTTCATGATTCCCTGCAAGATCGCCGCGATGCGGAACATGTTGTACGCGAGGTAGAAGTTCCAGTCGTCGGAAATCGTCAGGCCAGTGCGCTCGCAATAGCGTTGCACGTACCGTGCCTCGTCGGGAATGCCGAGCTCGGCCCAGTCGAGTCCGGCGATGCCGCGAAACTGCGCGGGATCGACATGCCACGCCATGCAGTGATACGCGAAGTCGGCGAGGGGATCGCCTAGCGTCGACAGTTCCCAATCGAGCACGGCCAGCACGCGCGGTTCGTGCGGATGAAAGATCAGATTGTCGACCCGGTAATCGCCGTGCACGACGGACGCGCGCTCGCCCGTCTCGGCGGGCATATGCTTCGGCAGCCATTCGATCAGGCGATGCATCGCGTCGATCGGTTCGGTTTCCGACGCCTGATACTGCTTGCTCCATCGGCCGATCTGCCGCGCGAAGTAGTTGCCGGGCTTGCCATAATCCGCAAGTCCAACCTTGTCGACATCGACGCCATGCAACGCGGCGATCACGCGATTCATCTCGTCATAGATCGCGCCGCGTTGCGCAGGCGTCATGCCGGGCAGCGACGGGTCCCACAGCACGCGGCCCTGAACGAACTCCATCACGTAGAACGCGCGGCCGATCACGCTTTCGTCCTCGCACAGCGCGAGCATCTTCGCGACGGGGACGTCGGTGTCGCGCAGCGCATGCATCACGCGATACTCACGCTCGATCGCATGCGCGGACGGCAGCAGTTTCGCGGACGGGCCGGGCTTCGCGCGCATCACATAAGCACGCGTCGGCGTAATCAGCTTGAAGGTCGGATTCGACTGGCCGCCCGCGAACTGTTCGAGCGTCAGAGGCCCAGCGAAGCCTTCGACATGTTGCGCGAGCCACGCGGAGAGGGCGTCGATGTCGATGTGCTGCCGTTCGCTGACGGGCCGCGTGCCTTCAAAAGCGGAGTAGTCAGTAGGTGTCGCGTCTTGCGGCATGTCTCCTCCGTTGGATGATCGAATGATCGATCTGCTAGCTGCGCCTGCTTTGAATAAATTGCGCGTAAAGCATTTCCATCGATGTGTTGCGCACGTCACGATGCAGCGGCGACGGTGGCGAATGATTGATCATCCTCACCACCCAGTCGCGCGACGCGGCGCCGACGTCGAGCGCATTGACGCAGCCCGTCGCCTGCGCGAGATGGCCGAAGAACGTGCGGCCGCCTGCCGTGATCGCATGCGACAGGATCGCGCGATTGACGCCGCCATGCAGCACGAGCAGCGCGACGTCCCACGATGCGTCAGCGCGCAGCGCGGCTAGCGCCGGCAGCACGCGGTCGAACAGTTCGCCAATCGTCTCGCCGCCGAGAAACTGCACGTCCTCGGCAACGATGCCGTCGAACGCGCCGATGAATGCCGCTTCGAGATCGAAGGCGGGAATCGAGCCTGGTTTTCCGCCGCGTATTTCTTCCCAAGCGGGCTCGACGTCGATCGCAGTCTGGTTGCCCATTTGCGCGAGCACGCGCTGTGCCGTCTCGACTGTGCGCGGCAAACCGCTGGCGATCACGCGATCAAAGCGCACGTTCTGTTCGGCGAACGCGCGGCCCGCGGCATCGGCCTGCGCGCGGCCGTTTTCGTTGAGCGGCACGCGCTCCGGGTCGATCGTGCTGCCCGACGCATCGAAGTACGTGACGTCGCCGTGCCGCATCAGATAGATGCGGCGGCGCTTCGGCAACTGATAGCGTGACCCGGTCGGTGTGCTCATTTGTAGTTGGGCGCACGCTTTTCGAGGAACGCAGTGATGCCTTCGAGCCCTTCGCGATGATGCAGCGACGCGACGAAGCTGTCGCGCTCGGCAACGAGATGCTCGGGCAGCGACTGCGCGCCCGCTGCCGCGATCAGGCCTTTGATGCGTGCCTTCGCGTTCGGCGACACCTTGCCGAGATCGTCGGCCCACGCGATCGCCGTATCGCGCGCGGCGCCCGCTTTCACGAGCCGGTTGACGACGCCGAGGTCATACAGACGCTGCGCGCCTATCGGCTTGCCTTCGATCAGCACTTCCGTCGCGGCCTGACGCGGCAACGCGCGCGCGAGGAACCATGAGCCACCGCCATCCGGCGTGAGGCCGACGCGCGCGTATGACATCACGAACTTCGCGTCGTCGGCGGCGACGATCAGGTCGCACGCGAGCGCAAGCGAAAAGCCTGCGCCTGCTGCCGCGCCTTCGACGGCCGCGATCACCGGTTTCGACGACGCCTGCAACGCGGCGATCCATTCGCCGAGCAGGTCGATGCTTTGCGCCTGCACGGACGGATCTTTCGCGCGATTTTCGAGCAGACGGTTCAGGTTGCCGCCCGCGCAGAAGAAGTTGTCCGCGCCCGTGATAACGACCGCGCCGATCGACGCATCGCGCTCGGCCGTGTCGATCGCTTCGATGCCGGCGGCGTACATGTCGGGGTGCATCGCGTTGCGCGCGCCCGGGTTTGACAGGGTCAGCACGAGCGTCGATTCGCTTTCGGCTGGGCGGGAGGCGAGCAGTTCGGCGGCCATTACGCTTGCTCCTTTGCGTTGTCGTGATCGGCGGCGTCGGCTTGCGTGAGCGACATGCCGAGTTGCGCGCGGCGCGCGAGCCACGGCGACGGACGGTAGCGTGGATCGCTGAGCACACTGAACATGTTGCGCAGAATCGTCAGGATGGTTTGCGCGCCGAGCGCATCGCCGAGTGCGAGTGGCCCGCGCGGATAGCCGAGGCCGAGCGTCACGGCGAGATCGATGTCCTGCGGCGACGCAATCTGACGCTGCGCGATATCGCAACCAATGTTGACGATCGTCGCCACCACCCGTTGCGCGACGAATCCGGTGGAATCGCGGATCACCGTGACGGGCACGCCGTCGTGCGCGAAGAGGGCGTGCGCGGAATCGCGCGCGGCGCGTGTGGTCGCGGGCGTGGTCATCAGCGTGCGGCGTTTTGCGTCGAGGAGCGGGAACAGCGTATCGATGGCGATGACGCGGGTCGCGTCGAGGTTTTCATCGACAGCGGCCGTCGTCGCGTCGAAGCCGAGCGGCGTCACGACGATCAGCGAATCGGCGGCCGGCGTCGCGCCTTCGTCCACGGCGACGCCGGTCTTCGCGATCAACGCGAGCACGGCGTCGCGCGCAGCAGGCACGCGCGCGCTGATCCAGACGCGCTTCGGCAGTTCGGTCGGCGCGGGTGCTTCCGCAGGCGCCTGCTGCTTGCCGTCGACATACACATAGAAGCCTTCGCCCGCCTTGCGTCCGATCAGCCCGCCCGCGAGGCGTGTGCCCGTGATCGGCGACGGCGTGAAGCGCGGCTCCTCATAGAACTGGTGATAGATCGATTCCATGACGGGATGCGACACATCGAGCGCGGTCAGATCGAGCAGTTCGAACGGCCCGAGGCGGAAGCCCGCCTGCTCGCGCATGATGCGGTCGACCTCGACGAAGCTCGCGACGCCTTCGTCCGCGACGCGCAAACCTTCCGTATTCATGCCGCGTCCCGCGTGATTGACGACGAAGCCGGGCATATCCTTCGCGCGCACGGGCGTGTGGCCCACGCGGCGCGCGAGATCCATCAGCGCGTCGCCGGCGGCTGGATCGCTGCGCAGGCCGTCGATCACTTCGACGACTTTCATCAGCGGCACCGGGTTGAAGAAGTGATAGCCGACTACGCGCGATGGATCGGCGCACGCGGCCGCAATCGCCGTGATCGACAGCGACGACGTATTCGACGCGAGAATGCAGCGCTCGCTGACGATGCCTTCGAGTTCCTTGAAAAGCGCGCGCTTCACGTCGAGCTTTTCGACAATCGCTTCGACGACGAGGTCGCAGTCCTTGAGTTCGTCGATCGCAGTCGCGCCCGTCACGTTCGCGAGCGCGGCGAGCGAGCGCGAGTTGTCGAGCTTGCCTTTGGCGACCAGCTTCGAGAAGGTGTCGGACAGGTAATCGCGCGCTGCGCCGATAGCATCGGCATTCGTGTCGTAAAGCCTGACCTTGAGGCCCGCGAGCGCGGCGATCTGCGCAATGCCGCGTCCCATCGCGCCCGTGCCGACGATGCCGACGGTCTCGATGCTGGTCTGGCGAGAGGTGTTCGGTGACATGATGTGACTCACTCCATGATTATTCTAAAATAGTACGTTCGTTTCAATTCGTCGTGTGTGCGTGCATGCGCGTGAGCCGTGACGAATCGCAAGCGACTTTCGACAACCATCCGCAGGGAGACACCGGATGATCAAGCTGCACGGTTTTGCGCTGTCCAACTATTACAACAAAGTGAAGTTTGCGCTGCTCGAATTCGGCATTCCGTTCGAGGAAGTGTGCGTTCCGTTCAGCCAGGACGAGGCGATGCTCGAACACTCGCCGCTCGGCAAGGTGCCGTACATCGTCACGGAGCATGGCAGCCTGTGCGAGTCGCAGGCGATCATCGAATATCTGGCCGCGGCTTTTCCCGAGAAGGCAATGTTCTCGCGTGATCCGTGGGAAGCGGCGAAGGAGCGCGAGCTGATCACGTTCGTCGACGTTCATCTCGAACTGACGGCGCGCAATCTGTACAAGCAGGCGTTCTTCGGCGGCACGATCACCGATGCCACGAAAGAGCGCACCGAGAAACTGCTGATCCATCACATCCGCGGCTTCAGGCGGCTTGCGAAGTTCATGCCGTATCTGCGTGGCGAGCAGTTCAGCATCGCGGACGTGGCGGGCTTCGTGAGCCTGCCGCTCGTCGGCATGGCGACGCAGGCGGTTTACGGGCGCGATTTTCTGCTCGATGTCGGCATCGACTGGAAGCCGTACGTGAAGGCGATCAATGCACGCCCGGCCGCGCAGCGCGTGACGGACGACCGCAAGGCCTACATGGAGGCGCAAAAGAAGAAGTGAGGGCGTGGCTTGTCCGTGTGCCGGATCGGCGCCGCGTTGCCGCGCGCGCGATGACGAAGAACCTGGGTTCGTTCGCAGCATCGCGCGCCATCTCAGAGACGCGCCAGCCGTTCGAGCGCGGTGGCGAGTGTGTCTTCTTTCTTCGCGAAGCAGAAGCGCACCACGCCCGATTCATGCGACTCGTGATAGAACGCCGACACGGGAATGGCGGCCACGCCGATTTCGCTCGTTAACCATTGCGCGAATTCGGCTTCGGGCATGTCGCTGATGGCCGAATAGTCGACGCACTGGAAATACGTGCCCGTACACGGCAACAGCTTGAAGCGCGATTGCGCGAGACCGGCGCGGAAGAAGTCGCGCTTCTTCTGATAGAAGGCGGGCAGGTTCAGATACGGCGCCGGGTCCTGCATGTAGTGTGCGAGGCCGAGCTGCATCGGCGTGTTGACGGTGAATATGTTGAACTGGTGGACCTTGCGGAATTCCGCCATCAGCGCGGCGGGCGCGGCCACGTAGCCGACCTTCCAGCCCGTCACGTGATACGTCTTGCCGAAGCTCGATACGACGAAGCTGCGCTGCGCGAGTTCCGGGTAGCGCGCCACGCTTTCGTGCGGCGCGCCGTCGTAGACCATGTGCTCGTACACCTCGTCGGACAGGATCAGCACATTCGTGCCGCGCACGATCTCCTCTAGCTTCTTCATGTCGTCCGCGCGCCAGACGGTGCCCGTCGGGTTGTGCGGCGTGTTGATCAGGATCATGCGCGTTTTCGGCGTGATCGCAGCGGCGAGCTTGTCGAACGGGATTGCGTAGTCGGGCGCTTCGAGCGTGACGAACACGGGCTTGCCGCCCGCCAGTTCGATCGACGGCAAATAGCTGTCGTACGTCGGCTCGACGACGATCACTTCATCGCCCGGATGGACCGCGCACAGGATCGCCGTCAGAAGCGCCTGCGTGGCGCCTGCCGTCACCGTGATTTCGGTCGTGGCGTCGTAGCGGCGTCCGTACAGGCTTGAGATCTTCTCGGAGATCGCCTGGCGCAGCGGCGCGACGCCTGCCATCGGCGGGTACTGGTTGTGGCCTTCGCGCATCGCGTTGGCCACGGCATCGACGATACGCGGATCGCAATCGAAATCCGGAAAACCCTGGCCGAGATTGACCGCGTTCTTTTCTGCAGCGAGCGCGCTCATCACGGTGAAGATCGTCGTGCCGACGTTCGGCAGACGGGACGGGAACGATGGGGGCATGGTGGTCATAGGCGTGGTCGTCAGATCGTGCGGTGCGTTCATGTCGCGGTCCGGATGCGGTCGTGGTCGTTGATGCCGTTGTGGTCAGGCGTGAAGCTCGATTGTAGGGAAAATCCGCGCGGCGGTTAGCTATGCCGCCCGGTAGCGCGTCGCGTCCCGTCTGCGGACTGCGCGGGCGCGCGTCAGGCCTCGACGGGCGCTTCGGCCGTCAGCGCACATTCGGCGACGAACGGCGCGGGCTGCGCGATCCGAAAACCGAAATCGCGCGCGATCCGTTTCGCGAGCTTCAGCACAGCGCGATCTTTCGAGACGAGCCAGTCCGCCTGCATCGCATAGGCGAGTTCGAGAAACTTCTGATCGTCGCGGTCCTTGCATTTGGGCAGCGCGGGCACGTTTTCGGCGGGCGCGGGCGGCTCGACCAGTGTCGATAGCCGCGCGAGCGTCGCGAGCGCGGCGGTTTTGTCGACGGCGCGCTTGACGAACTGCGGATAGTCGAGCACGTATGTCAGTTCGGCGAGGCAGCGCGCGTCGATCAGCGCGCGCAGCGCACCGTTTTCTAGCGCGGCGAGAATGGGGCGCGTGTGCGGATCGTCGAACACGAGAATATCGATCCACACGTTCGAATCGAGCACGACGGCGGGCGCCGCCGCGTTTCTTGCGGCAGGCGCGTTCTGTTCAGGCAAGGCAGGGGTTTCGGGCATTCGTTACAATCTGGCTTTCGTTCTTTGACCGCCAGGCACGGCGTGCCTGAAAGCCTCTATGATAATCGTTCTGTCGCCGGCCAAATCGCTCGACTACGACACCCCGCCGCACGTCAAGAAGCACACGATCCCCGATTTCGTCGATGACGCCGCCGAACTGATCGGCGATCTGCGCCGCTTGTCGCCGCAAGACATCGCGTCGCTAATGGACATTTCCGATCAGCTCGCGCATCTGAATTTCCAGCGTTACGCCGACTGGTCGCCGAAATTCGACACGTCCAATGCGAAGCAAGCCGTGCTTGCGTTCAACGGCGACGTGTACGAAGGCTTCGACGCGAAGTCGCTGTCCGCATCCGATCTCGACTATGCGCAGCAGCACGTGCGCGTACTGTCGGGCCTCTACGGCCTGCTGCGTCCGCTCGATCTGTTGCAACCGTATCGGCTCGAGATGGGCACGCGCTTCGAGAACCGGCGCGGCAAGGATCTGTACGCGTTCTGGGGCGAGCGCATCACGCAGGCGCTCAACCGCCAACTGGAAAAGAAGCAGGACGGCTCGCGCGTGCTGATCAACTGCGCGTCGACGGAATATTTCAAGTCGGTCAAGCCGAAGAAGCTCGCCGCGCCCGTCATCACGCCCGTGTTCGAGGACTGGAAGGGCGGGCGCTACAAGATCATCAGTTTTCACGCGAAACGCGCGCGCGGTCTGATGGCGCGCTATCTGGTGGAGAATCGCTTCGAAACGCCGGAGCAACTCAAGGATTTCGACGCTGAAGGCTACGCATTCGACACCGATGCTTCGAACGATTCCACCTACGTCTTTCGCCGGCGCATCGCGGACTGACGCCGCGCCGAACCAGCAGGAATACCAACATGACGCTATCCATTACGAGCAATTTCGACGCAGGCGCGATCGAAGTCCTGTCCTGTGCGCAGGCCGACAACATCCGCTTGCGCGTGCGTCCGGACAGCCACGCCGACTTTGCGCAGTGGTTCTATTTCCGCCTGTCGGGCGCGCGCGGCGAGCGCTGCGTGATGACGTTCGAGAACGCCGCCGACTGCGCCTTCGCCGACGGCTGGCGCAACTATCAGGCGTGCGCGAGCTATGACCGCGTGAACTGGTTTCGCGTGCCGACCTCGTACGACGGCCGCGTGCTCACCATCGATCACACGCCCGATTTCGACCGCATCTATTACGCCTACTTCGAGCCGTATAGCGAAGAGCGCCACTCGGAATTTCTCGGCGCAGTTCAACAGATGCCGCATGCGGCGCTGACGGAACTGGGCAAGACGGTCGAAGGCCGGCCGATGTCGCTGCTCACGCTCGGCGCGCCGACCTTGCTCGAAGACGGCACGCTGAAGCCGAAGAAGATCATCTGGATCATCGCGCGCCAGCATCCAGGCGAGACGATGGCCGAGTGGTTCGTCGAAGGTCTCGTGAAGCGACTCGCGGGTTGGGGCGACTGGTCGGGCGATCCCGTCGCGCGCAAGCTCTTCGATTACGCCGACTTCTACATCGTGCCGAACATGAACCCGGACGGCAGCGTGCACGGCAATCTGCGCACGAATGCGGCCGGCGCGAACCTGAATCGCGAATGGATGGAACCGGACGCCGCGCGCAGCCCCGAAGTGCTGCTCGTGCGTGACGCGATTCATGCGACGGGCTGTGATCTGTTCTTCGACATTCACGGTGACGAAGCGCTGCCGTATGTGTTCGTCGCGGGCTCGGAGATGCTGCCGAGTTTCACCGAACGCCAACGCCAGGAGCAGACGGCGTTCATCGAGAACTTCAAGCGCGCGAGTCCCGATTTCCAGGACAAGTACGGTTATGAAGCGAGCAAGTATCGGCAGGATGCGCTCAAGCTCGCGTCGAAGTACATCGGCAACGAGTTCGGTTGCCTGTCGCTGACGCTGGAGATGCCGTTCAAGGACAACGCCAATCTGCCCGACGAACGGGTGGGCTGGAACGGCGAGCGCAGCGCGTCGCTCGGCGCGTCGATGCTGCAGGCGATTCTCTGGCATATGGAGACGTTTGCCTGACGCGCTGTATCGATGAATAGCAAAGGTATGTAAAAAAGCGAGGCCACGCGTGATGCGTGGCCTCGCTTTTTGTTGCTCGCGTGGTGCGCCTGATCCGATGTTCAGATCAGGCGCAGGCGCGACGTCAATGTGTCTTCTTCGTGGTCGACTTTTTCGCACCCGTTTTAGCGTTCGTCTTCGCGGCGCTGCTCTTGGCCGTCACGGCCTTGCCTGACGATTTGCCCGACTTCTTGTTCCCCGACTTGTTCGTCGTGCCTTTCGACTTGCCCGAGTTCTTCTTCGAACCCTTGCCGCTAACGGCGTGCTTGCCCTTAGCCGTGGTCGAGCCCGACGACGCCGTACTTCGCGAGCGCAATGGCGGCACGGGGTCATTCCAGCTGAACGCGAGCATCTGCGCGCCGACATAGCCGCAGCGGAACTTGAGCTGCGCCGGGTCGCCGCCGCCTTGCGGAACGCCCAGGCCTTCGACGGTCACGACACTGTCGACCTTGACCTTCTGCTTGCCTTCGTCGAACGAATCGTTCCACGGCGTGACGGCTGCATGCGCGCTATCGAAAGAGCTGGGCGGAAACTCGACGTGATCGAAAGCCGTCGATGTGCTCGCGACGAAGTCGCCATGCGCGGCGCAATCCGCGACGAGCGGATCGGCGTGCATATCGTTGATGAATTTGCTGACGAGGTCGTTGTGCTGCCCGAGTTGATCGGCGAAGGCAGGCAGCGAGCATGCGAGCGACGCGCTCGCAATCCACACCGCCAACCGGCCGACCAACCGCGGCAATCGGCGCGGTGCGTTGGTGCGATCCATCTATCTATGATCAATGCTGTGAAGACGTCAGGCACATAAGATGCCCGTCTGCAGGAAGGAGTTCAATCCTGGCACAAATATTTTGTCGTGTCGTGGTGAGGAGGCTCAACGAGCGATAGATAGGCGGATGCTGCATGCACGAGCGAACGCGCCGGACAGGCGCATTCATCTCGATGCCGTTGCAGTGCAATTGCGGGATCAGATCAGGTGCGCGGGCCACCGAGGCGATAGCGGCGCACATCATAAGTCGTGACCCATGCGGGACGATAGACAGCGATCAATGCCGTCGACATACCCGTGAACCACGATTCACCCGACGCAAGCAGGAACACGCTAAACGCATAGCCGGCCGGGATCACGGACATCGAACCGTCGGCGAGCGCGATATGCGTTGCCAACGCAACGGCCGATGCCACCGTAACCGCGATGGCGGGCGACACGAAGCCCTGGCCGAAGATGAACATGAAGAGATTGCGCGGCAGCCACGCGACGCATGCGCGTTGCAGGAGCGTCGACACGCCGACGGGCACTGCGCCGAACACGAGGAAGGTGAGTGCGATGCCTTGCCACGGCGCGTCGAAGACGACGGCGGCAAGCCCTGTCACGATGGCCATCGCAATGAGCGCAAGCCCCCAGTCGAATAGCGTGACGACGAGCGTTGCACCGAGCAGGTGAATCACCGTGCCATCTTCGAGCCATGCGTTGGTCGCCCACAGCACCGATACGGCGACGATGATGGCGAGCCACACATGCTGGAGCACGGGTTCCTGCAAGCGCTTGAACGGGTTCTTCCAGAGTGCGAGCGCGAGCAAAGCCACAGCGGCGATCCAGCCACCGACAGCGACCCACAACGGAAGCGGTGTGTAGAGGAAACCCATGTCTTCATATTACTCGTTGAATAGCGAAACGTGTGAGCGGATTCCATGCCAGCGATGATTTATGTCTATTCACGGTGGATTCCTTTCGACTTTTACATCGCGCCGTCGTCGCGTTCCGGGCGCTTGCGCCGTGTGTCGTAGGGCGTCGTCGCTTCGGCGGCCATCGGCAGTGCGCCGGCAGTGTCGTTGGCAGGCAACGGATAGCGGAAAGTTCGCGGCTTGCGCTGGCGCAGTGGCGCGACGTTGGACGTCACGCGCGCGGGCCGCTGGATGCGATTGTGTCCGCTGCGCAGCACTTCGAGTTGCGCGGTGAGCCAGCCGTTGTAGATCGCGACGGCGGCGGCGCGGTTCGGTGCGCCCAGTTGCTGGAAGATCGTCGCCAGATGGATTTTCACGGTGCCCTCGCTGATGCCTAACGCGCGAGCAATCATTTTATTCGTACTGCCCATGTGCACGCAGCGCATGATCTGTTCTTGCCGCGGCGAAAGGCCGCCGCCCAGACGTGGCCGCTTTGGCGGCGCGACCAGCTCGAGCGGGCGCGCGTCGTTCAGCGGACGCACCAGCTTGCTGGATGGCGCGGGTGCATCGAACGAAAGGGCGCCTGCAGGGATGTAGTGGACGCCCAGCAAAACCATTTCCAGCGCCCGCACGATCACGCGCGGATCAGTGGAACGTGGAATCACGCCGAGCACGCCTTTCTCGACGAACGCGCGCACATGGGCGGGTGAGATGTCGTCGACCAGCACGGCGACGGGCAGGCCGGGATGGTTGGCGAGCAACGTGCGGGCGTCGAGAGGCGACATCCAGTCCTCCCAGTCGATCAGCAGCAGGTCCGGTTGCAGGCGGCGCAGCGTGCGCTCGACCTGCGGCCAGTCCTGTGCTTCGCCGAACCGTGCCTGCCGGTCGATTTGCCGTAAGAGTGTCTTGAGTCCTTCCCTGCGTTCGGCGTCCGAGTTGAAAACTGAAAATCGCATGCATTGCCTCCTGATCGATCGGTCGTGGCGGCGCGATGCACGCAACGATTTCGTCGTCGCGCAGCGATGCACCATCGTGTCGATGATGACAAATTCCCAGTCGCGTGGCGGCCTGTCCAGTTGGCATAGGACGAGTGCCATGAAAAAAGCCCCGCACGCGGCGGGGCTTGATTCGATGCAGAGAAAACTCTGAAGTGATCAGTGGAAATGTGGCTGAGCGGGCTCGGCATCTTCCGGCATTTCGGCGTGAACGATCTCGCCGAGCGGATCCGCATAAAGTGGCACGCCGCAGTCGTCACAATATTCCGGTTCGAAGCGGCCAGCGTGACGGCGGATATCGGTGATGCCCGTTTCTTTCAGCAGCGCGACGATATCTTCGAGCGGACCTTCGGCCGCCATCGCCTCTTGCGGTTCTTCGTCGATACCCGGGTCGCCGTTCTCGCGGCCGTACAGCGGCCACACGACGCCATAGATCACATCGTTGCTGCCGCGGCGCGTGAAGCCGATCCGGTATTCGTCGATGCGCCGCTCGCCGAAGCCCGCGACCACTGCGCGCAGTTCGTCGGGCGTCGCGCCGATCGTGTCGAACAGATAGCGCACCGCGGTGCGAACGGTGTGCGGGCGTACGCGCTCGTCGGCGTCGCGGCAGGCCGAGTAGTAGGCGTCCGGCAACAGGCATTCGAACTCGCAGCCGGGCAGCACGACGGCCAGATTGGCACCGCCTTGTGTCGCCCATTGCTCGAGGCATTGGCCGCGCTCGATGCGCGAGCCACCTTCTTCTTCCTGCCAGCGGAACACGGGCGCGCCGACGGGCGCTGCGACGACGGCCAGCACGAAACGCGGATCGGCCAGAATGGGCGACGTTTCCGGCAGTTCGCCAAAGTTGATTTTCGCGTTGCCGCCGCCGACGGCCGCCTGCGCCAGTTGCTGCGCGAGCCGCCAGGTTTCGACGTGATGACGCGGCAACTGGTCAATGCTATACATAAAGGGCGCCATCGCGACGCGCGTGTCGGCTGCAAGCACATGTGCCTGCAGATGGGCGCGCAGTGCGTCGGCCGCGTCGCCTTTGAGCGCGCCCGACGGAATGGCGTAGCGCGTCCAGGCCAGCACGGGCGCAGCGATCAGCAACGCTTCGTACTGGACGCCATCGTGCTCGACGATCAGCGACTCGCTATGCGTTTCGGCCATGTCGGCAAGGGCGCCGTAAGCGTCCGGATGATTCTGCTGCAGATGGTCGAGCGCGGCGTCGAGCGTCGTCTGGTTGCCGTTGCGGACTATTTTCGCGAGCAGTGCGTCGAGCTTGGATTCCCAGAAGCGGTCTTCGGTGCGGCTGCCCGACGCGAAGAGCGCGAGCGACAGACCGACCAGCTTGTCGGCATCGGGAGGGAGACGTTTGGCGATTCGCGAGCGCATAAATCCGGAGGTTGTGTGCAGAGAACCATATATTCTAGTCGTTTCTTCGTCGACATATTATCGACACGCACTGCTGGCAGCGATTTGCCCGCAGTGTGGGCTTGTCAATCTGTGAAGGGCTTGCTCGTGGTGGCTGTCCGCCTGTGTCTCTGGTTGCGTTCGCGGCTTTCGCCTGAGCTTTCCTATACTCGTTCTGCAGACGTTTCGATGTCTGAGCGGCCATCGTTCAGATCAGTGTGGGATCGTATCGGGGGTGGTGCATGGTGAAGTCGGACCAACTGATCGAGCGGCTGGCTGCCGTGTTCGCGTTGCTGCTGCTGGTCGGCGGCTCGCTGCTGGTGCTGGCGCCGTTTACGACCGCGCTGCTGTGGGGCGCGATTCTCAGCTACAGCTCGTGGGGCTTGTACTGCAAGCTGTCGCAGACCCTCGGCGGGCGGCGCAAGTGGGCGGCGACGCTGATCGTGCTCATCATTCTGGTCGTCGTGCTGGGCCCCTTCGTGTACGCGGGGTTCGCGCTGGGCGCGCATACCAAGGACATCACCGCTTTCGTGCAGAGGCTGACGGAATCAGGCCTGCCGGATCTGCCCGATTGGGTCGCGCGGATTCCGCTCGTCGGTTCGAGCATCGAATCGTTCTGGGAGCGCGTGACCAGCAGCAATTCCGAGATGGTTGCGCAGCTGCGCGTGCTGGCCGCGCCGGCGGGCAAGTGGGTTCTCGCGGCGGCGCTTGCCGTCACGCATGGGCTGGGATTGCTCGCGCTCAGCATCATTCTCACTTTCTTCTTTTATACCGGCGGCGAGGGCGCGGCGGCATGGCTCAACGCGGGCATGCGGCGCATCGCCGGCGAGCGCGCCGACTATTTGCTGGCGTTGGCGGGCAGCACGGTGAAGGGCGTGGTGTACGGCATCCTCGGGACGGCGCTGGTGCAGGGTGTGCTGGCTGGCTTTGGCTGCTGGATTGCGGGCGTGCCGACGCCGGCGTTGCTAGGCCTCGTTACGTTCTTTCTTTCGGTGATTCCCGGTGGCCCTGTCGTGGTGTGGCTGCCCGCCGCGATCTGGCTGTATCACGGCGGCGAAACTGGATGGGCGATCTTTCTCGTGGTGTGGGGCGTGATAGTGGTAGGCATGTCCGATAACGTCGTCAAGCCTATCCTGATCGGCAAGAGCAGCGACATGCCGCTGATTCTCGTGATGCTCGGCATTCTGGGCGGCGCGTTCGCGTTTGGCTTCCTCGGCGTGTTTATTGGGCCGACGCTTCTCGCCGTGGCTTATACGGTGCTGCATGACTGGACGATCGGTTCGCCCGATGCTCGCGAGCTGGCCGCGAAGGCGGGCGGAAAACCGGCAGATCCTGTGGCGCGAGCGGAGAAGGCGCGGGAGGAATGATTGTTCTAGCCGCTTTCGAGAAAAACTTTGCGTCACACCCTTGTCACGGGGCGCGGGATGGCCTAAGATTCGCGTCCTCGTTGAGCAGCACGGAGTTGGGTGCGACGCAACGGGGTCGCGGCAGAAACGGCGCGGTCGTGAAGTCAGCAGGGTTTTTCAGGCGATGCCCAAAAAAACCGGTTGACGAAACGAAAAAGGTTCTTCATAATCTCGTTTCTCTGCTGCTGACGCAGCAACGTGGTGAAAGCAAGGCGCTTCCCGCGAAT
>NZ_JAWRXV010000422.1:0-333 GCF_046534875.1 Paraburkholderia sp. SIMBA_054 | reverse complement strand
CGCTGTCTTGCACGTCGAATCGATTGTGCTCGCAGCTGTGCTCGTCTCGGCTGCCGTTCTCGTCTCCAGTCCACTGCCAGGGACCGCATAGGCGACACGATCATGACGCTCCGGGTGCGGTGCGCCGAACCGGCCCGCCTTGCCCCACGCCTGCTAGATGCCAGGTATCATTTGATACGGCTCGGTGTGATCCTCCACATGCGTGACGCCGGGTATGTTTTGCGCCGCAACGCGAACGGCATTCACCGCCTCCGCCGACTGGAAGACGCCCCATAGATGCACGACGCCGTCCGTCACCACGATATTGCGGCCAGCAAAACCCCATTTGCGCCC
>NZ_JAWRXV010000421.1:0-334 GCF_046534875.1 Paraburkholderia sp. SIMBA_054 | reverse complement strand
CAAGAAATGCTGTGTAATCTGCCACGCTTGGCACACCGTTTTTCCCACCGCTTAGTGTTACGCCAGCTGTGATAGTCACTTCACCTTCACCAGAAAATTGAACATATTTGTTTTTCACAAGATCTTTGACATCAGTCACAACCTGCTTATCGACAATATCTGTTCCAAGATAGGTGATAACGTCGCGCTTTGTGCTATCAAGTACATTTTCTGCGACTTGTACTGTGATCTCATTTCCTTTTAGGCCGCCATAATTTGCTGTAACCACAAAATTTTCAGCGATTTCGGCTTTGGCTGGCTCCCCTTCATTTAAGCGGTAAAGCAAGACTGTTTG
>NZ_JAWRXV010000420.1:0-334 GCF_046534875.1 Paraburkholderia sp. SIMBA_054 | reverse complement strand
CCATTGGTGCCATTGGTGCCATTGGTGCCATTGGTGCCATTGGTGCCGTAGTGCCGTTCGTCGACGCCGCTGCGCGACCTGCTTGCGGCGAACTCGGCGAACGCGGCAAACGCACTTACTGTCCCGGCTTGTCGACGAATTCGAACGGCAGACCGCGCCGCCGCATCCATTCGCCGCGCGCCTGACCGGTGCCCGCGCGCCAGGGACGCAGATTCGCCGGTTCCACGAGCCGGTATTCGAGCAGTTCGGGCGACAGCGAAATGGTGCCATGCGCCTTCACGTGATACGCGATGATCAGTTCGTTCTTGCGGATGAATTCATACACGCCGATCAG
>NZ_JAWRXV010000419.1:0-334 GCF_046534875.1 Paraburkholderia sp. SIMBA_054 | reverse complement strand
GACGACCGATCCTGATGCACGCTCCATGGCAACGAGCGGCAAAGGCCCGGGAATGGTGGGCTACAACGTCCAGGTAGCAGTAGACGCCAAGCACCATCTGATCGTCGCGCACGAGGTCACAAACTCTGTCAGCGACAGGGCGCAGCTCGGCCCCATGGCGAAAGCCGCGCGCGATGCGATGGGGAGGACCAAACTGCGGGCAGTCGCCGATCGTGGCTACTACAATGCACCTCAGATATAGGAGTGCGCGGATGCCGGGATTGCGGTGATGCTGCCGAAGCCCACGACATCAAGCGCGAAATTCCATGGTCGATTTGATAGGGCCGACTTTATC
>NZ_JAWRXV010000418.1:0-334 GCF_046534875.1 Paraburkholderia sp. SIMBA_054 | reverse complement strand
CGCCCAGGCTGCTGGCAACACCCGCGCCGAGGCTATCGACCGCTCCGTCGACCGCCGTCACCGCCAGGTTGGTGGCGTTGAGCTGGCTGCCGTTGATCGCATCGGTGCTGGTTGCCGATACCTCGCCGGCGTCGACGCCGGTCAACACGCGCGCGCCGTCGGTGCCGGTGAAGTCCACGCTCGTGCCGTCGGTGGCCGCGCCCACGGTGAGCCCGCGGCTGGTCGCGTCCTGCTGGACCAGGCCCACGCCGCCGTTGGCGATCTGGTCGCCCAGCGTGGCGATGTCGGTGGTGTTCTGGGTGGTGCGGCCGTCCAGGTTGGTCAGTGCGCCACC
>NZ_JAWRXV010000058.1:0-62893 GCF_046534875.1 Paraburkholderia sp. SIMBA_054 | reverse complement strand
CCGCTTTCTTTTGCCTACTTTTCTTTGCGGCGGCAAAGAAAAGTAGGTGCCGCCCCGCACAGGGGCGACGCTTGAACGGCAAACACCGTAGCGCGGATGCCAGCGCAAACACGAGCAAACCAAACCAGCCGCGCCACGAAGGCAAAACCCGGATACCAGCGAAAAAACCAAACCAACCGCACCGCGAATGCCAGCGCAATGGCAAAAACCCCCACCACCCTGAATTGACCGAATAAACCGGAACCTCGGCGTTTCCCCACGCCCACAACCCGTCACAATCAACCGCATATCGGCAGCCTTGCACGCCAGGAGAGTGCGATCCATGGACTGGAAAAACCTGCTAATCGAAACACCAGTCTGGCTGATGGCCCGCTTCCATCCGCCACGTTTCGACCCGCGTCGCGACACCCCACGCGAAATCCTCGTGCTACGCCCCAACGATTTCGGCGAACTGCTCACCACCACCCCGCTCTTCGAATCGCTGCGCAAGCAGTTTCCGTCGACGCGCCTGATCGCCGGTATCGGCAGCTGGGGCCGTCCAATCCTGCAGAACAATCCGTATATCGACGAAATCGTCGAACTCGACGCGCCCTGGAACAACAAGATCGTCGCGGACCGGTCGCACAAGAACGTCTTGCGCTTCCTGTGGAAGTCCCCGCAGATCGACGCGCTGCGCGCCCGGGGCGGCTTCGACGTCGCGATCGATGTACTAGGCAGCTATATGGGCGCGCTGCTGATGATGCGGCTCGGCGCCCGATACCGCATCGGCGTGCGCGGCTATCGCGGCGGCTGGAGCGGCTGTCAGGCGCACGTCGTCTACGCGCGACGCAAGGCCGGACGCGCGGCGCTCGCGCAAGGCGAATTGCTCGGCGCGACAGCGTTGCCGGAAGTGCGGCCGCAACTATTTCTGACCACCGACGAACGCGCACGCGCCACGCAACTCTGGATGACAAACCCGCCAGCAGGTCGGCCCACCGTGCGCATCGTCGCTGGCGTCGGCGCCGGCGTGCCCACCAAGGCATGGCCCCCGCGTGAAGTCGGCGCGGCGCTCGCGCAAATCGCCCAGGCGCTGGAACAGCAAGGCCACGCGTGCGAAGTCGTGATCGTCGGCAGCGCGGCGGATCAGGCGCGCGCGGCCGAGGCCATCGCCGTAGCCGGTCCGGGCGTGTCCGTTCGCTCCGTTGCAGGCGAAGTGCCGATGCGCGTCATGTTCGCGCTCGTCGAACAGGCGGACGTCGTGCTGACGAACTCGACGATGCTGATGCACGTGGCGGCTGCGTTCCACCGTCCAACGGTCGCCGTGCTCGGCGGCAGCGTCACGAAACCGGAAGTGCACGACGCGATATGGGGTTATCCGCCGCCCTATGTAAGTGTCACGCCCGAGAAGTCCGTCGACGGTCAGCGGTTGCAGGAATGGCCGGAGGTCGGGCGCGTGGCGCAAGCGGTGTTGCAGTCCGTCGCCACAGTGGACGCGCCGCGCACGAGCCTCGACGCTGCGGCCTGACGGCGCGAGCGCGGTTTCGTCAACGATGCCGCTCAGCGTCGTCCGCGCCGTCACGATGGCCGCAACAAGGCGATCGCGTGACGGACCACGCTGCCCGCAGACCGATCCGCGTTTAGAATCGCCTGCATGAACCAGATCGCCGCCCTGCCGATGTACAACGTCTCGCCCGCGCTCGCCGCTGACTGGCATGCGCTGCTCGTGGACGTGCTGCGCAATGTCGACCCTCGCGCCGTAATCGTCGAACCGGACGACCTGCACGCGTTCTGGCGACGCGCCGACTTGCTGCTGTCGCAGACCTGCGGTTATCCGTACGTGCTCGGGCTGCACGAGCATGTGCAACTAATCGCGACACCACGATTCGATGCGCCCGGCTGCGAGAGTGCGAACTATTCGAGCGTGCTCGTCACGCGTGATGACGCCCAGTTCGATTCGATCGAAGCCTGTCGAGGCGCGCGCGCCGCCTTCAATTCCACCGATTCGAACAGCGGCTATAACGCGTTGCGGCACAGCGTTGCGCCGCATGCGAAGAACGGCAGGTTCTTCGGCGCAACGCTAGAGACGGGATCGCATCTCGGCTCGCTGCGCGCGATTGCCGAAGATCGCGTGGACCTTGCCGCGATCGATTGCGTCACGATGGCCTTCGCGCGCGACGCGTATCCGGAACTGACGGGCAGCTTGCGCGAAATCGGCTACACGCGCTCATCGCCGGGATTGCCGTTGATTGCGTCAACGCATGTCGCGCCTGAACAGGCCGACGCATTGCGCGACGCGCTCGACGAAGCCGTCACAGCGCAACCCGAGCGCGCGCAACGACTCAAGCTCAAAGGCTTTTCGCGCTTGCCGCCCGAAGCATACGAAAGCATCCGTCAAATGGAAAACGAGGCGCGCGTAGCGAACTACGCGCGCCTCGCATGACGCTTCCTCGAAAACCAGCGCCTTATTCGACGTCCAGCACCAACAGCTGCGCACCATCGGTGACCTGATCGCCAACTGCGTACAACACCTCCGCCACCTTGCCCGCCGTGGGCGAGCCGATCGTGTGCTCCATCTTCATCGCTTCCATCACGATCAGCGGCTGCCCTTTCTCCACCACTGCGCCCTGTTCGACCAGCACCGCAATCACCTTGCCCGGCATCGGCGCAGTGAGACGCCCTTCGCCATGTTCGGCATCGGCTGCATGCGCGAGCAGGTTCTGCCATTCGAAGGCGAGCGCGTCGCCGCGGCAGAACACATGGAACGTATCGCCGTCGATAAACACGCGGCCCGTCACATGCGCGTCGCCGATCGTCGCGCCATATTCATGCTGGCCCGCGCCCGTCCACCACTTGAACGGCTCGGTGCGGCCATCGTGCGTGAGGGTCCGCGTATCGCCGTCGCGTGAGAAAACCGCTGTAAACGCAGCCTCTTTCTCGACGTCGCGCCAGTTGAGCGTCTGCGTATAACCGCCGTTCAGGCGCCAGTGCGACAGCGCATCCCACGGCGACGCGCCATGCGCGACACCGCCTTCGCGCGTCAACAGCGCGCCGCATGCGAGTGCCAGCGCTTCGACAAACGGCTTTTTCACAGGTGCGAACAGCGCATCGTGATGACGCTCGATCAACCCCGTATCGAGATCGCCCGTCGAAAACGGCACGCTCGCGACGATACGCTGCAGGAATTCGACGTTCGTATGTGGGCCGACCACCTCACAGCCGCGCAGCGCCTGGCTCATACGCTTCAGCGCTTCTTCACGGCTTGCGCCATGCACGATCAGCTTCGCGATCATCGGATCGTAGAACGGCGTGATCGTATCGCCCTCGCGCACGCCGCTGTCGATACGCACGGGCGCGCGCTCGCCGCCCGCGCCAAGCGAAAACTCCACGCCTTCCGGCATGCGCAGATGCTTCAACGTACCCGTCGACGGCAGGAAGCCGCGCGCCGGATGTTCAGCGTAGATGCGCGCCTCGATCGCATGGCCTTCGATTCTGAGTTGATCCTGCGCGAGCGGCAGCGGCTCGCCCGCCGCGACACGCAACTGCCATTCGACGAGATCGAGTCCCGTCACCATCTCCGTCACAGGATGCTCGACCTGCAGACGCGTGTTCATCTCCATGAAGTAGAACTCGCCGCCTTCCGTCATGATGAACTCGACCGTGCCCGCGCCGACGTAATTCACCGCGCGCGCCGCCGCAACAGCGGCCTCGCCCATCGCGCGCCGCACATGCGGCTGCAAGCCGGGCGCGGGTGCTTCTTCAAGTACTTTCTGGTGACGGCGTTGCACCGAACAGTCGCGGTCGAACAGATAAACGGCACCGCCATGCTTATCGGCGAACACCTGCACTTCAACGTGACGCGGACGCGTCAGATACTTTTCGATCAGCACGCGATCGTTGCCGAAGCTGCTCGCGGCCTCGCGCTTGCACGACGCCAGCGCGGCGTCGAATTCCTCGGTGCGCGTGACCACGCGCATGCCCTTGCCGCCGCCGCCCGCGCTCGCCTTCAGCAGCACGGGATAGCCGATCTCATCGGCCTGGCGATGCAGCAGATCGGCGTTCTGGTCGTCGCCGTGATAGCCCGGCACGAGCGGCACGGCAGCCGAATGCATCAGCGCCTTCGCAGCGGCCTTCGAGCCCATCGCGGCAATCGCTTCGACGGGCGGCCCGATGAACGCGATGCCCGCCTTCTCGCAAGCGTGCGCGAAGTCCTCGTTCTCCGACAAAAAACCGTAGCCGGGGTGCACGGCCTGCGCGCCCGTCGCGATTGCCGCCTCGATGATGCGTTCGACGCGCAGATAGCTTTCCGCCGCCGTCGAGCCGCCGATATGCACGGCTTCGTCGCACGCGGCGACATGCTTCGCGTTCGCGTCGGCGTCGGAATAGACCGCGACGCTCGTGATGCCGAGCCGCTTGCAGGTCGCGGCGACGCGGCAGGCAATTTCGCCCCGGTTCGCAATCAGGATCTTGTTGAACATGAGGTGTCTCGATGGGTGTTGTTCTGTGCCGTGGCGACGTTCAAGCGCGTCTTTTAAACCCGCCACGAAGGCGAGCGCTTCTCAAGAAACGACGCAACGCCTTCGCGCCCTTCCGCGCCCGCGCGCGTTTTCGCAATGCGTGCGGCCGTGTCTTCGATCAACGCCGCGCTGATTTCACGGCCGGCGATATCGTGCACGAGTTGCTTGCACGCCTTCACCGCTTGCGGTCCGTTCGCGCATAACGTAGCCGCGAGTTGCTGCACGGTTTCGTCGAGCCGGTCCGCGCTCACGCATTCGGCGACGAAGCCCAAGCGATGAGCCGTCGCGCAATCGAATGCTTCCGCCGTCATGAAGTAACGGCGCGACGCCTGCTCGCCGAGCGCGCGGATCACGTACGGCGCGATCGTCGCGGGAATCAAGCCGAGGCGCGCTTCGGACAGGCAGAACTTCGCGCTGTCGACGGCGACGACGATATCGCACGCCGAGATCAGGCCCATGCCGCCCGCGTAAGCGTCGCCGTTCACGCGCGCGATCACCGGCTTGTTGCAGCGGTAGATCGACGCGAGCATGTCGGCAAGACGCATTGCGTCGGCGCGGTTCTCATCGTCCGAGTAACCGGCCATCTTCTTCATCCAGTTCAGGTCCGCGCCTGCGCAGAACGCCTTGCCGCTCGCCGCGAGCACGACGGCGCGCACGTCGTCGCGCTCGTTCAGCGCGCGAAATGCCGACGTGACTTCCGCGATCATCGCTTCGTTGAACGCGTTGCGCACGTCCGGGCGATTGAGCGTGACGGTGGCGATCCCGCTCTCGAACGCGACGATCAGGTTGTCGTATTGCATGGCCGAAACTCCTTTCGCTGCGCCGTCGTTACATGCGGAACACGCCGAAGCGTGTGTCTTCGATCGGCGCGTTCATCGCCGCTGACAAGCCGAGGCCCAGCACGTCGCGCGTCTGCGCAGGATCGATCACGCCGTCATCCCACAGACGGGCGCTCGCGTAATACGGATGCCCCTGATGCTCGTATTGCTCGCGGATCGGCTGCTTGAACGCCTCTTCCTGCTCGGCCGTCCACGTGCCGCCCTTCCCTTCGATGCCGTCGCGCTTGACGGTGGCGAGCACGGACGCCGCCTGCTCGCCGCCCATCACCGAGATGCGCGCGTTCGGCCACATCCACAGGAAGCGCGGCGAATACGCGCGGCCGCACATGCCGTAGTTGCCCGCGCCGAACGAGCCACCGATGATCACCGTGAACTTCGGCACCTTCGCGGTCGCCACGGCCGTCACCATCTTCGCGCCGTTGCGCGCGATGCCTTCGTTCTCGTACTTGCGGCCCACCATGAAGCCCGTGATGTTCTGCAGGAACACGAGCGGAATCTTGCGCTGCGCGCACAGTTCGATGAAGTGCGCGCCCTTCAACGCCGACTCGGAAAACAGAATGCCGTTGTTCGCGACGATGCCGACGGGATGCCCCCAGATATGCGCGAAGCCGCATACGAGCGTCGTGCCGTAGCGCGCCTTGAACTCGTCGAACGCGGAATCGTCGACGATACGCGCGATCACTTCACGGATATCGAAGGGCTTGCGCGTATCGACGGGAATCACGCCGTAGATGCTCTTTTCGTCGTAGCGCGGCGGCTTCGGTTCCTGCATCGTGACAGGCACGTCCTTGCGCCGGTTCAGATTGCCGACGATGCTGCGCGCAATCGCCAGCGCGTGCGGGTCGTTTTGCGCGAGATGATCGACGACGCCCGACAGACGCGTGTGCACGTCGCCGCCGCCCAGATCTTCCGCGCTGACCTCTTCGCCCGTCGCCGCTTTGACCAGAGGCGGGCCGCCCAGAAAAATCGTGCCTTGATTCTTGACGATGATCGACTCGTCGCTCATGGCGGGCACATACGCGCCGCCCGCCGTGCACGAGCCCATCACAACGGCGATCTGCGGAATACCTTGCGCCGACAGGTTCGCCTGGTTATAGAAGATGCGGCCGAAGTGATCGCGGTCGGGAAACACCTCGTCCTGATTCGGCAGGTTCGCGCCGCCCGAATCGACGAGATACACGCACGGCAAGCGGTTTTCCTCGGCGATTTCCTGCGCGCGGACGTGCTTCTTCACGGTCACGGGGTAGTAGGTGCCGCCCTTCACCGTCGCGTCGTTGCAGACGATCACGCACTCCTGGCCCGCGATGCGCCCGATGCCCGTAATCACGCCCGCGCCCGGCGCGTCGTCGTGATACATGCCGAACGCCGCGAGTTGCGACAGTTCGAGAAACGGCGTGCCCGGATCGAGCAGTTGCGCGATGCGATCGCGCGGCAGCAGCTTGCCGCGCGACACGTGCTTGTCGCGCGCGGCGGGACCGCCGCCCAGCGCGAGCTTGCTGATCTTCGCCTTCAGGTCTTCGACGAGCGCTTCGAGCGCGGCCGCGTTGGTGCGGAAATCGTCGGAGCGCGGGTTCAGCTTCGATTCGATGATCGGCATGTTGTGTCTCGGCTCGTATTACATCGTTTCCGCGAACAGCTCGCGGCCGATCAGCATGCGGCGGATTTCGCTCGTACCCGCGCCGATTTCATAGAGCTTCGCATCGCGCCACAGACGTCCCACGGGATATTCGTTGATGTAACCATTGCCGCCGAGAATCTGGATCGCCTCGCCCGCCATCCACGTGGCCTTTTCCGCCGTGTAGAGAATCACGCCCGCGCAGTCCTTGCGCACCTGGCGCACATGCGCCGTACCGATGGTATCGAGCTGACGGCCCACCGCGTACAGATACGCGCGGCACGCCTGCAACGTGGTGTACAGATCGGCGACCTTGCCCTGGATCAGCTGGAATTCGCCGATCGACTGACCGAACTGCTTGCGGTCGTGGATGTACGGCACAACAGAATCCATCACCGCCAGCATGATGCCCGTCGGGCCACCCGCGAGCACGGCGCGCTCGTAGTCGAGGCCGCTCATCAGCACCTTCACGCCGCCGTTCAGCTCACCCAGAATGTTCTCTTCCGGCACTTCGACGTTCTCGAACACCAGTTCGCCCGTGTGCGAGCCGCGCATTCCGAGCTTGTCGAGCTTTTGCGCGACGGAAAAGCCCTTCATGCCCTTCTCGACGATAAACGCCGTGATGCCGCGCGGACCGGCTTCGATATCCGTCTTCGCGTAGACGACGAGCGTGTCGCAGTCCGGGCCGTTCGTGATCCACATCTTCGTGCCGTTCAGCACGTAGCGGTCGCCCTTCTTCTCGGCGCGCAGCTTCATGCTGACCACGTCCGAGCCTGCGTTCGGCTCGCTCATCGCCAGGGCGCCGATATGGTCGCCCGACACCAGCTTCGGCAGGTACTTCTCTTTTTGCGCCGCGGTGCCGTTGCGGTGAATCTGGTTCACGCACAGATTCGAGTGCGCGCCGTACGACAGCCCGACGGATGCCGACGCGCGCGAGATTTCCTCCATCGCGACCATGTGCGCGGTGTAGCCCATGTTCGCGCCGCCGTATTCCTCGGAGACCGTCATGCCGAGCACGCCCAGATCGCCGAACTTCTTCCACAGGTCCATCGGGAACTGGTCGGTGCGGTCGATCTCGCCCGCACGCGGCGCGATCTCCTTCGCCGCAAACGACGCGAGGCTGTCGCGCAGCATCTCGATCTCTTCACCAAGCGGGAACTGCAAACCGGGCAAGTTGCTCATGTGTGTCTCCAGGAGTTCGGGGCGGGCGGCTCACGGTGCAGCGCCGCCTCGCATCAGGCAATTTTTCTGAGCCGGACTCAGCCGGCTGGTTCGCCGCGCATTTGGCTTCCATCGTCATTCATACGACATGTGCGACCGCGCGGCAGTACAGAGCGCATTTCACTCCAGATTTACGTAAGCGTCAATCGGTATTTTTGAGTGTCACTCAAAAACCGTGAAGTACACGCTGAACGGCCTGCCAGCGTGGTAGTATCGGCCGCAACGGGGCCTTCCTGCTCCGAAATCTGAACTGGACTCATATGATGGGCGTAGCAAGGGCCGAGGTATCGGGATCGCGCCGCCAGCCGGCGGGCCGCAAGTCGCAGCAACGTGTGAAGGAGATCCTTCAGGCGGGCCGCGACGTCTTTTCCGAAAAGGGCTACGAACGCGCGACGACGGCAGAGATCGCGCAGCGGCTCGGCATTTCCGAGGCCACGGTGTTCAGCTACTTTCGCGGCAAGCGCGAGCTGTGCGCGCGCGTGATCGGCGACTGGTACGACGAGATCATCGAAGCAATCGAGTCGGGCCTGCCGCGCGACGGCAGCATCCGCCAGCAGTTCGCGTTCATCGTGCGCACGCATCTGCGGCTGATGCTGGTCAATGGCACGGGGTTGTGCGCGCTCGTGCTGTCGGAAGGCCGCACCCGTCAGCACGAACTCAGCGAAGAACTGACGGGCTTGCAACGGCGCTATACCGCGCCGCTGATGCGCGTGCTGTCGCACGGCCAGCAGACGGGCCAGATCCGCTCGGACGTGCCGCTGCGCCTGCTGCGCTCGCTCGTCTTCGGCCCGATGGAACACGTGCTGTGGGACGCGACGCTCGGCAATCGCCGCACCGACATCGACGCCACGGCAGACCGCCTGATCGACGTGCTGTGGTCCGCGTTGCAGCCGCCCGACGCGTCGCTCAGCGCGCTCGTGCAGTTCCGCCAGGAAGTGGGCGAAGCGGCGCGCCGCCTGGCCGAAGCGGAAGCCGCGCATCAGCAGAATGCGAAGCAACCGGCGCCCGAACGTATCAATACCGGCGAAGACGCCTGAGCCTCCGCGTAGCACCGAGCGCCCGGCCGGGTGCGCAACTTGCTGACGATGTTGATGCCAGCAACGTAACCCAAGGAGGCCCGGCCATGTCAACCACGCCCAACGAAGGCGAAAATCCGATCCGCCCCGACCAGTCCGACGTCGTGCAGACCGATCTGCCCGATGTCGGTCCGTCGCAGGACCCGGACGCGCCGCCGCTCGATCCCGACGTCAACCCCGATTACGAAGACGACAAGCCCTAGAACAGGCGCCGTTCGTCAACAACATCGAATGACAGGGAGGGAGGATCATCGTGCAACACGTATTCAACAGAACATGCCAGATGGGCGTCGCGAGCTTGCTGGCCGCGCTCATCTCGACAACAGCGCTCGCGCAAGGCTCGCCGCAATCCGTCACCGAACGCCGTACGGAAGTCATGCAGACGGGCAGCGGCTTTCGCGCCTCGAAGCTCGCGGGAACGAGCGTTTATAACCGCGACAAGGACAAGATCGGCACCATCGACGATCTGATCGTCTCGCCGTCCGATCACACCGCGTTCGCGATTCTGTCGGTGGGCGGCTTTCTCGGCATGGGCAAGCACTACGTCGCCGTGCCGTTCAGCGATCTGCAGATCACCGCCAAACAGGTGACGATGCCGGAGGCGACCAAGTCGTCGCTTGAAGCATTGCCCGAGTTCAAGTACGCGCCTGACTGAGCATGGAAACCTTCGACCGCTTCGCATCGAACCTGCGAAGCGGCCATATTCATTCGTCGATCAGCGCGGGAATCTCAGCGACGAGCGCGTCAATCGCGCAACGCACTTTCGACGCCATATAGCGCGTTTGCGGCCACACGACATTGATCTCCTGCGGCGGCAAGCTACAGCGCCCCTTGACCAGCACGAGTTCGCCCGACTTCACGTAACGCGCGAGCAGCCATGACGGAATGCGCGCGAGCCCGAAGCCCGCGATCGCCGCCGCGGCAATCGCCTGCACGTCGTCCATGCTCAGTTGCGGGTTGATCTTCACGCGCTTCACCTGCCCTGCCTCGTCGTGCAAATCCCAAGGCACGAGCGCGCCGCCACGCGCATACACGATGCCGTCACGCCCATCCATCTCGTCGAGCGAGACGGGCATGCCGTACCGCACGAGATACGATGGCGCCGCGCCGATGCTCGTGTACTGCACGCCCAGGCGCCGCGCGGCGAGACTCGTGCTATCGCGCAACTCGCCGATCCGCACGGCGAGATCGAAGCCTTCTTCGACGAGATCGACCATGCGGTCGCTGAACGACATGTCGATCTGCAGCTTCGGATGCCGGCGCGCCAGATTCATCAGCACGGGCGCGACGCACAGTTGCCCGAACGCGAGCGGCAAGCTCACGCGCAGCCGTCCGCGCGGCGCGCGCCGTCCGCCTTCGAGTTCGGCCTCGGCCGCTTCGAGTTCGGCGAGTGCGCGCACGCAACGCTCGTAGTACGCCTGGCCGTCTTCCGTGAGGCTCTGGCTGCGCGTCGTGCGATGGATCAGGCGCACGCCGAGCCGCGTCTCCAGGCGCGCAATCACCTTGCCGACGGCCGAGCGCGTCAGGTTCAGCCGTTCGGCCGCCAGCGCGAAACTTCCCGCCTCGACGACCTGCACAAAGGTCGCCACGCCGTCGAGGCGATCAATCATCGTGCCGCCTGATTGGTTCCATTCTGGCCGCATTCATGGGAATTTTCCTCGTCAATCGGGACTGATGTTCCCGATATATTAGCCGTTCATCTACCGCAACGGGATTCAGCTCATGCAGCCTCTTCGTCCGCGCAAGAACACCCTTGCGCTGCTCGCCGCCTGCCTTTCGTCGTTGATGTTCGGGCTCGAGATTTCCAGTGTCCCCGCGATCCTGCCGGCGCTCGAACATCTGCTGCACGGCGATTTCAAGGACATGCAATGGGTCATGAACGCGTACACGATTGCCTGCACGACTGTCCTGATGGCGACGGGCACGCTCGCGGACCGCTTCGGCCGCAAGCGCGTGTTCGTCGTCAGCATTGCGCTGTTCGGCATTACGTCGCTGCTGTGCGGCCTGGCGTCGAACATGGCCGTACTGATCGCGGGCCGCTTCCTGCAAGGCGCGAGCGGCGGCGCGATGCTGATCTGCCAGGTCGCCGTGCTGTCGCATCAGTTCCAGCAGGGACATGAGCGCGTCAAGGCGTTCGCCGCGTGGGGCATCATCTTCGGCATCGGGCTGGGGTTTGGGCCGATTATCGGCAGCGCGACGGTCGCGCTGACCGGCTGGCAGTGGGTGTTTCTCGTGCACGCGCCGCTGGCGCTCGCGACGATCGCGCTCGCCATCAGCGGCGTAAGCGAATCGCGCGATCCGCATGCGCAGAAGCTCGATATCGCGGGCGTCGTGACCTTGTCGCTCGCCGTGTTCGGCGTCGCCTTCTATATCACCCAGGGCGCGGACTTCGGCTTCGCGAGCCTGCCTGCGCTTGGCATCGTCGCAGCGAGCGCGCTCTGCCTGATCGCGTTCTTCGTCGCCGAGAACATGAGCGCGCATCCGATGTTCGACTTCTCCGTGTTTCGCATCCGCAAGTTTTCGGGCGCGCTGATCGGATCGGCTGCGATGAATTTCAGCTTCTGGCCTTTCATGATCTATCTGCCCGTGTACTTTCATAACGCACTGGGCTATGACGATCTGCACGCGGGACTCGCGCTACTCGCCTATACGCTGCCCACGCTGGTCGTGCCGCCCGTCGCGGAACGTCTCGCGCATCGCTATCAGCCGGGTTTCGTGATTCCCGGCGGGCTCTTCACGATCGGGCTCGGCTTCATGCTGATGCGTATCGGCAGCGGCGCCGAGCACGCCAACTGGATGACGATGCTGCCCGGCTGCGTGATTGCTGGCGTCGGACTCGGCCTCACCAACACGACCGTGACGAACACCACGACGGGCGCTGTGTCGACGGCACGCGCCGGCATGGCCTCGGGCATCGACATGAGCGCGCGGATGATCTCGCTCGCCATCAACATCGCGTTGATGGGGTTCGTGCTGGTGGCGGGCGTCGATGCATCTCTGTCCCGCGCGTGGTCAGGCGCGCAGGACGCCGCGCAGATTCACGCGACAAGCGCTGCCATTGCGGCGGGCCATGTCGTCGCGCTCGACGCCAAGATCGCGCACGATGCGCTCGTGCACGGCTTCGGCTGGGTGATGCTGTATGGAGGCGTGGGCGCGTGGCTGCTCGCGGCGGCGAGCTTCGTAACGTTCGGCGCGATGACGAACCCGACCCGTTCGAAGCTGCAAGAGGCGCGCGCGGCGACATCTACGCAACGCACGGATTGATACAAAAAAAGCGTGAGCGCGGATGACGCGCTCACGCTTTCCAGACGTGCAGATCAGTAATAAGGATACGGCGCGTAAACGGCGCCCGGCGGGGCATAGTAATAAGGACGCGGCGCGTAATAGACGGGGCCCGGCGCGTAGTATGCAGGCGGCGTCGCATAGACGGGCGCGGGCGGCTGCGAGATGGTGTTGCCCTTCGACGTCATGCACTGCGCGTAAGCCGCGTCGTAGCGCGCCTGCAGGCCATAAGCCGAATACGACGCGCCGTTCGCGCCCGCCGCGCCGCCGACCAGCAAGCCGCTGCCCGCGCCGATTGCCGCGCCGGCACCCGGATTGCCCGCTGCCGCGCCGATCAGCGCGCCGACAGCCGCACCGCCCAGCGTGCCGACAGCCGCGCTGCCCACCGCGTTGTTGGTGGCCGCCTGCGATGCACCATTGGCGTCCGTGCTGCGGTACGCGTAGTCGCGGCACGTGTAGTCGTCCTGCTGGAACTGTTCGAGCGGCTCGCCCTTGCGCGGCAGCGCAACCACGCTCGGCCCGCTGGGCGGGATGACGGCACAACCGCCCATTGCGAGCAACACCCCGACGAGGACCGTCGGCATTGCGACCTTTCTTGTGACCTGAGTCTTGTACATGTTCGTCGACCTGCCAATGAAAAATGCCAATGTCCAATAGAAGAACAATAGTCCAATAGACTTAGGATTGAGTTACGAATCCGTTACTGGATATTTCTGCACTTTGACCTGGCGCAACGCGCAAAAAGTAAAAAAGGGTCAGCGGAATTCACCTTGAAATCGCGGCCAGATATGTGCATCATGCACATATGCATAGCGCACACATTGAGGTGACGCGATGACCCGGCGCATGGAAAATCTGCTCGGCGTGCTCGCCCTTCTGGTGACGGACGAACTAAACGCACAACCCAGCATTCCCGCGCTGGCCGGTTCGACCGCGCGCGCAATACTCAATGCAATCGGCCAGTACCCCGACTCGTCGATCGAACTGCTGCGCGATGCCGTCGACCTCTCGCATCCCGCCGCCGTGCGCGCGGTAGCGGGACTCGTCGATGCAGGCCTCGTCGAAAAGAAGGCGGGCAGCGACAAGCGCTCGGTTGCGTTGGCTCTCACGGCTACCGGGCGCCGCGAAGCGAACCGCTTGCGCACCGCGCGCGGGCGCATGCTCGAACGCATCGCCGCGAGGCTCGACGAAAGCGAGCGCGACGTGTTCGAAGGTCTGCTGATCAAGATACTCTGGAACGAAACGCGCGACTCGCCGCACGCGATGCAGCTTTGCCGCTTCTGCGACGACAAGCCATGCCTGAAGGCTGGCTGCCCCGTCGAGTGCCGCGAACAGGGGCTGCCGATGCCGGAGCGGAGCGCATCATGAGCGCCGCCGATATAGACGCGATCCGCTTGAACGCTCCGCCCGTGGGCTGGCGCGCGGTGGCCGCGCTGACGGCTGTCTCGACGCTCTCGCAGATCGGCCAGTTCGGCATCGGCTTCATGGTCTTGCCCGTGTGGCTCGCGCATCAAGGGCTCGATGCACCGCGCGCCGGACTCTTCGCCGCAGCGCAATGGGCGGGCATGTTCGTCGGACTGTGGTTCGCGCCGCGTCTGATCGAACGCATCGGATCGAAGCTGACGGTGACGCTGGGGCTCGCCGCTTCGCTGATAGCGTATGCATCGTTCGGCGCCTTGTCCTGGCCTGCGTGGATATTGCCCGGCATGCTGACGGGACTCGGCATTGGCTTGCGCTGGATCGCGAACGAAACCTGGCTCTACAGTCTCGTGCCCGCCGACAAGAGCGGCAAGGTGGTCGGCGTTCACGAAACCTTGATCGCATCGGCGGGCGTGCTTGCGCCTGCGCTCGCGGTCTACGGGGGCGTGAGCGGCACATTGGTGTTCGTGTCGGGTTCGCTGCTGACGCTCGCTGCCGCTATTCCGTTGTGGCTCACGCGTTCGTCCGCGCCTCAACCTGTATTGGAGCCACAGGTCGCTCGCGGCAAGCGCCTCGAACTGGAGCCGATTGTTTGCCTCGGCCTCGTTACGATTGCCGTCGGCGGCATCGGTGACGGTGCGCTCTACGGGCTCTTTCCGCTCTTCGCCGACAGCCGAGGACTCACGGCCACGCAAACCGCGACGATGCTCGCGTGCTTCGGTATCGGCGGCATGGTGTTGCAATTTCCCGTTGGTTGGCTCGCGGATCGCGCCGGTCTCGCGGCAACGGTGATCGTCTGCGCATTGACCAGCACGGCGGCTATCGTCGCGTTTTCGTTCGCGCCGTCCGCGTCGCTCGCCTATGTCGGAGCCGCGCTGCTGCTCGGCGGCATGAACAGCGCGTACATCACGCTCGGCATGTATGCGGCCGCGTGCAGCGACAAACTCGCGATAACCCGCAACATGCGCGTGCTGTCGCTCGCCTTCACTGCATGCTCGATCGCCGGGCCGCTCTTTGCCGGGTCTGCGATGAAGGCTCTCGGCAACGATCTGTTGATGTGGCAACTCGCGATCATGAGCGGCGCGCTAATGATCTACACGCTCGGCATGCGTGAAGGGCACCGGCAGGCGCGGCAGCGCGCGCCTTCGGTCTCTTCCTGATAACCGTGGGGCGCGCGCCGCGTTTCGCTCAGCGCAAACGCACCAGCGTCGACTTCAGCTCTGTGTACTTTTCGAGAGCATGCAACGACTTGTCGCGGCCATTGCCCGACTGCTTGTAGCCGCCGAACGGGAAGTTCATATCGCCGCCTTCGTCATAGCAATTGACCCACACGGTACCCGCGCGCAGACGCCGCGACACTTCGTGCGCCGTGGTCAGGTTTGCTGTCCACACGGCGGCGGCGAGACCGTAGTCGCTGTCATTGGCGATCTGCACGGCTTCGTCGATCGTATCGAACGTAATCACCGACAGCACCGGCCCGAAGATCTCTTCACGCGCGATCTTCGCATCGGGTTTCGGCACATCGAAAACAGTCGGCTCGATATAGAAGCCGCCGCTTTCCTGCTGCACGCGCGCACCGCCATGCAATAGCTTCGCTTCGGCCCGCCCTGCTTCGATATAACCCAGCACGCGATCGAGCTGCACCTGATCGACGATTGCGCCCATCGACGTCTTCGGGTCCAGCGGATTGCCCGGCGCATAGCTGCGCGCCGCCGCGACCAGCTTGTCGAGGAACACGTCCTTGATGTCGCGATGCACGAGCAGACGCGAACCCGCCGTGCACATTTCGCCCATGTTGTAGAAGATCGCGCCCGCTGCTGTCTTAGCTGCGCGGTCGAGATCGGGGCAATCGGGCAGCACGATATTCGGCGACTTGCCGCCCAGTTCCAGCCACACGCGTTTCAGGTTCGACTGCCCAGCGTATTGCATGATCAGCTTGCCGACATTCGTCGAACCCGTGAACGCGAGGCAATCCACATCGTGATGCAGCGCGAGCAGCTTGCCCGGCTCGCCGCCACCCGGCACCACATTGAACACACCTGCGGGAATGCCCGCTTCATGCGCGAGCTGCGCGACGCGAATCGCCGTCAACGGCGATTTCTCCGAAGGCTTGAGCACGACGCTATTGCCCGCCGCGAGCGCGGGCCCGAATTTCCACGATGCCATCAGGATCGGGAAATTCCACGGCACCACCGCTGCGACGACGCCGAGCGGCTCGCGCGTCACGAGGCCGACCAGATGATGATCGGCGGGCACGACTTCGCCGCCCACTTTGTCGATCGCTTCCGCAAACCATTCGACGCAATACACCGCGCCCGGTACGTCGACGCTGGTCGTGTCGCCGATCGGCTTGCCCGCATCGAGCGTTTCGAGCAACGCGAGTTCGTCGAGATGCTCGCGCATCAGCGCCGCCCATTTGAGCAGCTTCGCTTTACGCTGACGTGGATTGAGGCCGGACCATACGCCTTTATGGAATGCATGCCGCGCGGCGCGCACGGCAGCGTTCACGTCGGCCTCGCCGCAATCGGCTACTTTCACGAGTACCTTGCCGTCGATGGGACTCACGCAGTCGAACGTGCGCCCGCTTTCGGCCTGCCGATACTCGCCGTCGATAAACGCGCGCCCTTCGATTGCGAGCGTCGCTGCCTTTTCCTGCCAGTAAGCCAATGTCGTCTTGTCCATCAGGATGCCTCAATGTTAAGCGTTCTGCGCAGTGCATCCGGCATGCGCGATGCGATGCCGCGCGAAACGCGTTGACGCGAAGCGGTGTGCGAAAAAATCAGAAAGTGGGCGGCGAATTGGCCGACACGACTTCGCACACCTGCTGCGCGCTGGGATTGCGAAAACGATGCGGTAAGCGGCTTTCGAAGTAATAGCTGTCGCCGGGGTCGAGCAGCCACGTCGTACTGTCGACGGTCAATTCGAGTTGACCGCTGACCACGACGCCGCCCTCGTGCCCTGCGTGCTGCAGCATTTCCGGGCCCGTATCCGCGAGCGGCTGATACACCTCGCGCATGATGCCCATATTGCGATCCTTGACACTCGCGCCCGCCAGATAGAACTCGATCTGCTCATTGCCGAGATTCGGCATCTCCGCGCGGCGCGACACCACGGTGCGATCGGCCTCGATTTCAAATGTGAAGAATTCGGCGAGACTCATCGGTATGCATTCGAGCAGCTTCTTCAGCGAGCCGACGGAAGGACTCACGCGGTTCTGCTCGATCAGCGAAATCGTGCCGTTCGTCACGCCCGCCCGTTTCGCCAGCTCCCGCTGCGAAAGACCGTGCTTTTTACGGATGTACTGCAGGCGGGTTGCCACTTCAATTGACATCGACGCACTCATGGAAACGGGTAGTACTTCACGAAAAGCGCAGCATTCGAATAGCACGCGCGTGTGTTGAATATTCTAATCACTTTAAATTGACCGCCTCTGGGGAAAACCCTGAAAGCGAAACGAAATTTTTACGCATCTACAGGCTTCAAAGTTGACTTTATTGTGCACAGATGGCTCAGGGTAAGCCCTCATCAAAGTTTCGTAAAAAGACTTTGACGGCCTTTTTGACTCGTATATCCTGAACTACAGGTCGATGTTTCCTGATTCGATTACTCGCTGCGGCAACCCGATTCATCGCAGAAGCAACGGGTAAAGAATGCGTTACAGGTAACAACCTGACGTCCCGTTTCTTTAAACGTTCGACGCGTTTTCCGAACGGGGCGTTCAATACTTTCAACGTGCCAGTCGAGTGTAATCGTGAGAGTCCGAGGCCCTTTGGTTAGGTGGGATCGTAGTCAGTTCGCGAGGTGTCTTCGCGCTGACAACGCCATCGCCGACGGCAGCAACGGCAGGCTTGCGTTTCGCCGCTTTCTGTCCGTCTTCACGATCCTGTCGCGCCGTTCCGTTCGTCGTCACAACTCTATTTCAGCGCGTGCGTTCATCGCGGTTCGTACCGACGAAGTCGCATCGCTGTTGCCCTAGCGCCTTTCCACCTGTCGCTGTCAGGCCCGCTTGCGGGTCGATGCTTCGCACGCGTTATCGCGCTGCGTCTTCGGTTGCGCTCGTCCCTAAGCCGGACACGCTCCGATGCACGCCTGCGATCGCGCGCATCGGAGCGAACCGGACAGCGTATCTGTTTGCTACGCGCGGCGCGATCCGCTGACGACGCTGCCACGCAAGCACCCTTCCAGTAGCTTTGCGCTCCGCGCATGGTTGCGGAATCGTGCCGCGCGTACGCACACCATGATTTGCCGCGTTCCTGCAGTCAACGACGAATACCAGTTAGTCATGCAAATGAAACCTTTAGTCGGCATCACGGCCGACAGAACGATGATGGGTCTGCATCCGTCGCATGTGGCCGGCGAGAAGTACATCGCGGCCGTGGTCGATGGCGCGCAAGCGCTTGCGATGCTGCTGCCCGCGTTGGGCGACAGACAGGCGCCGGAAGATCTGTTCGCGCATATCGACGGTCTGCTGTTTACGGGCAGCTATTCGAATGTCGAGCCGCATCGTTATGGCGGCCATGCGAGCGCGCCCGGCACCCTGCACGACGCCGCACGCGACGCGACGACGCTGCCGCTGTTGCGCGCCGCAATCGACGCAGGCATCCCCGTGCTCGCTATTTGCCGTGGCTTTCAGGAAATGAATGTCGTATTCGGCGGAACGCTGCATCAAAGCGTTCAAACGGTGGACGGCTATGACGACCACCGCGAGAACAAGGAAGACGACCTCGACGTGCAGTACGGGCCTTCGCATGCGCTGCATCTACTGCAAGGCGGGCTGTTGCAGAAGCTCGCCGGCGGCGCAAGCGAAGTGCGCGTGAATTCACTGCATGGCCAGGGCGTCGAGCGGCTCGGCGACGGCCTCACGGCCGAAGCCCACGCGCCGGACGGATTGATCGAAGCGATCAGCGTGACGCATGCGCGCGCCTTCACGCTGGGTGTGCAATGGCACCCGGAATGGAAACACGCGAGCGACGCGCTATCGACAGCGATCTTCCGTGCGTTCGGCGCGGCGTGCCGCGATCGAATGCGCATGAGGACGGGTTCAGCAGCGGCTGCAAGCGCACATATCTGATCCCCGTTCTGCGCAAAAAACAGAGAGAACGATCATGCATGACATTGACGAGTTTCTGAAGAAGCATCACATCACCGAAATCGAAGCGATCATTCCCGACATGGCAGGGATCGCGCGCGGCAAGATCATTCCGCGCAGCAAGTTCGAATCTGGCGAATCCATGCGCCTGCCGCAAGCCGTGATGATCCAGACGGTGACGGGCGAATATCCCGAGGATGGCTCACTCACGGGTGTCACCGATCCCGACATGGTGTGCGTGCCCGATCCGTCGACGATCCGCATCATTCCGTGGGCCGTCGATCCCACCGCGCAGGTGATTCACGACTGCGTGCATTTCGACGGCACGCCCGTCGCGATCTCGCCGCGCCGCGTGCTGCGCCACGTGCTCGATCTCTACAAGGCCAAGGGCTGGAAGCCCGTCATCGCGCCGGAGCTGGAGTTCTATCTGGTCGACATGAACAAGGACCCCGACCTGCCCTTGCAACCGCCCGTCGGGCGCACGGGCCGTCCCGAAACAGGACGCCAGGCGTATTCGATCGAAGCCGTGAACGAATTCGATCCGCTCTTCGAAGATATCTACGAGTACTGCGACATTCAGGAACTCGAAGTCGACACGCTGATTCACGAAGTCGGCGCCGCGCAGATGGAAATCAACTTCCTGCACGGCGATCCGCTCAAGCTCGCGGACCAGGTATTCCTTTTCAAGCGCACGGTGCGCGAAGCGGCGCTGCGTCACCACATGTACGCGACGTTCATGGCGAAGCCGATGGAGAACGAACCCGGTTCCGCGATGCACGTGCATCAAAGCCTCGTCGATGAAGAAACGGGCCAGAACCTGTTCACGGGCAGCGACGGCAAGCCGACCGATCTTTTCAACCAGTACATCGCCGGCCTGCAGAAGTACACGCCCGCGTTGATGCCGATCTTCGCGCCTTACATCAATTCGTATCGGCGGCTGTCGCGCTTCATGGCTGCGCCGATCAACGTGCAATGGGGTTACGACAACCGCACGGTCGGCTTCCGAATTCCGTATTCGAGCCCGCAGGCGCGCCGCATCGAGAACCGCATTCCGGGCGTGGACTGCAATCCGTACCTCGCGATTGCGGGCACGCTCGCGGCCGGCTATCTCGGCATGACGCAGCGACTCACGCCGACCGAGCCGCTCACCAGCGACGGCTATGAATTGCCGTACCAGTTGCCGCGCAATCTCGAAGAAGGACTCACGTTGATGGGCGCGTGCGAGCCGCTGTCCGAAATCATGGGCGAACAGTTCATCAAGGCGTATCTCGCGCTGAAGGAAACCGAATACCAAGCGTTTTTCCGCGTGATCAGTTCGTGGGAACGCAAGCATTTGCTGCTGCACGTCTGAGTCCGGCGTCATCCGCAAAACAACTGGAGGCAACATGAGTTACAGAACAGAAGACATCGCTTACGTGCAGCCTGCGCAACCGGCCGCGAAGGCAAGTACTTCGCAACAGCAACGCAGCACGGCTGAATACCGCGCGCTCGATGCCGCGCATCATATTCACCCGTTCTCCGATATGGGCGCGCTCAATCGCGCGGGCAGCCGCGTGATCGTCAAGGCGGAAGGCGTCTATCTGTGGGACTCCGATGGCAACAAGATCATCGACGGCATGGCGGGACTGTGGTGTGTGAACGTCGGCTATGGCCGTAAAGAACTCGCGGACGCAGCGTACAAGCAGTTGCAGGAACTGCCCTTCTACAACACGTTCTTCAAGACCACGCATCCGCCCGTGATCGAACTGTCGGCGTTGCTCGCCGAATTGACGCCCGCGCCGTTCAATCACTTCTTCTATTGCAATAGCGGCTCGGAAGGCAACGATACGGTGCTGCGCATCGTCCATCAGTATTGGGCGACGCAAGGACAGAAGCTGAAAAAGTTCGTCATCTCGCGCAAGAACGGCTATCACGGCTCGACCATCGCGGGCGGCACGCTCGGCGGCATGGGCTATATGCACGAGCAGATGCCTTCTCAGGTCGAGCACATCGTGCATATCGATCAACCGTACTGGTTCGGCGAAGGCGGCGACATGACGCCGGAAGAATTCGGCCTCGAGCGTGCGCGCCAGCTCGAAACGGAAATTCTCGAGCTTGGCGCCGAGAACGTCGCGGCGTTTATCGGTGAGCCTTTCCAGGGAGCGGGCGGCGTGATCTTTCCGCCTTCTACCTACTGGCCGGAAATCCAGCGCATCTGCCGCAAGTACGACGTGCTGCTTGTCGCCGATGAAGTGATCGGCGGCTTTGGCCGCACGGGCGAATGGTTCGCGCATCAGTATTTCGGCTTCGAACCGGACCTCATCACGATGGCGAAGGGTTTGACGAGCGGCTATATCCCGATGGGCGCCGTCGGCCTGCACGACCGCATCGCCAAAGCGATCATCGAGAACGGCGACTTCAATCACGGGCTCACGTATTCCGGCCATCCCGTCGCCGCCGCTGTCGCGGTCGCGAACCTGAGGCTGTTGCGCGACGAGAAGATCGTCGAGCGCGTGAAGAACGACACCGGCCCGTATTTCCAGCAGTCGCTGCGCGAGACGTTCGCGAATCATCCCATCGTCGGTGAAGTGGCGGGTGCGGGACTCGTTGCGGGCATCCAGCTCGCCCAGAACCCGAAGACCAGAAAGCGCTTCGAGAATGGCGGCGAGGTCGGCACGATCTGCCGCGACTTCTGCTTCAACGGCAACCTGATCATGCGCGCCACGGGCGACCGCATGCTGCTCTCGCCGCCTCTCGTCGTCACGAAGAGCGAGATCGACGAGATCGTCGCGAAGGCGAAAAAGGCCATCGACGCAACTGCACAACAGCTAGGGCTTTCGTAACGGCAGTCAGACCACCGGCGCGGGCGCCGTGACGCATCGAACGCGACACACGCTCACGCCGGACTTTTACCTTCAAGGGAAATCAACATGAGCGTTTGTCATCTTCGTCATGCGGTCGCGGGGGCCGCGCTGGTAGTCGTGACGGGCATTGCCGCACTGTCGGGCACGGCAGCGCAAGCGGCCGATACCGAACTGAACGTCTATAACTGGTCCGACTACATCGCGAAGGACACGATTCCGAACTTCGAGAAACAGACGGGCATTAAGGTCAAGTACGACAACTACGACAGCGACGACACGTTGCAGGCCAAGCTGCTCGCAGGCAGCTCGGGCTACGACATCGTCGTGCCGACGTCGAACTATATGGCCAAGCAGATTCAGGCCGGCGTCTACCAGAAGCTCGACAAATCGCAGATGCCGAATCTGAAGAATCTCGACCCGACGCTGATGAAGTTGATCTCCGACGCCGACCCGGGCAACCAGTACGGCGTGCCGTGGGCTTACGGCACGGACGGCATTGGCTACAACGTGCAGGCCGTGCAGAAAGTACTCGGCGCGAATGCACCTGTCGATAGCTGGGCGCTCGTGTTCGATCCCGCCAACATGTCGAAGCTCAAGAGCTGTGGCGTGTCGTTCCTCGATCAGGCCGTCGATGTATTCGCCGCGACGCTGCAATACATGCACAAGGACCCGAACAGCACAAGCCCCGGCGACTATCAGGCGGCGTACGAAGTGCTGAAGAAAGTCCGCCCGTACATCACGCAGTTCAATTCGTCGGGCTACATCAACGACCTCGCGAATAACGACGTTTGCGTGGTCGTCGGCTGGTCGGGCGACGTCGGTATCGCGCGGCGCCGCACGCAGGAAGCGAAACGCTCGTATGAAGTCAAGTTTTCCAACGTGAAGGAAGGCGGCCTGCTGTGGTTCGACGTGATGGTCGTGCCGAAGGACGCACCGCATCCCGAAGCCGCGATGAAGTGGATCAACTTCATTTCGGACGCGAAGAACAATGCAGCCATTACCAACGAAGTGTTCTACCCCACCGCCAATCGCGCCGCGCGCCAGTTCGTCACCCCGGCTGTCGCGCAGGATCAGACGGTCTATCCGGCCGACGACGTGATCGCCAAGATGACGCTGATGAAACCGATGCCGACGGAAATTCTGCGGCTCGAAAACCGCCTGTGGGCGCAACTGAAAACCGGTCATTGAATTTGTGAGTCAACGCCGGTTTTCAGGGACATGAAAGGGAACTGAATGAAACGAAGAGGGATCGCTCGATCCCTCTTCGTAGAGCAGTAGCGCAGTCAGTCTGCGTCTTGCGCGCAGCCCCATGTTTCCCCGATTGCAGCACGACACCTGCGAGCGCTTCGCGCGCCTCGCCAGGGCCCGTTCGTGCCTGCGATCCGCAAAGAACGGTCACATATGAATACGATGCACACCACGCAAGCAGCGAAAGCGGCCACGCAGCCCGCGATGACGAACGCGACTTCGGCGACGAACGAGAAGACGGATCAATTCGTTCGCATCGAAAACGTCGTGAAGAAGTTCGGCGACAGCACGGCTGTCGACAACGTCAACCTGAGCATCGCGAAGAACGAACTGTTCGCGCTGCTCGGCAGTTCGGGCTGCGGCAAGTCCACGCTGTTGCGCATGCTGGCGGGCCTGGAGACGGCCACGTCCGGCAAGATCTTTGTCGACGGCGAAGATCTCGCGGCCTTACCGCCCTATCGCCGCCCCGTGAACATGATGTTCCAGTCGTATGCGCTCTTTCCGCATATGACGGTCGAATCGAATGTCGCGTTCGGCCTCAAACAGGAAGGTACGCCGAAGAACGAGATCAGGGAGCGCGTCGCCGATGCGTTGAATCTCGTGCAAATGACGAAATACGCAAAGCGCAAGCCGCATCAGTTATCCGGCGGACAGCAGCAGCGCGTCGCGCTCGCGCGTTCGCTCGTCAAGCGCCCCAAGCTGTTGCTGCTCGACGAGCCGATGTCCGCGCTCGACAAGAAGATCCGTCAGAAGACTCAGCTCGAACTTGTGAACATCATCGAGAAAGTCGATGTCACCTGTGTGATGGTCACGCACGATCAGGAAGAAGCGATGACGATGGCGAGCCGACTCGCCGTGATGAGCGAAGGCCGCATCGTGCAGATCGGTTCGCCGACACAGGTCTACGAGTTTCCGAATAGCCGCTTTTCCGCCGAGTTCATCGGCTCCACCAATCTGTTCGAAGGCGTCGTCGTCGAAGACGAACCCGATCACATCTTTGTCGAAAGCGAAGACCTTGAGTCGCGCATGTACGTGAGCCACGGCGTAACGGGGCCGCTTGGCATGCCCGTCGGTATTTCGGTGCGCCCCGAACGCGTGCGCGTGACGCGTGAGAAACCCGGCGCGGCGCACAACTGGGCGCGCGGCGTCGTGACGGATGTCGCGTACATGGGCAGTTATTCGCTGTACCACGTGCGCCTGCCGAGCGGCAAGACCGTCATGTCGAATCTGTCCAGCTCGCACCTGATGAGCGAAGGTGCGCCCGCCTATAACGACGACGTGTTCGTCTCCTGGTCGCCTTCGAGCGGCGTGGTGCTGACGCAATGAGAAATCCCGCCCAAACCTCTGCGGCGCAACTGGGCGCCGCCACGAATGCAAGCCCCGCGCTCGCATCGTTCAAGCAGAGCCTCGCGAAGCTGTTGCCTTCGGGCCGCAGCACCGTGATCGGCATTCCGTTCATCTGGCTCGCGGTGTTCTTCGCGCTGCCGTTCGTGCTGGTGCTGAAGATCAGTTTTGCCGATTTGCGCCTCGGCATTCCGCCTTATACGGAACTCATCAGCGTCAAAGATGGCGTGGTGCATTTCGCGCTGCAACTGAGCCACTACGCGTTCCTGTTGCAGGACAGCCTGTACGTCGCAACGTATCTCAGCTCACTGAAGATGGCCGCGGTCTCGACTATCTGTTGCCTGCTGATCGGCTATCCGATCGCGTATTACATCGCGCGCTCGGCACCCGCTACGCGCAACCTGCTGATGATGGCCGTGATGCTGCCCTTCTGGACGTCGTTCCTGATTCGCGTGTACGCGTGGATCGGCATTCTGAAAGACGACGGCCTGCTCAATCACACGCTGATCGCGCTGGGCCTGATTCAATCGCCCTTTCGTCTCTATCACACGGATATCGGCGTCTATATCGGCATGGTCTATTCGTACTTGCCGTTCATGGTGATGCCGCTCTACGCGCATCTCGTGAAGATGGATTTGACGCTGCTCGAAGCCGCCTACGACCTCGGTGCAAAACCGTGGACGGCGTTTACGCGAATCACGTTGCCGCTGTCGAAGAACGGGATTATCGCGGGGTCGCTGCTCGTGTTCATTCCCGCCGTCGGCGAGTACGTGATACCGGAACTGCTCGGCGGCGCGGACACGCTGATGATCGGCCGCGTGATGTGGGATGAGTTCTTCAACGACATGGACTGGCCGATGGCATCCGCCGTGACGGTGGCGATGGTGCTGCTATTGCTCGTGCCGATGGCCGTATTCCAGTACTACCAGGTTAAGGAACTGGAGGGCGCGAAATGATCAAGCCGAACAAGCCTTTGTCCGCCACGGTGCTGACGCTCGGATTTCTCTTTCTCTACATACCGATCATCAGCCTCGTCGTGTTCTCGTTCAACGAGTCGAAGCTCGTCACCGTCTGGTCCGGCTTCTCGCTGAAATGGTATGGCGCGCTACTGCACGATGACGAACTGCTCACGGCCGCGTGGCTTTCGCTGAAGATCGGCTTGATGACGGCGTGCGCGTCCGTGGTGATCGGCACGTGGGCGGGTTTCGTGCTCGCGCGCTTTGGGCGCTTTCGCGGCTTCACGTTCTTCGCGGGCATGATCAACGCGCCGCTGGTGATTCCCGAAGTGATTCAGGGCATTTCGCTGCTGCTGCTCTTCGTCGCGCTGGAGCAGATGATCGGCTGGCCCAAGGGACGCGGCGTGCTGACGATGTGGATCGGCCACGTAATGCTGTGTGTTTCGTATGTCGCGATCATCGTGCAGTCGCGCATCAAGGAACTGAACAGGTCTCTCGAAGAAGCGGCACTCGATCTCGGCGCGACACCGTTCAAGGTGTTCTTCGTCATCACGCTGCCGCTGATCTCGCAGGCCTTGCTGTCCGGCTGGCTGCTGTCGTTCACGCTTTCTGTCGACGATCTCGTGCTCTCCGCGTTCCTGTCCGGCCCAGGCTCGACGACGCTACCGCTCGTCGTGTTCTCGCGCGTGCGTCTCGGCCTGAACCCGGAAATGAATGCACTCGCCACGCTCTTCATCACGGCCGTGACGATTGGCGTGATCGTCGTCAATCAATGGATGCTGATGCGCGACCGCAAGCGCACGCGCGACATGCAGATGGCGTTCGCGATAGCCGACGCCGCCGATGCTCATTCGACAACCACACGCCCTCCCGTGGCGACCAACACGCTCGATACGGCCAACGCATAAGAAGTTCTTCGCAATACGACAAACAAGGAGAAAATTGCATGAGAAAGAAACTTATCTGTCTGCTGGTAGCGGGGGCTCTGCCGGGTGCCGCTTTTGCGGACTCGACCAGCGCACAGATCAAGGCGCTTCAGCAACAACTGAACGCGCTACAAAAAGAAGTGAAGGAATTGCGTGCGCAAGTGGCCACCGCGCCTGCAGCGAAGCCTGCTGTGGGCACAGCCACTACGCCCGCATTGGCCGCCGCCCCGGCTGATATCACTTCTCCCGATTACGGCCGGGCGCCCGCGAACATCAGCAACGACGACCTGACCACGATCAAGCAGCAGATCGCGAATCAGCAGTTGAAGGTGGATTCGCTGGAAGACGCGGCGCAGACGGGGCCGATTGCAGGTCTTTCGGTGACGGGCTATATCGACCCGACGTACATCTATAACCGCGCGCAGAGTTCGTCGTCGTTCCTGTTCGCGAATCACGAGAGCGTGTACAACTACTACAACAGCACGTTCGGCGATCTGTATCTCGACATCAAGAAGACGTTCGGTGTCGGGCCGATGGCGCCGTCGGCGGAAATCACGCTGATGCCGAACCGCGGCAACGGCATCACGCTGCTGCAGAACTCGCATGGCGACATTGGCAACAACATCCTGAACACGGCCGTCGTCACTGTGCCGCTGACGGGGTCGACGACGTTCGTCGCTGGTTTGATTCCGAGCTTTGGCGGTTATGAAGTGCAGCAATCGAACCAGATGCTTACGCTCACGCACAACCTGCTGTATGACTTCTCCGATCCAGGCAGCTATGTCGGCGTCGGTGCGAACTATACGGCGGGCAACTGGGCGTGGAAGTTCTTTGTTGGCAATGAACAGTACCGCACGTATGGTGCCGTCACGCAGACGGGCACGAATGCGTTGGGCGATCCGATCACGACGAGCAACAAGATTCCGACGTTTACTGCGCGTGCTGACTATACGTGGTCCAGTGCGCTGGATATTGGTGGCTCGTTCAATATTGGGCGTCAGACGCTGCCGAGTGCCGTCGATCCGGCGACAGGCAATGTCACTTATGGCGTGGGTGGGCAGGCGCCTAGCTCGGGCGGGACGTTCTTCTTTGGCGAAGTCGACGCGACTTATACGTTGGCGGATGTGCAGTACAACGCCGAACTCGATTATGGTCAGCAGCAGAATGCGGCGTTTAACGGCGGCCAGGCGCAGTGGTATGGTCTGTCACTGCTCGCGCATCGGAAGTTCAATATGCCTGTGGTGGGTCGCATGGGTGCGACTTTGCGGTATGACTTGCTCGTTAATAGCAAGAATGGTGGTGGCGGTGGTGGGATTGCGTTGAATTCCAATGGTATGGATGTGAATAACGGGTTCGGTATCGGTGCTGATTGTCTAGCTAACTCGAAGGCCAATGGTGGCCTTGGGTTTGAGTGCAAGGGGGCTAACCGTCAGGATGTCGCGCTGGATCTGTTGTTCTTCCCGACGCAGCAGATTACCGTCAAGGTGGAATATCGCCACGACTGGGCGAATCAGAGCGTGTTCTTGCGGAATGATGGGTCTTATAGCAAGTCGAATGATTTGCTGGCTACGCAGTTTATTTACTCTTTCTGAGGGTGATTTTATGTCTGCGACGCTTCTTGATTGGTGTGCCTGGGGCGTCGCTGGCATCCGAGTTATGGTGGTTTGCCGGTGTTCTCGCTGGCATCCGCGCTATGCCTTCGTGCTTCACGCGTCGCCCCTGTGCGGGGCGGCACCTACTTTTCTTTGCCGCCGCAAAGAAAAGTAGGCAAAAGAAAGCGGCTAACACCGCCAGCACGTGTGTTTGCCTGAGGGACCCCAACCGGTCTTATGCTTCACACGGCAACATCTCTATTGGCGCGCGTTGCCAACGCTTCGAATAAACGCCTCACCCGCTTCGAACTCCCATACACGGGCGAGCGGCAGCGAATGGTTTGTGCCGCCCAGGTGGCAAACTGTGTGTAGGTTGTCGCGTCGTATAGCTTGGCGCTCTTACATGGAGGTATGCGCGCGCTATCGGTCCGAAGTGAGGCGTGTGCAGTGCTGCGGCCTACACACAGTTTGCCACCTGGGCGGCAGAGGAATGTCTGGCACGGCATGCGGCGACGCGGGCGCGTGAAGCGGGTGATGCGTCAATTAAGAGCGTTGGCAACAAACATGAGTCACGTGGTTGCCGTGTGAAGCGAGGGACCGGTTGGGGGCCCTCAGGCAGGAACTAGAACTGGCGGTGTGAGCCGCTTTCTTTTGCCTACTTTTCTTTGCGGCGGCAAAGAAAAGTAGGTGCCGCCCCGCACAGGGGCGACGCGTGAAGCACGAAGGCATAGCGCGGATGCCAGCGAAAACACGAGCAAACCAAACCGGCCGCGCCACGAAGGCAAAGCGCGGATGCCAGCGCAAAGACCAAAACACCAACCAACAACATCTCGCCCATGCCAGAAAACCTCAACTCCCAACCTCACACAGCATCGTGGTACGCAGCAACCACCAACGACGGCACGCATCATCCACCGCTGGATGAAACCATAGCCGTCGACGTCTGCGTAATAGGCGCCGGCCTGACCGGCATCTCAACCGCATTGAATCTCGCGGAACGCGGCCACACAGTAGCGGTGCTAGAAGCATCAAAAGTAGGCTGGGCGGCGAGCGGCCGCAATGGCGGCCAACTGATAGGCGGTTTCGCCTGCGACATAGACACATTCGCGAAATTCATGCCCGAGACCGACGTCCACCGCATCTGGGAAATGGGCTTAGAAACGCTAGATATAGTAAAAGACCGCGTAGCGAAGCACAGCATAGACTGCGATCTGACGATGGGCTACCTCACAGCCGCCAACAAACCAAAACACGTAGACGCACTACGCACCTGGCGCGATGACGCAAAAAAACGCTTCAACCACGACCGATATCGGTATATCGAACGCGCGCACATGGACCAGTACGTGCAATCGTCCCGCTATCTCGGCGGCCTGTTCGACCCGGACAGCGGCCACCTGCATCCCCTCAACTACACATTAGGCCTCGCCCGCGCAGCCGTCGAAAGTGGCGTCCGCATCTACGAAAACAGTTGCGTCACAACACTACGCAAAGAAAACAGCACACATCTGATCGAAACAGCACAAGGAACAGTGCGCGCCAACTACGTAGTGCTAGCCTGCAACACATGGCTCGGCGCGCTAGCGCCACAAGTATCCCGAAAGATCATGCCCGTCGGCACCTACGTAATCGCCACGGAACCGCTCGACCCCGCCCGCGCCGCCGCGCTGATGCCCGCCCGCGCCGCCGTCTGCGATAGCCGCTTCGTGCTCGACTATTTCCGCCCTGCTCCCGACAACCGTCTGCTCTGGGGCGGCAAGGTCAGCTATTCGACTTTCGCGCCGCGCAATCTCGCCGAATCCATGCGCCGCGACATGCTAAAAACCTTCCCGCAACTCGCCGATGTCAAAGTGGACTACGCATGGGGCGGCTTCGTCGACATCACGATGAACCGCGCTCCGCATTTCGGCCGGCTTGCGCCGACCATCTACTTCGCGCAAGGCTTCTCGGGACACGGCGTCAATACGACCGGGCTCGCGGGCAAGCTGATCGCGGAAGCCATCCATGGCCAGGCGTCGCGATTCGATCTGTTCGGTAAAATCCGCCATCGCGACTTTCCCGGCGGCGCACTGCTCCGCACGCCCGCGCTCGTGCTTGCAATGGCCTGGTATCGAATGAAGGACTGGCTCTGATGACGGAAACACTCGACCACCGCGCGGATGCGCTGATCCGCAACTCGTACTATGAAGCCACAGTGTCGCGCCCGCTCGCGGACGATCCAATGCTGGAAGGCTCGCTCGATGCCGACGTCTGCGTCATCGGCGCGGGCTTCTCCGGATTGTCGGTGGCGCTCGAATGCCGCGCGCGCGGGCTTTCCGTCGTCGTTCTCGATGCGCATCGCCCCGGCTGGGGTGCGTCGGGACGCAACGGCGGTCAGATGCTCGCCGGTTTTGCGAAAGACGAGATCATCGAAAAGCAACTCGGCCTCGAAGGCGCGCGCGCTGCGTGGGCCTTGTCGGTCGATGCCGTCAAGCTGGTGCACGAGAGGATCGACCGCTATGGAATCGAATGCGATTTCACGCCGGGCTTTATGACGGTCGCGACCAAAGCGAAACGCGTCCCCGATCTGCGTGCATGGATGGATGCGGCAACAAACCGCTGGGGTTATCCGCATCTGTCGTGGGTCGATGCTAGCGACATGCGCGGACGCATCGCGTCGGAACGTTATCTGGCAGGCGTCTACGATGCGTTGTCCGGCCATCTGCATCCGCTCAAGTATTGCCTCGGTCTCGCCGATGCGGCGCGCCGCGAGGGCGCGCAACTCTTCGCGCATTCGCCCGTGCTCGAAGTCGTGCGTGGCGCGCGGCCCATGGTGCGTACCGCGACGGGCGAAGTGCGCTGCCGCTTCGTCGCCGCGTGCGGCAACGCGACGCTCGGCAATGTGTTGCCCGCTGCAATCGCCGCGCGCATCGCGCCCATCGCGTCGTATATCGTCGCGACGGAATCGCTCGGCAACGCGCGCGCCGATGCACTGATCAGGAACCGGACCGCGATCTGCGACAACAACTTTTTCCTCGACTACTTTCGCGTGTCGGCGGATCATCGCGTGCTGTTCGGCGGACGCGCGAGTTCGACGGGCGCATCCCCTGCGCAACTGACAGGGGATATCCGCAAGCGCATGCTCGCCGTGTTTCCCCAACTCGCGGATACGAAAATCGAATTTGCGTGGGGCGGATTCGTCGATATCACCCGCAATCGCGCGCCCGATTTCGGCGCGATCGATCCGAACTACTTCTATGTGCAAGGCTTTTCGGGTCATGGCGTGGCGCTGACGGGCATTGCGGGGCGCGTCATTGCAAAGGCGATCTCAGGCGACACGGCCGCGCTCGATCTGTTCTCGCGCATCAGGCACGCTCGCTTTCCCGGCGGCCCGGCGCTGCGCGGGCCCGCGTTGGAACTGGGGATGCTTTATCACCGGATTCGCGAGCTGTTCTGAATCGCATTGCAACACGGCTTGCACATGACAGACCGGGTTAAGTAAAGGCAGAATGTGCACCTCACCCTCGATGCGGCACACCCGCATTGAAGGCTTACCGTAACCCACAACCCGTTACGACGAGGCGTCGATGACTGCCGTACTCACTTCTGAAATCGCATCGAAATTCGCGGGCCTCGCGCTGGCTCACCTCACGCGCGAGTATCCGAACAAGCTCACGCATTCGCTCGCCGGGCCGCAGGACGTGCAAGGCCCGCGCGAGCTGCACCCCATCTTCTATGGCAGCTACGACTGGCACTCGAGCGTGCATGGCTACTGGTTGCTGTTGCATCTGATCGAACGCTTTCCGGAGTTGCCGGAAGCGCCGCGCATCGTCGCCGTCGTCGACGAGCACTTCACCGCGCAGAACGTCGCAGGTGAACGCGCGTATCTCGACCTGCCGCATAACCGCGGCTTCGAGCGCCCGTATGGTTGGGCGTGGCTGCTCGCGCTGTCGGGTCAGGTCGCATCGTTGAAGCTGCCGCAAGCCGACCGCTGGGCACAGACCATCGAGCCGCTGACGGCGGCTTTCGTCGAACGCTTCGAGGAGTTTCTGCCGAAGGCGACGTATCCGCTGCGCGTCGGTACGCATTTCAACACCGCGTTCGCGCTGGCGCTTACGCTCGACTTCGCGCATCGTACGCAACGCGATTCGCTTGCGCGCCTCGTCGTCGATACGGCGAAGCGCTGGTATCTGAACGACGCCGGATGCCAGGCGTGGGAGCCATCGGGCGACGAATTCCTGTCGCCCTCGCTGATGGAAGCGGAGTTGATGCGCCGCGTGCTGCCGCCTGCCGAATTCGCCGGCTGGTTCGAGCGTTTTCTGCCCGATCTCACGCAGCGCCAACCCGCGACGCTGTTCGTCCCCGCCACCGTCACGGATCGCAGCGACGGCAAGATCGCGCATCTCGACGGGCTGAACCTGAGCCGCGCGTGGTGCCAGCGGTCGCTGGCGCGCGCGCTGTCGAATGACGATCCGCGCCGCGCCGTGCTCTTCGAAGCCGCCGACGTTCATCTGGAAACCGCGTTGCAACATGTAGCGGGCGACTATATGGGCGAGCACTGGCTCGCCACGTTCGCTACGCTCGCGCTCGAAGCATAGAGAAAGTAGCGATCGCAACCAGTTCACGGCGCAATTGAAAATGGCCAGTGTCTGTGAAGACACTGGCCATTCCGTTTTTCAGGTAGCAAAAGACGCGCGTTGCCGATCAGTGCGAGATCTCTTCGAGCGCAACGCCGCGCGTGCGCGGCCCCATCACGCCGATCACCAGCATCACGATCGCCATTGCGCCCGCGATGAACACGAACACGCCTGTCGACCCGAAGTAATTGAGTACCGACGCAATAAAGAACGCTGTGAAAATCGCCGAAAAGCGGCTCCATGAATAGACGAAGCCCACTGCACGCGCGCGGATGCTGGTCGGAAACAGCTCTGCCTGATAGGCGTGATAGCTGTACGACATGATATTGCTGCCCAGCGTCAGCCCGACGCCGAGACAGATCAACAGCGCGGCCGCCGTGGTCTGACTGAACCACAGTCCGCACACGATGATGAGCGCCGCCATCGCGACGATCACGCTCTTGCGCTCGTACTTGTCCGCGATGAAAAGCCCGATGATGGGACCGACAGGCGCCGCGAGCGCGATCACGCTCGAATAGGCAAGGCTCGTCGTCACGGTAATGCCCTGCTTGATCAACAGCGTCGGCACCCAGTTCGCGAAGCCATAGAAGCCGACTGTCTGGAAGATATTGAAGATGCTCAGCATCAGCGTGCGGCTACGATAAGGCGGCACCCACATGTCGCTGAAATGTCCGCTCGGCGGCACGGGAACGGGCGGCGCAGCCGGCGGTAGCGGCCTGCCGTACTCGGCCTCGACCTTCGCTTCGAGCGCGCGCATCACGCGGTCCGCTTCATCGACGCGCCCTTGCTGCGCGAGCCAGCGCGGACTTTCGGGCAGATTGCGCCGGATCCACCAGACGAACAGCGCGCCGTGCGCGCCGATCAGCACGACCCAGCGCCAGCCGTCGAGCCCGAGCGGCGCGCGCGGCACCAGCAGCCACGCAAGAAACGCGACGACAGGCACGGCCATGAAGCCCACCGCCTGTTCGCACGCGAATGCGCGGCCGCGAATGTGCTTCGGGACCAGCTCCGAGATGTATGTGCCGATCGTCACCAGCTCGACGCCGATTCCAAGGCCCGCCATGAAGCGCCAGAAGTTGAGCCCTGTGGCCGTCTCCTGAAACGCCATGATGACGTTGGCGACCGTGTACCACAGCAGCGAATAGGTGAAGATCGCGCGGCGGCCGAAGCGGTCCGCGAGAAAGCCACATGCGATCGTGCCGATGAACAGCCCGAGAAACAGCGTCGCGATGAAGCTCGCGATGCCCGTCGTACCGAACAGCCCTTGCGTGGTCGACGTGAGAATGCCGCTCTTGACGATGCCGGGCGCGACGTAACCCGTATAGAGCAGATCGTAAAGTTCGAAGAAGAAGCCAAGGCTCAGCATCACGACGAGCTTCCATACCGAGCGCGTCGCGGGCAAGCGGTCGAGCCGCGCGCTGATTGTGCCGGCGTCGATGGCGGAATGCGACGATGCGGTCGTACTCGTCTGCGTGGTCCCAGGCTGCGGGATGCCCGCCTGGTCTTGCGTTGTCATTATTCTGTCTCCTGTGTCGATGGCCTGCCGCGACTTCGAATGCAGGCCAGGCTCGCATTGTAGCCGCGCATCGGCTGGCAGGCGTCAGTTGCCTTCCTGCAGCATCACCACGCCGGCATCGGCCCGCTGCAACAGACGCCGGTTGCGTACCGAGAGGTTGATCAGGCGCAGGCGCTTGCCGAGCTTTGCGTAGCGCGCGTGCAGCGCTTCCAGTGCCGCAATCGCCGAATGATCCGCGCAATGCAGATGGCGGCAATCGAGCGTCACGTTGGCCGGGTCGTTATGCGGCTCGAACAGCGCATGAAAATGCGCGGTCGATGCGAAGAACAGCGTGCCGCGCGGCGCGTGGGTCGTTTCGCCCGATGCGTCGTCGAGCGTTTCGCTGCGAATCTCGCTCGCGTGCTGCCACGCGAAGTTCAGCGCCGAAACGACGATGCCGCACAGCACGGCCGTCGCGAGATCGGTGAACACAGTGATGATCGTGACCGCGACGATCACGAGCGCGTCGCTGCGCGGCACCTTCTTCAGCACGCGTAACGAGCCCCACGAAAACGTCTGCTGCGCGACGACGAACATCACGCCCACCAGCGCCGCGAGCGGAATGCGCTCGATCAGCGGCGACAGGAACAGGATGAAGAGCAGGATCATCACGCCGCTCGTCACGCCCGACACCCGCGAGCGCCCGCCTGAGCCGAGGTTGATGACGGTCTGGCCGATCATCGCGCAGCCGCCCATCGCGCCGAACAGGCCCGACACGATATTCGCGGCGCCGAGTGCAATGCACTCGCGGTTCGGTTGTCCGCGAGATTCCGTGAGTTCGTCGGTGAGATTGAGCGTGAGCAGCGTTTCGAGCAAGCCGACCATCGACATCAATGCGGCGTACGGAAAGATGATGCGCAGCGTGTCGAGATCGAGCGGTACGCCTGGCATGCTGAATTCGGGCAGGCCGCCTGCAATGTGCGCCATGTCGCCGAGCGTGCGCGTCGGCAAATGCAGCAACTGGCTCAGCACGCCCACGCCGACAATCGCCGCAAGCGCGGGCGGCACAGCTTTCGTCAGACGCGGCAAGCCGTACACGATCGCCATCGTCAACGCGACGAGTCCGCCCATCAGCCACAGCGCGTGACCGTGCAGCCATACGCTGCCCTGCGGCGACGCTTGCTTGAAGTGCTCGAACTGCGCCATCGCGATGATGATCGCTAGTCCGTTGACGAAGCCGAGCATCACGGGATGCGGCACCATCCGGATCAGCTTGCCGAGCCGCAGCGCGCCGAACAGCATCATCAGCAGCCCGCCCAGCACGACGGTCGCGAACAGATACTGCGGACCATGCTGCACGACGAGCGCGACGATTACCACGGCCATCGACCCTGCCGCGCCCGAGATCATGCCCGGCCGGCCGCCGAACAGTGCCGTGATCGTGCAGATGAAGAACGCGCCATACAGGCCCATCAGCGGATTGAGGTGCGCGACAAGCGCGAACGCAATGCATTCGGGCACGAGCGCAAACGATGAAGTCAGGCCGGCGAGCACGTCGCCGCGAAGCGAGGAAAAGCGGGAGGCATTGAAGCTGCGGTCTTGCATCTTGTTGTATGAACGAATCGGGCGTGCCGTCGAGGAACACTCACTCGCGCGAGCACAGGTGAACGGATTGCGATGCACCCTGGTTGTGCATGACGGACATGGCGTGCACGGACGCCGCGTCGTCGACCGGTTCGCAAGCCAGATGGCGTGCGGCTGGGCACAAGGGTGGACGGGATGGAAAGATGACAGGCTCGTGGCGGCAAGCCCGAGCCGGACGCCTGATGTGCGCGGCTCTCGCGCAGCGCACGCGATTTTACAGGGTCAGCGGCTCACGCGCAGTGGCGTGCGGTGAAGGCAGCCGCTTCTTTAGCGGTATTCGAAATCGTCTGCGGTAATCAACACGTGCGTCGCGCCCTTCGCGAGCGCCTTGCGCTCGGCGACAGCGGCGATACGGCGCAGGCCGTTGCCGAACGCCTTCGTGAGGTGCGATTCGTCCGCCCCGCGTTCCAGCCAGAAATGCTGTTCGAGCGCGTCGCGCGTAATCGCGCAGCCTATCGCGCGCTTTTGCACGACGATATCGAAAGTCACGGCTTGGCCGTTAGTCGAAAGCGCAAAGTTGCTTAAGGACTGTTCCATGTTCAGCCTCTCGTGAGCTGCGATCTACTAGTGTTTCGTGTTGCTTTCATGAACCCAGCACCCATTCCCGCACTCAAACTATCTCATCCCGTTCGGCATCGATCAGTTCGGGCGAACCCTCGACGCATCCCAATGCAAACGTTTGTACGGCCGGTACGCGTGGTCCGTACAACACCCAACGATGAAAAAACGTCCGAGATGTTCGCATTTTGAAGGCCATCGTGCAGTTGACCCTCGACGGCAGACAGCTGCTTTCGCACGCAGTTTCGTGCGCACTCGCACGACGCGCATCGCAGCGTTTCCGTCTGACGAAAACTTTGCGCACGAACGAATCGGCGTAACGCGTGCCCGCTTCGTCAAGCATACATCGCAATCGTTTGCGCCATATGTCACGTTGCATCTAACGAAGAAATCCATGTGATCGAAGAACCTCGTATGATCGAGGCTCTCAAAAGAACTCATACGAATAGTCGATGAAGCATTCGCGCTGGACGGGACTCATCTATCTGCTGATTACGGCAACGGGATGGGCGCTCAACTGGCCCGCCATGAAAGTACTGCTGCGCGAATGGCCGCCGCTGTTTTCACGCGGTGTTGCCGGCGTGACGGCGTCCGTCCTGCTCGGCGTGGTCGCTGTGTGCGTGGGAGAGCGGCCACGCGTGCCGCGCGAGTACGTGCCACGCCTGCTGCTCGCGGCGTGCACGAACGTCTTCGCGTGGATGGGCTTTTCGACGCTCTCGATGAAATGGCTGAGCGTCAGCGAAGGCGCGCTGCTGGTCTACACCATGCCGATCTGGGCGATGCTGCTCGCGTGGCCGGTCCTGTCGCGCAGGCCGTCCACCGTCGAGTTTCTCGCGCTGCTGCTCGGTCTCGCTGGCGTCGTCGTGCTGCTCGGCGGGCGCGGTGTGGCGTTCGACGCGGGCAAGATCGCGGGCATCGCCTTCGCGCTGCTGGCGGCCGTGCTGTTCGCGCTCGGCACTGTGATCGCGCGCACGCCGATTCCCGTCCCGCCCATCAGCCTCGTCGCGTGGCAGGTCGGACTCGGCTGCGCGCCGATGATCGTCGCGGGGCTGCTGATCGAGCACCCGGAGCTCGCGTCGCTGCACGCGGACGGCTGGGCCGTGCTGATCTACATGACGCTCGTGCCGATGGGCGTGTGCTATCTCGCGTGGTTCGCAACCTTGCGTCATCTGCCTCCGCAGATCGCGTCAATCGGCATGCTGCTGGTGCCGATCATCGGCATCGTTGCGGCGGCACTCGTGCTCGGCGAGCCGCTTGGCTGGAAAGAAGCCGTGGCGATGGCGCTCACGTTGAGCGGCGTCGCGCTGGCGCTGCGGCGCAAAGCGCCGCAGACAGAGCCCGAGTGATGACTGACACTATGGCTTTTCGAGGATGTCCTTGAGCCGATCGACGGCTTCGTCGGACTCGGCCTGGATCTTCGCGCGCAGCAGCACTGCGTTCAGCAACGCGAACCAGAGCGTCGGCGAACGGTACGTGAAGGTGCGCTCGAACTCCGTGCCGTCCTTGCTGTGCGTGTCGGGCGTCAGCGCGTAGCTGACCGTGCCGGCTGGGCGCCCTTCTATCGTGCCGTCGATCGTCCATTTCTCGGGGCGTTTGCGTTCGACAACCGTCCACACGACCTCGCCGCGCCGCCCGGCGACGCGAAATTCTTCTGTGGTCTGCTCGCCCATACCCAGCGAATGATCGGTCGCACCCGTCACGGACAGCGACGACGGATGCCACGCGGGCCAATGCGCGGGCGTCGTCACGTAGTCGAAAACAGTAGTGCTTTCCCGCGCGATCGGCATGACGGTGACGATGCGCGTCGACAGATCGAATGCGCGCGGCAGCGGAATGAACAGCACGCCGATCGCGGCCGCCACGCAGGCCACCATGACGATTGCTCGCAGTAGCGCTTTCATCGCTGTTCGCGCCGTGTCGGCACGCTTCCGAATGATGAGGGTTCTTTTCCTTCTTTCTGGTACTGTATGTTAGCGGCGTGGCCTCGCCAATGAGGATCGGCGCGCGCCTCCACGCGATGTCGCAACGTCAAACGGAAGACCACCGATGCAAGCCCATCCTCTCCGCCTTCAACCCGGCCAGGATCTTCGCGACGCGCTGGAAGACACGGTGCGCCGGCTCGGCGCGACGGCCGCATTCGTGGTTCAGGGCATCGGCAGCCTGAGCGTCGCGCAGTTGCGATTCGCCGGCATCGACCAGCCGAGCGAACTGCGCGCCGACCTGGAAATCCTGACGCTCGCCGGTTCGGTTGCGCCGGACGGCGCGCATCTGCACATGTCGGTCTCCGACGCCAATGGCCGCGTGTTAGGCGGACATGTGGCGCGTGGCTGCATCGTGCGAACGACCGTTGAAATTTTGCTCGCGTTGCTGCCCGATCATGCGTTCTCGCGCGAAGCCGATCCGCGGACGGGTTTCATGGAGCTGTTCATCCGTGACCGGCCGTGCGGCGAGTAGCGGCGAGCAGCGGCGGGTAGCGCCGCACGCGAAACGCGAACCCGCCAGTGCCCCTGGAACGTTCTTCGCTTGTCTGTTCGATTGGTCACCGTCCCCGCAGTGTAGGAGCGTGCGCCGCAATGCCTTACACTTGTCGGGTCGGAAACACATGGTCACTAATCAGTTGTTCAAGGAGGGAAACGTCCGTGGCAAATGAAAAAATGTTGGCGCAGATTTCTGATAAGGCGGGCTTCATCGCCGCGCTCGACCAGAGCGGCGGCTCCACGCCTGGCGCATTGCGGCAGTACGGCATCGAAGAGAACGCCTACAACGGCGATGCCGAAATGTTCAAGCTGATCCACGAAATGCGCGTGCGCATCATCACCGCCCCTGCATTCTCGGGCGACAAGGTCATCGCGGCCATTCTCTTCGAAGCCACGATGGACGGGCAGGCGCAAGGCAAGCCCGTGCCTTCGTTTCTCTGGGAAGACCGCGGCGTCGTGCCGTTCCTCAAGGTCGACAAGGGACTCGAGGCGGAAAGCGACGGCGTGCGTCTGATGAAGCCGATCCCCGGACTCGACGCATTGCTCGCGCGCGCGGGCAAGCTCGGCATCTTCGGCACCAAGATGCGCTCAGTCATCGAGCAGAATTCGCCTGCGGGCATTGCTGCCGTCGTCAAGCAGCAGTTCGAGTACGGCGCGCAAATCGACGCGGGCGGCCTCATGCCGATCCTCGAACCCGAAGTGTCGATCAAGACACCGGACAAGGCGGGCGCCGAGAAGACGCTGCGCGACGAGATCATCAAAGGCCTCGACGCGCTGCCCGCCGACAAGCAGGTCATGCTCAAGCTGACCATTCCCGACGTCGCCGATTTCTACAAGCCGCTGATCGATCATCCGCGGGTGTTGCGCGTCGTGGCGCTATCGGGCGGTTATACGCGTACCGAAGCGTGCAAACTGCTTGAAAAGAATCACGGCATGATCGCGAGCTTTTCGCGGGCACTCATCAATGACCTGAAAAAGCAGCTGAGCGATAGCGAATTCAACGCGAAGCTTTCTGAAGCCATCGACGAGATTTACGACGCTTCCGCCGTCAAGGTCTGAGCGGTATTTGCGATGAAGCCGCGCATAGATGTCTATGCGCGGCTTCGCCTTAACGTGCTTTTAACGTGCTTCAGCGCTTCACGTCAATGCGCGGTCGGCGGCACGTCGGGGTCGACGTAGTCGCGGCGCGAAACCCAGTACGGATCGCGGTTGTAATACGTATGCAGCGATTCGCCCCATCTGGAATCGGCCATGCTCGGCCAGTGGTCCTTGTCGAAGCCCGGTTCGTCTTTTAGCATCTGCGCGCTGATATCGACGTGAAAGCACTTCTGGTCAGTGTCGAGCGTGAGCGCACTCCACGGAATGGCGTGCAACGTTGCGCCCATGCCGAGAAAGCCACCCTCGGACAGCACGGCATACGCAATGCGCCCGCTGCGCACGTCGAGCATGATGTCGGAAATCTTGCCGACATGTTCGGCATCGGACGAATACACCTTCGTTCCGTCGAGCGTCGCCGCTGCCATCACCTCCGGCCCCGGACCATCACCGACGCCGCCGCCGACAATATCGGCACCACCCGTTCTGCGCGTTTGCGGATTAATTGAGCCCATGTTTGCCTCCTATGAAAGTGAGCGCATGAAGGCGCGCAATGGGCGTTCCTGCATCGGACGAGGGCGAGCCGGGAATGAAATCGAACTGAAAACTTTACCTGTTCAGATCAGGTGCAAGTCATATTTCCCGAAACCGATATCCAGTGCGACAGCCTGCCGCACCACTGCTACGCAGGAAAAGCAGTCAACTGCTTCTTACACCAATGCCCTCACCCGCCTACGATTGAGGCATGAAAACGCGTGACTTCACGCAACCGGCGGGAGAACTGAAATGGGCTTACTGAACATGATGCGCATGGTGTTGTGGAGTTTCTTCGGCGTGCGGCGTGGCGCTGCGCACGAAGCCGATCTCGCGACCGTCAAGCTACCGCTGCTGCCCGTGATGGCCGTCGTGCTCGCGCTGTGCTTCGGCGGGCTTCTCTTTGCATTCGCCAGAATCGCCGTCACGATCGCGCATTGACGCTCGCGCATTGGCGCTCACGTTGCGCTCAAGTGGCCTGCGCGATCAACCCGCCAAGCACATGCACGGCGCGTTCGATATCGGCATTCCAAGGGTGCCCGAAGTTCAGCCGCACGCAATTCCGAAAGTTGCGCGACGCGGAAAAGATCGGCCCAGGCGCGAGGCTCACGCCCTGTTCGATCGCCTGCCTGTGCAGCGTCAATGCATCGACGTGCTCGGGTAATTCGAGCCACACGAAATAGCCACCTGAAGGACAAGTCCACCTCACGCCTTTCGGCATCGCGCGGCGTAGCGCGAGATTCATCGCGTCGAGTTGCGCGCGCAACGCGGCACGCAGTTTTCTCAGATGCCTGTCGTATCCGCCATGCTGAAGATAGTCGGCAATACCCGCCTGGACGGGAATGCTCGCCGATAGCGTCGTCATCAGTTTGGCGCGCTGTACTTTCTCCGCAAACTTCCCAGCAGCGGCCCAGCCAATCCGGTATCCCGGCGCGAGCGTCTTCGAGAACGAACTGCAATGCATGACGAGTCCTTTCCGGTCGAAGGCGATGGCGGGCAATGGATAATCCGCCTGAAAATGCAGTTCGCCATAGACGTCGTCTTCGATCAGCGGCACTTCATACCGCGCGAGCAGTTCGACGAGCGCCTTTTTCTTTTCCACCGGCATCGTCGCGCCTGTCGGGTTCTGGTAATTCGTCATGAACCAGCATGCGCGAATAGGCTGCTTTTCCAGCGCTTGCGCAAGCGCGTCCAGGTCGAGGCCGGTTTGCGGATCGACGGGTATTTCGACTGCGCGTAGATCGAGTCTTTCAATAGCCTGCAGCGCCGCATAAAAGCCAGGCGATTCGACGGCCACGACATCGCCGGGACGCGTCACGGCCATCAGGCAAAGATTCAGTGCTTCGAGCGCGCCGTTCGTGACGACGATCTCATCGAGCGGTTGCGACAAGCCCATGCCGAGATAGCGCAGCGCGATCTGCTGGCGCAAAGCCTCGTTGCCCGGCGGCAAATCGACGACGGTACTCCACGGGTTCATCGTCCGCGATGTTTGTGCAAGCGATTTGGAAAGACGTTGTAGCGGAAACAGCATCGGCGAGGGAAAAGCCGAGCCCAACGGCACGACACTCGTATGCTTCGCCGCTTCGAGCACGCTGAAAACGAGTTCGCTGATGTCGACCTTCGCGGACTCGGTGAGCGCGCGCTTCGCGGTCGCTTCCCGCGTGTCGCGCACGGCTGCGCCCGGCGCGACGTAATAGCCGGAGCGCTCCTGCGCGCGAATGAGGCCCCACTCTTCCAGCAGATAGTACGCACGAAATGCCGTCGATTGACTCACGCCATGCTGCGCAATGACCTGCCGCAACGAAGGCATGCGCGCGCCGACAGCAAGACTGCCCGAGCGTATTTCGGCCGCCATCGTATTGGCGAGTGTTTCATATCGGTTCATTGAACATTGCGCGTGGCGGGGCGCTCGTGACACAGAGCTTTTTATACTAATCGGTACACGCCTGCGCAATCAACCGCGATCAACGTTTCTTGTGCCTCATCGACAGAAATACGATCGACGCGGATACCGCCGCCACGATCGATGCGCCAGCGAATGCACGCGCAAAGCCTTCGCCGTAACTCGACCGTGCGATATGAACGAGTGCCTCCATCGATGCCGGTGAATAGAGCGCGAACGCACGCGAGAAGTCTCCCGCCATGACACGCTCGGTAAAGCCTTGCACGACGGGCAGATGGGTCTGTGTCATCTGTGCCGTCAGCGCGGAACGCACGCCTTCAGCCAGCACGGCGCCCAGCCCCGAGAAGCCGAGCAGGATGCCCGTGAATCGCGAGGTCGTGCTGATGCCCGACGCCATGCCCGCGCGGTCGCGCGGCACTGTGCCCATGATCGCCTTCTGCGTCTCGCCGTTCAGCAGGCCGCCGCCGCTGCCGAGCAGCGCCATGGCGACGATCAGCCATGCGTGACTGGCGCTGCGCGCGGCGACCATCATCGCGAGATTACCGCATGCGACCACCGCGAGGCCGAGCGTGAGAATCTGGCGCGAGTCCATGTACGCTGCGAGCTTGCGTCCTAGCTGCGGCAAGATCAGCATCGCAAGCGCGAAAGGCAGCATGCCCGCGCCCGCGACCAGCGCGCTTTCGCCACGCGCGTTTTGCAGAAATAGCGGCAACAGCGAAGCCATGACCTGCGCCGACGACGCATAAGCAAACATCGCCACGATCGCGCCGACGAACGGCAGCGAGCGGAACAGCGCGAGATCGAGCATTGGATGCGCGCGCCGGCTTTCCACCCACACGAACAACGCGAAAAGGATCACGCCGGCGCATGCGCGGGACAGTGCCTCCGTGCTCAGCCAGCCGCGGTCAGGTCCGAGAATCAGCGCCCACGTCAGCGAGAACATCGCCGAGGCAAAGAGCGCAATACCGGGCAGATCGAGCGATCTCGGCGTCGGATCGCGCGATTCGTCGACGATCCGCACGACGCCCGTCGCCAGCAACGCGCAGATCGGCACGTTGATCGCGAATGCCCAGCGCCAGCCGAGCCACGCGCTGATCACGCCGCCGATCAGCGGCGAGAGGACCATCGTCAGCCCCATGATGCCGCCCCACACCGCCCAGGCTCGCGCGCGTTCGCGCTCGTCATGAAACGCGTGGCCGATGATGGCGAGCGCCGGCGCGAGCAGGAAGGCCGCGCCGACGCCTTGCGCAGCCCGCGCGACGTAAAGCAGCTCGGCCGTCGGCGCAACGCCGCATGCGAGCGACGCGGCCGCGAACAGCGCGATGCCCGTCAGAAACACGCGCTTGCGCCCATAGCGGTCGGCAAGCGAGCCAGCGGGCAATAGCAGCGCGGCGAAGCACAACACATACGCGCTGATCACCCATTCGATATCGGCGAAAGAAGCGTTGAGATCGCGCGCGATAGTGGGCAGGACGATGCCGACCACGTTGGTGTCGAGCACCGTCATCGCACAACCCATCGAGGCGATGAGGAGCAGCGGCGTGCCGCGAGAGACGGAACGGGAAGCGGTAATCGAGCTCATCGGACGGACCCGGCGGAAAACCTGCGGAAAGGAAGCCTGTATTCCACCAGCTTTCTCTATTCCGTTCATTGCCCGTCGTGTTCAATATAATTAGTTTCTACCTAACACCGGGAAGCATCGCGTTATGGAGCTGAGGCACCTGCGTTACTTCATCGCCGTCGCCGAGCGACTGCATTTCGCGCAGGCTGCAGAAGCGCTCGGCATTGCGCCGCCCACGCTCACTGTGCAGATCCAGGAGATGGAGCGCGCGCTGCAGGCACAACTGTTTCGCCGCACGCGGCGCTCGGTTGCGCTGACGCCCGCCGGCGAAGCGTTTCTCGCCGAAGCGCGCGAGACCGTCGCGCAGTTCGAGCGGGCGTTGCACGTCGGCCAGCGCGCCGGGCGCGGCGAGCTGGGGCGTATTCATATCGGCTATGTCGGCTCGGCGGCTTTTTCCGGCATCTTGCAAAAACAGTTGCGCGCGTTCCGTAAAGCCCGGCCGCACGTGCTCGTGCAGGCCACCGAGCACCCGATGGGCGAGTTGCCCGCGCTGCTGGAGGAAGGCCGCGTCGATGTCGCGTTCGTGCGCTTGCCGGTGGATCTGCCGCCGTCGCTGCACGCTCACGTGCTGGCGCGCGATGCGTTTTGCGCGGCGCTACCCGCCGAGCATCCGCTGGCGGCTGCCACAGGGCCGATCAAGGCGCGCGCGCTGGCGGGCGAGAGCTTCGTCGTGCCAGAACAGGAGCTGGGCACGCGGGAAATCGCGCGGCGCGGGCGGTTCAACCCGCGCATCGTCAGCGCGCCCGGCACGCTGCTGGCCGTGCTGACGCAGGTTTCCGTCGGCGTGGGCGTCGCCATCGTGCCAAATGTGCTGACGCGGGTCATCAATCTGCCCAATGTCGTCTTCAAGACGCTGGCGGGCGAGCCGATCGCATCGGAAGTCGCAGCCGTTTTCCGCAAATTCGAGCATTCGCCCGCGACGAAAAAGCTCATCGCACAGATGACGGGCGCGCCGGATCAGTAGTTTCCCGGCTTTTGCGCCGTTAGCGGCCTATCATGGGAGAACGATTCCGATGCCCGGCGTCACTCGCCCCCAACGGGTTCGGCACGAGCCGGACTGGATCGTTCCTTGCTGCGCTGCACCGAAGCGAGCGCCCCACCCCGCGCCGCCTGGCCTTGGACCGCGAACAGATCGCCCGGAAGGCCGGCGCCAGCGAGCGTTCGTGAATTTCATCTGGCACTCACGGAGAAATCAAATGACCATCGAATTCACCAGCCGCCGGCACGTCGTGGCCGCATCGCGAGTCGCATTCGAAGCGACCGTCGAAGGAAAAGAGGTATGGTGCAGCGTATCAATCGACGCCCTGAACAACCATTTCGGCAATACAGGTACGTCGTCGCACGATCTGATCACGACGTTCGAGGGTAATCGCAAGACAATCGAGGACGCAGCGCGCCGCGTGCTGCAACGAAATGGGGGGCAGTCGGTCGAACTGGAGACGCTCGACTTTCATAAACCACATTGAAGAAGGGAGCGCGCGCCGGAAGGCAAGGACGGCGCGTGCGGTGCCGCCGAAATTGGGCGGCACCCATCGATGAGCAATTGAGCCGAAATGGCTCACGCATAAAAATGCTGTGCACCCGGCCTTGTGCATTCGCCACTACGTTCGGCAAAAGCGTGCCGACTTCGCCATCAGGCAAAGCTTCTTTTGCCGAAAAGAGGCGAGAACGCAGTCCCGCCCCTTCCTGATTCTTTTCGTCGTTCTTACGCGCGCGGCTTTCTTCCTGCCTTTTTGGCACCGATCTTCTTTCGCGCAACGCCATTCAAGCCCGCCGCTTTTGCTCCAGCGACCAAGAACTTGCTACGGTCTTTTTCGCCCGCCAGCCATGCGGGTGCAGGACCACGGCCACTCCATGTCGCGCCCGTTTCGGGGTGACGATACTTCGCCGGTTGCGGTCCCTTCGGCTGGCCATTACCCGTGCCGTGCTTTACGGCGACGCCCGTGGCAACCGGTGCGGACGCGCCCGCCACCAGGTACTTCGAACGGTCTTTCGCAGCCGCAATCCATGCAGGCGCACGGCCATGCCCCGTCCAGGTTGCACCCGTTTTAGGATCGGAGTATTTGGCTACGCCTTTGGTTTGCACGCCTGCCGACTTCAACGCAGGACGGCCACGCTTTTTGCGGCCGAGATGCGCGTCGATATCAGCCGTAGTCAGATTGTGCTTTGCCATCAGTGCACGAATGCCTTCGAGCGCCACCGTCGACTTCTTCGACGCAATGGCTTCCGCCTGGGCCTGAAGCTTTTTTATCTTTGCCTGAAGTGCTTCGAGTGTAGCCATATTGAAACTCCTGATTGAAGATACCGGCACTATGCCATGGACCGGTCATATATGGCTAGAGTTCATCTATTACATGAAAAGACACGCGCGAGTCGTTGTACTGCCTGATTGCCCCAGAGTGTCCAATCGAGGCCCCCAATTGCCAGGATTTATCTGGTGTACGACAAATGTCAATTGGCTTGCATCGATGTTGACTGTCCAATTACTCACGCTATCCATAAGACTTTTAAAATTCCACGTCCGAAAGCGCTGACACGCTAATCGGAATTAGCGCGGTGTCCTTCTACTGAAGAAATGGACTTTCGCGAGTGTCACCCGGTGCAAAACGTCCTCGTTTGTAGAAGCACATCCGATGCATCAAGCAATAAATTCACATTCACTACTTCTTTTTTCCAATTTGCCTCAATGCTATGCGCGATGCGCGAATCGCGAATGTGAAAAGGCCGAAGACTGTGCATGACAGGCTCCGGCCTAATGGTTGACTCAGAACTCGCTGCAGTCAGAGAGTCTGCGTACGCCGCTCCGCAAACAACTGTTAATGATGCGAGAACGTGATGCCATTCGCATCGGCGCGCACGCCGGCTTCCGACACGCCATTCGCCGCGCCGCCCAATCCGCTTTGTTGGGTCGACGCAGCCTGTTGTGCGGCCAGGCGCGCTTCGGCGGCCTGAATATGCGTGGGATAGCTGTTGCGATCGTCGAGTGGGCTGTAACCGACGCTATGCAATTGCACGAGTTCTTCGCGCACCTGTGCGCGCGTCACAGGCTGATTGCTCTGCGCGAACGCGGCCAGGGGAGCACTGACAAGAGCGGCGACGATAACGAATTGACCGAGCGATTTCATGGCGACTACCTCCGGATCTGTCTGTTGGGTTGCGCGAGAACGGGTGTTCTGCAACCTTTGGACAGAGTGTAGAAGCGCGACCGCCGCCGATAAATACGTGAGGCTCGAATAGATCTTTCAAGGAATTGCTACAATCCGCGCGTCATGAATGGACCGCCGCGCCCCCCGACGCGACCGCCCGTCCATGCCGCGCCAAACCGTCAGCTGGCCAGCTTGCGGAACGTTTCGAGCACTGCGTCGCCCTTGAACGGCTTCACGATCCAGCCCTTCACGCCTGCCGCCTTGCCGCGTTCCTTCATTGCAGGGCTGCTTTCCGTTGTAAGCATGATGATGTTGACGCTCGCATTGGCCAGTTCGCCGCGAATCTTTTCGGCCATCGTCAGGCCGTCCATATTCGGCATGTTAACGTCGCTGACCACGAGACGGATGCCGGGCGACGCCTTCAGCTTCGCGAGACCATCCTTGCCGTCCACAGCGGTATCGACGTCGAGACCATTCTTCCTCAGAAAACCCGCGACTTCGTCGCGCACCGTGCTCGAATCGTCCACTACCAGAACCTTAGCCATTGCTTACCCCGTAGCGCCGTTGATGCGGCGCATTGATTGAAAATGTGCTCTCTGCGCTGCTCAGAAGCATTTAAAAGAGTTCGAGTTCACCCGTGCTCTCCTCGGCCTCGTTCACATACGCGACAAAATCGACGGGCGAACTCGCGCATATACACAGCGTCGCGCCCAGTTGTACGTTTGCGCCGATGCTCACGCGAAAAGCCGCGAGATAGCCCGGCTTCAACTCCGTCAGATAAGGCACGCAAGCGCCGCTCAATTGATAAGGCGTCGACATCCCGAGGTCTGGAAAGAACTCGACCAATTGCTGATTGATCGCGCCACAACACAGATTGCCGACTTCCATCAGTGCGTCCGCCAACGAGCGTTCTTCCGACTCGCGCAGATAGTAGTCGCGCGTCGCCTGGTCATCGTTGAAATGCAGCACGAGCAGAAAGCGGAATGCGATCGATGAAATGGTCAGAACGACGATATGGCTCGCAAGCGCGGTATTGGCCTGCTGCGCGTCGAGTGCCGTGATGTCGCATGCGTCGCTGGAATCGCAAGGCAAACGCGTGCGCGCGGAATACAAAAAGATCCGCTCGATACTGTCTTTCGCTTGCTGACTGATCACGTCGTCGCCTGCTCTAACCGGGATTGAATCTGACCGGCAAGCGCCTCGACGCTCGCCAGCGACGCCGCAATCATCTTGCCGCCCGCCTGGATGTCCTGAAACGTGGCCGTCGTGATCAGGTCGTTGCGATTCAGGCTGTCGTGATAGCTCTTCGACAGTTCCTGCGAGCGAGCCGCAAGTGAACGCACTTCGCTTGCGACGATCGAGAAACCGCGCCCCGCTGCGCCCGCGCGCGCCGCCTCAATCGACGCATTCAGCGACACGATCAGCACGTGACGCACGATCGACGACAGTTCATTGTTCTTCGCGTGCATGTCGTGGTTCTGCGACATTAGCGAAATCATCTGCTCGTGCCAGCGCTCGAACGTGGCGGACAGGTGCCGCAGGCGCCCCGCTTCCGTTGAGAGGCGCGTCGCCTGCTGCAGCCATTCGTCCTTTTGCAGATGCAGCGCATTCAGCGCTTCGCGCGCTTCGTCCGCCGACACAGACTGCTGCGCGAGATCGTCGCGAAGCGTATCGACGAGCGCGTGCAGTTCGCGTGCCTGCTGTTCGTGCTGCCGAATCTCGGCGGCATGACGTTCTTCGGCCTGGGCGAGCGCGGTGCTCTGCGCATCGACTGTCGTCTGCCGTTGCGCGGCGGCCCGTTTCCGGTACCACCACCGATGCACGAACAAACCTGCCAGCGCGCCCCACGCGACACCCGCCAATGCTGCCGCAATCACATACTGATCTACCACAGCCTATCCCCGTCGTGCTATTCGAAATGTGCATTCGCCTGAATCGAACTCACTGTTTGCGCGGCGTCATGCATCGACGTGCCGACGCTATCGACAGCGCAGTTCTCCGGCAGATAGACGATCGTCTGGAACTGGCGGAAGTCCGCGCCCGCATGATCGTCCGTGAAGCGCAACTCAATGCGCCCGCCCTCGCGCCGGATGAAATCGCGCACCGCATCCATGCCGACACCGCGGCCCGACACTTCCGTCACGTTCTGCGCAGTCGAGAAGCCCGGACGGAAGATGAATTCCGCCACGGCTTCGTCGCTCAATTGCATATCGGGCTGAAGCCAGCCGCGATCGGCCGCGATGCCGCGAATGCGCGACAGCGCGAGACCGCGTCCATCGTCGCTCAACGTGATCTGCAATGCGCCTTCGGCGACGCCCACTTCGATATCGATGACACCCGCTTCCGGTTTGCCGAGCGCGACACGCTGCGCGGCGGGCTCGATGCCGTGATCGACGGAATTGCGCAGCAGGTGCATGAATACGTTCTTGAGCATGCCGCCCGCCTGCGTGCGAACGTGATAACCGTTGTCGTCGATACGCACGGCGGGCGCGGCCTTGCCGAGCTCGGCAGCAAGCGACGGCAACGAGTGCAGCACGCCGGCGAGCGCCTCTTCGACTTTCTCCGTACCAAGCAGGCGCAATGTCCTGCGCACCGAATCGCGCGCCGTCAGCAGATCGAGCATGTCAGCCGGGTTCGCCGCATCGAGCAGGCGCAGGCTTTCCTGAATATGCTCGCGATCCACCATCAGATAACGTTCGGCGCTGCCGACACGGCCCGCCTTGCGTCGGCCGAGGCTCACTTCGTTGATCGTCGCATAGTGCTGCAACGCTTCTTTCACGCGCGCCAGTTCGGCAATGAGTTGTTCCTGATCCCATTCGTGCGCCGCTTCCGGTTGGCGCAGCGCGTCGTAACGCTGCTCGGTTTCGTGCACGATGCTCGTCAGATGCTGGAGGCTGTAAGTCCGCGCATTACCCTTGATCGTATGCATGTTGCGGAACAGTTCGGCGACAGCCGGCTCGTTGACCTGCGCATGCTGACGGATGATGCGTTCGTTCTCGTTGATGAAGCCCGTTGCACTTTCAACGAAATGGTGGAACTTCTCCTCGCTCACCGAGAGAATTTCGCCGATCATTTCGAGGCGGCGCTTCTGCTCGCCCGCTTCTGCGGCAAGCTGGCGCAACTCGGTCACGTCGCGCACGCACAGCATCAGGCGCATCACCGTGTCGCTTTCGTCGGTGATCGCGGACCAGCTCAGATCGAGCGTCTTCACGCGGCCGTCGGGCATCTTGCGCGTCAGTTCGTTCACGAGCAAATGCTGGTTGAACTCGAAGTTGATGCTGTCTTCGCCGATGCACGCCAGCACGGCTGCTTCGACTTGCGACACGGCATCCGAACCCAGGTCGCTGTCGCCGAATACGAGGTCCATTAGCGCACGCCCGGCGATATCCTTCGTTTCGAAGATCTCTTCCAGATAGGCCGAGTACTCCGAGTGAATCTTCGCGTCTTCGACAACCGTCAGAATGCCCTGCTGCATGTTCTGCAACATCGCCTGAATATCGGCCGTCTTCTGCTTCAGTTGCGCGGAGCTTTGCTGGATCTTTTCGATCATGCCGTTGAACGCGACGATCGAATGACCGATCTCATCCATGCGGCCCACGGGCACGCGGCGCGTGAAGTCCTGGCTCGATGCGATCTCGCTCATCATCTCCTGCATGCGCGAAAGCGGTCGCGTGATCTGCCGGTATAGCAGCAGGCCAATTGCGATCAGCACCAGAATCGCCGCGCCCGATGCGCTGCCAATCGCCGTAGTGGTCGTCGCGAGGCCCGTATTCAATGCATCGATGGCTTCGTCTTTCTGGCGGTTCTTTTCGATGCGCAGCGTTTCGACGATGCCTTCGAGTTCGTCGCGGTACTGCGCGACGTTCGCGAACAGATAGGCTTGCGCAAGGTCGTTCTTGCCTTCGGCCTTCATTTTCGCGGTGTCGTTGATAGCCGCGAAGTAGTTGGCGAGGCTGTCGCGCGCCTGCGTGACGAGCCCTTCCTGCGCATGGCTCGCCGCCGCTTTCGCCTGCACGTCGAGTGCTTCGCGCAGCGATTTCTCTTTCGCGGCGAGTTCTTTTTGCGCCTGCTCGACCATGTTCGCGTCGGGCGAATAGACGAGTGTCATCGTCGCGAGCTGCACGTCCTTGACCTGCGAGACAAGATCGGCAGAGGCCAGCGCGCTCGGCACGACGCCCTGCGTCACTTGCCGGACGTCTGCGGCACTGCCGCGAGTCTGATAGACAGCGTATCCACCGATCGCCGACAAGGCGACCAGCATCAACACCACCAGTAGAGTGATGCGGTGACGGATGGTCATGTGGTATTCCCCGTGGTCTGTCACTGCTATGTGGCAGTGCTGCCCGCTCTGAATTTGTCAATTTGACGGGCGACGGGATTATCGTCGGCGGGTCATGACGAAGCTGTGACCACCGCGCATTCTTCTGGGGATTAAAAGACGCAATAGAACATGGATTCAAATGATTCTAAAGTTCTCGAATTTTCTGCCGTTAACCGCATCGCGCCGGTTTCGATGCGGCACGCAACGTGCTTCGCAATGCCATTTCTAGCTCGTGACAAATGGCTGCGCGGCAGGCTCAATCGGACCGGCATTGAGCCGTTCGTATTCGGCGATCAGTTGCGCGCCAAACAGCATCAGCGTCGCCAGCGCTTCGAGGCTGAACAGCACGATGATGGCCGTCGTCAGCGATCCATAGACGACGCTCACCTGCGATAGCGTCGCGAAGTACCACACCAGCACGCGCCGTGTGACTTCCCACAATACGGCGGCCGCGACCGCGCCGAACAGCGCGTGCCGCAGCGTCGTGCGTCCCGCTGGTATCACCAGATAGATTGCCGTCAGCACGAAAATCTCGCCAGCAAGACCGAACAGATACAGCACGATGCGCGTGGCGCCCGTCAGCGAAATGGTGTGACCGAACAGCACGATGCTGTCGCTCGCGACGGACTGAAGACTGCTCGACACGAGCGTCACGAGCAGCACGCCGATACCCAGCGAAAGACTGAACAGATAAGGCAGGATCGCCGACAGCAGAAAATGCCTGCGCCGGATCGCAACGCGATGCACGAAGATGATCGACAGCGCGTTCTCCAACACCGTGAAGGCGAGCGAACTGAAGAAGATCATCGTAACGACGAGAAACCAGCCGATCACCGTGCGGTGCGCGAGAAAGTTGGCAAGCTCTCTGACGATCGCGCGCGACTGTCCCGGCACCAGCCATTCGAGCAGACGCGCGAGCGTATCGAGCAGCAGCTTTTCGCCGACGAAATGGCTGAACGCGATGGCGACCAGAATCAGAAGCGGCACGATGGACAGCAGCGCGTAATAGGCGATCGCGCCCGCGAGCAGCAGCCCCTGGTTCTTGCGAAATGCCTTGACCACCTGCAACGCGAAGCGCGCGGGATGCGTCGCGACGAAATGCAGCGCGCGATTGTGCGTCCTGTTCACTTCAACCTCCGCTCGCGTTGTTGCGGCCGGACCCTGGCATCAGGGGAGCAAGTGGCGGTCCTGACATGCGACTAAATCGCGCGACCCCCGAGCATTTGCCCATTGAGCGAACAAAAGAACTTAGTCGACGGATTCGCTCACTCCTGATTTACCCCAATCCCGCTCGGTCACCGCGTGCGCTCACCACTCGCTCAAAGCCTTATCGTACAAGACTTTGCGGGCATTGCGGCAGCTTGCCTTAGCCGCGCCGCAGCAAAACCCAGCCTTGCTTTTCGAGACGGTCGCTGCTGTACTAACTAAAACAACTTGATTTACTAAGTCCCGCGTCACCGGCGAATCCAAAGTCCGGCGAACGCACAAGAAGGCGCGATCAGCGCACAGCCAGTTGCTGAATCGACCGCTGATCACAACGTCGTTGTCAATCATCCGGAGGAGCGTCCCATGAACCCGATTTCCCGCAGGCAACTGCGCCGCGCGTCCCGCACGCAACCCGTCGTCAAGGGCATCGCCGCTGCGTGCGTCGCTGCGTCTGCGCTGTGGTGCGCGAGCGCCAGTCTCGCAGCCGATCAGCCCGTCGTCGGCCTGATCACGAAGACCGACACCAACCCGTTCTTCGTCAAGATGAAGCAAGGCGCGGAATCCGCCGCGCAGAAAGACGGCGCGAAGCTGCTGACCGCCGCCGGCAAGTTCGACGGCGACAACGCGGCGCAGGTCACGGCCATCGAGAACATGATCACGGCGGGCGCAAAGGCGATCCTCATCACGCCGAGCGACACGAAGGCGATCGTGCCGAGCATCAAGAAGGCACGCGCGGCAGGCGCGCTCGTCATCGCGCTCGATACGCCGACCGACCCGCAGGACGCCACCGACGCCCTGTTCGCCACCGACAACTTCAAGGCAGGGGTCTTGATCGGCCAGTATGCGAAGGCCGCGCTCGGCGGCAAGCCCGCGAAGATCGCGACACTCGATCTCGCGCCCGGCGTGTCCGTCGGCGTGCTGCGTCACAACGGCTTTTTGCAGGGCATGGGCGTGAAGGAAGGCGATCCGTCGATCGTCTGCAGCCAGGACACGCGCGGCGACCAGTCGAAGGGCCAGACGGCGATGGAAAACTGCCTGCAGAAAGCACCCGACATCAACGTCGTCTACACGATCAACGAACCGGCCGCGGCAGGCGCGTATCGCGCGCTCAAGAGCGCGGGCAAGGACAAGAGCGTGATGATCGTGTCGATTGACGGCGGCTGTGAAGGCGTACGCAACGTGAAGGCCGGCGCCATTGCCGCGACCTCGCAGCAGTATCCGTTGAAGATGGCCGAGCTCGGCGTGCAGGCAGGCGTCGAGTACGCGAAGACGGGCAAGAAGGTCTCCGGCTATCACGACACGGGTGTCACGCTGATTACCGACAAGCCGCAAGGCGGTGTCGACAGCAAGGATACGAAGTTCGGCCTCGACAACTGTTGGGGCAACAAGTAAGCACGCAGTAACCGCGCATTAACTGAGCAGTCACGGGGACGCGCACGGCGCGCGTCTGCCGCAAGTTCTCCAGCGTGAGCGTGGCGTACGTGTACCGCGCGCAGGCCACGCATTGCTTCGAAGGAAACACATCATGTCGACTCCCACCGCCCCCGCTCACACCCATCGCCGGTTTGCGGATCATCTGCCAACACTTGCCGAAGCTGGCCCGCTCGTCGCGCTCCTGCTCGCATGCATCTTTTTCATCTCGCAGAGCGACCGCTTTCTGTCGTTCCAGAACCTGTCGCTCATCATGCAGCAGACGATGGTGGTCGCCGTCATCGCCATCGGCCAGACGCTGATCGTGCTGACGGGCGGCATCGATCTGTCGTGCGGGATGTTGATGGCGTTCGGCTCGATCGTGATGACGAAATTCGCCGTCGCGTTGGGCGTGCCGCCCGTCATAGCGATCGCTTGCGGCGTTGCTGCGAGCATGCTGTTCGGCTTGCTCAACGGTGTGCTGATCACGCGCATCAAGCTGCCCGCGTTCATCGTCACGCTCGGCACGTTGAATATCGCCTTCGCGGCCACGCAGCTCTATTCGAACGCGGAGAGCGTGTCGAATCTGCCCGACGCGATGATGTTCTTCGGCAACACCTTCAATCTCGGGCCGGCCACCGTCACCTACGGCACCGTGCTCACACTGCTGATGTATCTCGGGACATGGTTCGTATTGCGCGACACGGTGCCCGGCCGTCACCTCTACGCACTCGGCAACAACCCCGAAGCCGCGCGCCTGATGGGCCTTTCCGCGCAACGCATCCTGATCACGGTGTACACCCTGGCGGGCGCGCTCTACGGCATCGCCGCGCTTCTCTCCGTGTCGCGCACGGGCGTCGGCGATCCGCAAGCGGGACAAACGGAGAACCTCGACAGCATCACGGCCGTCGTGCTGGGCGGCACGAGTCTGTTCGGCGGGCGCGGCTCGATTGCGGGCACGCTGCTGGGCGCATTGATTGTCGGCGTGTTCCGCAATGGCTTGACCTTGATGGGTGTGTCGTCGGTGTACCAGGTGCTGATCACCGGCATTCTCGTGATTCTCGCAGTCGCCGCCGACAAACTGTCGCGCCGCGGCGCACGTTGATCGTTATTCGAAGGAGCCTGTGATGTCGACAACCCCCTCTTCCACCAACGGCACGACGCCCGTTCTGCAAGCGCGCGGTCTCATCAAGCGCTACGGCCAGGTCACCGCGCTCGATGGCTGCGACTTCGAAGTGATGCCCGGCGAAATCATGGCCGTGATCGGCGATAACGGCGCGGGCAAGTCATCGCTCATCAAGGCGCTCTCGGGCGCGCTCGTGCCCGACGAAGGCGACCTGCTGCTCGACGGCAAAGCCGTCAAGTTCCGCAGTCCGCTCGACGCGCGCCAGCAAGGCATCGAAACCGTCTATCAGGATCTCGCCGTGGCGCCCGCCATGAGCATCGCGGAGAACCTGTTTCTCGCGCGTGAACTGGTGAAGCCTGGCTGGCGCGGCAAGATCTTCAAGATCATCGACAAGCGCCGCATGCTCGAAGAAGCGACCAATGCGATGAAAGACCTGCAGATCGGCATCCGCTCGATGCGCCAGGCCGTCGAAACCCTCTCGGGCGGTCAGCGCCAGGGCGTCGCGGTGGCACGCAGCGCGGCGTTCGCGCGGCACGTCGTGATTCTCGACGAACCGACCGCGGCGCTCGGCGTGAAGGAAGGCAACATGGTGCTGGAGCTTATCCGACGCGTGCGCGACCGCGGCCTGCCTGTCATCCTGATCAGTCACAACATGCCGCATGTGTTCGAGATCGCCGACCGCATTCACATTCAGCGGCTCGGACGGCGCGCGGCGCTCGTGAACAAGAGCGACATCCACATGTCGGATGCTGTCGCGATCATGACGGGCGCGAAACAGGCCGACGTGCGGGCCATCGCATGACGAACCGATACGCGTAACCGGACATAGCCGATGGATACGGGCACCCGCTCACCGCTCAAACGCACGGTCGGCTCGAACCAGGTCGGCATGCGGCAGTTCAACGAACGCATCGTGCTGCAGGCGATCCGTTTGCATGGCCCGCTGCCGAAAGCCGACGTGGGACGGCTCACGCGTCTGTCGATGCAGACCGTGTCGATGATCGTCGAGCGATTGATCGACGATGGTCTGCTCGAAAAACAGGCGCGCGTGCGCGGGCGCATCGGGCAGCCTTCTGTGCCCATCGCGTTGCGCGCGGAAGGCGCCTATACGATCGGCGTAAAGGTCGGACGGCGCAGCCTCGATGTGCTCGCCATGGATTTTCTCGGGCGCGTGTGCTGCCGCGAAGTGCAGGAGTACGCGTATCCCGATCCGCGCACGCTGTTCCCCGCGCTCGAAAGCAAGCTCGCGCGCATCAACGAGGCGCTCGGCGCGCGGCGCGAGAAAGTGGTCGGCGTCGGCGTGGCGGCGCCGCTGTGGCTCGGCGGATGGCGCGATTTTCTCGGCGCGCCGCGCGAAGCGCTCGATGCGTGGAACGACATCGACATCCGCGCGCGCATCGCGTCGATGACGGGCCTGCCCGTCGAGTTCGCAAAAGACACCACCGCTGCATGCGCCGCCGAACTCGTGATGGGCCAGGGGCGCGGCATCCATAACTTTTTGTATCTGTTCGTCGGTACGTTTATCGGCGGCGGACTGGTGATCGACGGTCGCCTGCATGGCGGCCCGCACGACAACGCGGGCGCGGTCGGCTCGATACCCATCATGAGCGGCAACGCGCGTCAGCCTGCGCAACAGTTGCTGCACGCGGCATCGGGCTTCGTGCTCGAAAAGCTGTTCGTCGATGCCGGTGCGCCCGCCACTGCCGCGCATGATCACCGTGCGTTGTCGCCGGACCTGTGGCGGCTCACGGAGCAATGGCTCGACACCGCGTGCCCCGCGATTGCGGGCGCATTGACGAACGCGGCGGCGTTGCTCGATCTCGAAGCGGTGGTGATAGACGGCGAAGTGGACCGGCAGCTGGTGCGCGAGATCATTCGCCGCACGGAGCGCGTGCTCGACAAATTCGAGTGGGAAGGCATCGTGCGCCCGCAATTGCTCGAAGGCACGATCGGCTCCGATGCGCGCGCGATGGGCGGCGCGATCCTGCCGCTCTACGCGCACTTCGCGCCGATGCACGAACTTTTCCTGAAACCCGCCACCGATGTGAGTTATTGAACCTTCGGCCCCGTGCTTGCAGCCACTTTCGGCGTGTCTTTCGAAGCAGGTTCGTCGAGCAGCGGCTGCAACTCGGGCGCCATCGACTTCAGCAATTGCACGGCCAGCGCGCTCGTGAAGTCGTAGCGCTTCGCATACGGTTCGTGTACGACAGCCGTCAGCGAGCCGAAGAAGCGGTCGCCGATCGCGAATACGAAGGTCGCCGTGCGATTGACCTTGCGCGACTCGATCAGCCTGCGCCCTTTCGCGTAGATGTTCAGGCGTTGATCGCCCGTCCCCGTTTTGCCGTAGACCTCCAGCGTCTTGCCGTTCGGAAACGTGATGCCGCCCGCGAGACGCCTCGCCGTACCGCCCGCGACGACGTCGCGCAACAGCGTCTGCGCGACCCGCGCGATCTCCGGCGAGATGGCTTCCGTAGGCTGCGGCGTCGCGGGCACGAAGCGCGTTTCGTACGGCGTGCCCTTCGCGAACTCGAGTTCGGACAGGCTTTGCGTCGGCGCCTGATTGCCCTTGTTCACGATCACGCCGATCAGCTGCGCGAGCGCCGCGGGCCGGTCGCCCGATGCGCCGATCGCAGCCGCATACGATGGCGTCAGATGCGAGAACGGATAGCCGAGCGCCTGCCATGATCTGGCAATCGCATCGTACGCATGCTGCTCGACCATGCGGCGAATGCGCCGATCCTGCGTCGCGTGATAGCGCGTCTTGAAGAGCCACTTGTACGAATCCGCGCGCACGTCACGGCTCGCGTCCATCACCTGGTTCGCGTTCGCGTCGGGATGCTCGCGCAAATAGTCGACGAGCCACAGCTCCAGCGGATGCACGCTCGAAATATACGCGCGGTCGTTCAGATTGAACTTGTCGATGGCGTACTTCTCGTAGAGCTTCGCGAGCGCGTCGTCGGGCGGGTTCGCTTTGGGCGTGTTCTTCAACGCGGCGCGCATCTGGTCGTTGAACCAGGCCTGCGATCCGTCGGGCCGCACGCTGCGCAGCACGGTCGCTATTTTGGGCGGTGACTTGCGCACGCCGTGCAGCAGGATCGCGAGCATCTCATCCTGCGTCTTGCCGTGATACTTCGTGTAGAAGCGGTTCATGTAGACGCGGCTTTCCTGATCGGCGAAGCGCGTCAGATACATGTTGCGCGTGGCAGGATCGTCGAGCCATTGCGACGACGGGCCGGACGTCCTGATCGTTTCGTAGTGGACGATGTCGCGCATCATCCGCACGAACACGAGATTCACCGAATGCTGGAAAGCCTGATGTACGGTGAGGATGCGCGAGTTCTCGTCGGCCTCGAAGTTCGTGAAGGTTTGCGCGCCGCCGCCCGTAAAGAAGGTTTCGCCTGCGTTGGCCGAATACTTGCGCTCGACCGAAGCATCGAGCATCGCGCTAAGCGATTGGTCCTTCGTGTGCATGAAGTAATCGACTGCCCAGCGCGTCAACGCGTCTTCGCGCTCGGGCTTCACGGCGCGCAGTTCTTCGACGCTCATCTGCCCATAGCGCGCATGCAGGTCCTGCATGATCTGCAGATACGTGATGATCGTGCGCAGCTTCGCGGTCGAGCCGAGATTCAGGCGCGCGCCGGAGTTGATATCGAACGGGCGGTTCACGCTGTCCGTCTGCACGCGTAACAAGTTCGCGCCGTCGCGCTTTTCGAACAGCGTGAAGCTGAGGGCGATCTTCGACGGGTCGTCCTTCGGTTGCAGCATGTTGAAACCATAGAGGCCGGCCGCCTGCGCGCCATCTTTCGTCGTCGCGGCGGCGAGCCGGTCGCTGATGGCCTGCTGGACCTTGTTGTTCATCGTCGACGTGACGCGCACATCGAGCCGGTCGAGGTCGTACAGCGTCGACACGCCAAGCGACGACAGCAGATGCGTGCGCAGCGACGTCACCGCCTTGCGCTCGACGAACGAGCCTTCGGGCGGCGCGAGCTTCGCGCGCGTCAGCACGAGTTGTTGTGACAGCGCGGCGTCGCGCAGTTGCGGAGTAATCACGCCATTCGTGGCAAACAGGCGCAGATAGCTTTCCGTCAGAGCATTGAGATCGTCGTTCTTGCGCAGCAAGAAGTGCGACGGCCCGCGCTGCGCGATCATCAGCGACAGCACCTGACGGAACGCGAGGCCCTGTTCGGCGAGGTTGTCGGGCGTGGACGGCGCTTTCAGCACGCGGTTGACTTCGGCGAAATCGCGGCCGTACCACGCCGTGAGCCCGTCGCCGATACCGTTGATCTCGCCGATGCCGGGCTGCGCGGCGAGCGGCACCGAGTTCAGATAGCGCACGACGATCTGCTCGCGCGCGGGCATCGTGCGAGGGCCGTCGAGATACGCCCGCACCGACGCCGACGCGATCTGCCGCAGCTTTTCCTTCGGCGTCGCCGTGCGGCCGCCGGGCGAATGGCGGAACTTCTCGATCTGCGTGGCGAGCGTGCTGCCGCCGGGCTGCGCCTGGGCGTGGTTGAAGACCCGCAGGCCCTGATCCATCAGCGCGCGGCTGAAGCGTCCCCAGTCGATGGCGGGATTGCGGTTCGGCTGGTCGGGGTCGAGCAGATGGCGGTCTTCGATGAACAGCAGCGCCGACACCACCAGCGGCGGCACTGACTCGAAATCGTCATACGCGCGCGCGGGATACTGCGAGCCGAACAGGCGCGTGCCCGTCGAGTCATACAGCATCAGTCCCGCCTGGTCCTTTTCTTCGTAGGGAATGAAAAGGCCGTCGTCGGCGAGCGACGCCATGCGTTCCGAATCGCGCGCCTGCGACGCGACCGAGAAGCCGCGTTCTTTCAAACGGCGTTCGAATGCTGGAAGAAGCGCGTAGCCGAGGCGGATGTCGTAGGGGCCGTCGGTGGGAAAGCGGATGTTGTCGCTGGGGCCCTCGGAGACGGTAAACCCGACGTCGCGCGTCATCTCCGACAGATAGCGTGCCTGCAAGCGCGACGTGTCCATTTCGATCTGGACAAAGCGCACGCCGAGGGCGACGGCCACCAGAAACGAGGCAAAAAAGAGCCACTTGAACCACTTCCAGGCGGACGTGGTACCGATTGCGCGTAGCGGAAACCGTAGTGGCCGATTCATGGCGGCGTCTCCTTGCAGATGCCTGACCACACTAAACTCGACTGATGTCAGTCTAACGCGTAACAGCGGGTTGTGAGGGTCAGGTGACGCAACGACTTGATTGGGTGAGTACGGCACGCAACACAGCCGTCACACGGACGCGACGAGGCGGCATCTTTTGCCGCTTGGCGCCGCGTTTTTCGCGCCGCGGAACAGTAAAGACGGCCGCCGCTTCGATGCCGATGCAACCTCCGCGCGGCCCTTCCGCCGGCGCGACCTCCCTGGAATACCGAATACGACGACCGGGCGAAGTTGAGTAACATGGCGCCGCGCACTTCAAACATCCCATGCCCGCCGGATTCCGGGCGACGACCCAGCCTCCTGAACCCTATGCAAAGCTACTACGAAGCGACCGTCGAGCGGCCCGTGCGCCCTGCACTGGCCGGAAACCTGAGCGCGAACGTCTGCATCGTCGGCGGCGGGCTGGCGGGCCTGTCGACGGCGCTCGGACTGGCCGAGCGCGGCGTGCGCGACGTCGTCGTGGTCGAAGCGAACCAGGTTGGCTATGGCGCGTCGGGCCGCAACGGCGGTTTCGTGTTCGGCGGCTACAGTCTCGACTGCGCGGACCTGCTGAAGATTCTCGGCCCGGCGCGGGCGCGCGAACTGTACGCGCTGACGATCGACGCCGTCGACCTGATGCGCGCGCGCATCGAGCGCTACGCGATCGCCTGCGACGCGACGGACGCGGGTGTGATCCTCGCGAACTGGTTCGACGACCCATCGCGCCTCGACGGCCAGCGCCGACTGATGAAGGAAACGTTCGGCGTCGAATGGGAGCCGCTCGGCGCCGCCGAACTCGGTGCGCGGCTGAAGACCACGCGCTATCACGGCGGGCTGTTCGAGCGCAATGCGTTTCACTTTCATCCGCTGAAGTACGTGCTGGGTGTCGCGCGCGCGGCGGAAGCGGCCGGCGTGCGGATCGTCGAGCAGTCGCCAGTCGCGTCGCTGCGCAGGCAAGGCGGCGGGTTCGTGGTCGGGACGGCGCAAGGATCGATCGACGCCAGGCATGTCGTGATGGCGGGCGGTGGCTATGCGCGCAACGTTTATCGACGCGTCGAGCGCGCCGTCCTGCCGATTGCGACCTACGTGATGGCGACCGAGCCGCTCGGCGTGCGGCTCGCCGATGCCATCGACTGCCGTTGCGCCGTCTATGACACGCGCTTCGCGTTCGACTACTACCGGCCATTGCCCGACACGCGCATTCTGTGGGGCGGACGCATCTCGATCCTGGAACGCGAGCCCGAGGCGATTGCGCGGCTGCTGCGCCGCGATCTGCTGAAGGTGTATCCGCAGTTGCGCGACGTGCGCGTCGACCATGCGTGGGGCGGCCTGATGAGCTACGCGCGGCACAAGATGCCGCAGATCGGCCAGAGCGCGGACGGCGTCTGGTACGCGGTCGGCTTCGGCGGACATGGGATGGCGCCGACCACGGTGTCGGGCGAACTGCTGGCGGCGGCGATCGCGGGCGAGCGGCCCGTGCCTGACGCGTTCGCGGCCTTCGGCCTCACGCACACGTTCGGTGCGCTGGGCCTCGCCGCCGCGCAGCTGACATACACGGCGATGCAGACGCGCGATGCGCTCGCGGACCGTTCGCGGCGCTCGGGCTGAGCCCTTCTGGCAGCGCGGGCGCAAGGGGCGCGCAGCGATGCTGGACATGCCGCCAGGCCGCGCTGGCGGGTGATTTCGGCATGCTAGAATGAAACGTCATCGCCGCCGGAACACACAATGAAAAAGGGAAGCCGAGCTATCGCGCCCGAGCATAACGAGACCCCGAACGAACCCTCCGAACCGCGGCGCAAATACGATCCCGAAGAGACGAAGCGCAACATCCTCGAGGTGGCCACGCAGGAGTTTTCGTCGATGGGACTCACGGGTGCGCGGGTCGACGCGATTGCGGAGCGCACCAACACTACGAAGCGCATGCTGTACTACTACTTCGGCAGCAAGGAAGGGTTGTATGAGGCCGTGCTCGAGAAGGTGTATGGCGATATTCGCGCGCTTGAGCAGGACCTGAAGGTCAGCGACATGAGCCCTGTCGACGGGCTGCGTAGTCTCGTTGAGTTTACGTTTGACTATCATGATAAACATCGCGACTTCGTGCGTCTCGTGACGATCGAGAATATTCACGGTGCGAAGTATATTGAGCAGGTTAAGACCTTCAAGAATCGTAATGCGACGGTGATTCATACTATTGAAGATCTTCTTGCGAGGGGCGTTGCTTCAGGGGATTTTCGTGACGATATTGATCCGATTGATCTGCATCTGTTGATCAGTTCGTTATGCTTTCATCGGATTGCCAATCGGCATACGTTTGGGAATGCGTTTGGGCGGGATCCTTCTCATTCAAGGCTTAGGGCGCGGCATCGCGCTATGATTGTTGATGCTACTTTGAGGTTTGTTAAGAGGTAGTTGGTTTTGCTTGCAGCGCTGGTTTGGTGCTCTTGCGTTTGCGCTGGCATCCGCGTTTTGCCTCCGTGCTTCATGTGTCGCACCTGTGCGTTTGGCTTTTCGCTGGCATCCGCGTTATGGTGTTTGATGTTCACGCGTCGCCCCTCTGCGGGGCGGCACCTACTTTTCTTTGCCGCCGCAAAGAAAAGTAGGCAAAAGAAAGCGGCTAACACCGCCAACATTT
>NZ_JAWRXV010000417.1:0-334 GCF_046534875.1 Paraburkholderia sp. SIMBA_054 | reverse complement strand
CGAGATTTACGAGCGCTTTGCGGCCGCGCATGGTGTGATTTTCGTCACGCCTGTCTATTGGTATCAGGTCGCGAGCCCGCTCAAGCTGCTAATGGATCGCCTCGTTTGCGCGGACGGCGGCAATCCCGATCCCACCTCGACGCACGGCAAGACGCCCGAGGAGGCGAAGAAAATCGAGCTTGCCGGCTGGGGTTACCCGAAGCATCTGGCGGGCAGGGCTTATGGCCTCGTAGTACATGGCGATGTTGCCGGTATCGAAGGATCGCGCCGTGCGCTGAGCGATTGGCTCGACTGGATGGGACTGATAGAAGCCGGTCCGAAGTCGCGGCTCGAC
>NZ_JAWRXV010000416.1:0-334 GCF_046534875.1 Paraburkholderia sp. SIMBA_054 | reverse complement strand
GGCGGCACCTACTTTTCTTTGCCGCCGCAAAGAAAAGTAGGCAAAAGAAAGCGGCTCACACCGCCAGTTCTAGTTTTAGCCTGAGGGCCCCCAACCGGTCTTACGCTTCACACGGCAATCACGTGACCCATGTTCGTTGCCAACGCTTCGAATGAGCGCCTCACCCGCTTCAGGCACCCACGTTGCAGCATGCCGTGCCAGATAGTCCACGGCCGCCAAGGTGGCAAACTGTGTGCAGGCCGTAACACTAGACACGCCTCACTTCGGACCGATAGCGCACGCGTTCCACCCTGTAAGAGCGCCAAGCTATACGACGCGACAACCTACACACAGT
>NZ_JAWRXV010000415.1:0-335 GCF_046534875.1 Paraburkholderia sp. SIMBA_054 | reverse complement strand
GTCCGTTGCCACCAGCACGCGCACGCGACGCTCGCGCAATGCCTTGATCGTGCGGTTACGCGCGCCTTGCGGCAGGTCGCCGTGCAGTGCGGCCGATTCGAAACCGGCGTCGGCGAGACGTCCGGCCAGTTGATCGGCGTCCATCTTGGTTGCCGTGAAGACGATGGCCTGATCGAGGCCTTCGTCACGCAGCAGATGGTCGAGCAGACGGTCCTTGTGATCGCGGTCGTCCACGTAATGGACGGTTTGCGCGATGTTCGTGCGTTGTTCCAGGCGCTGAACGATCTCGATACGCTCCGGATCTTTCAACAGACGGCCCGTCAGCGAACCGATCT
>NZ_JAWRXV010000414.1:0-335 GCF_046534875.1 Paraburkholderia sp. SIMBA_054 | reverse complement strand
TTCTCGACGGTGGTTGAACTGATGACGCTGGTGTCGCTGGGACTGAGTCCGTCGCTGCACGCTGCAGCGACACAGACGAAGCCCCTGCCGGTGTCGCTGGCCGCGCTCTACGAGAAGGTCAACCGCACCGAACCCGCGATCCTGCGCGCCCTGGTACAGGGCAGCGCACAGCGTCTGGAGCCGGTGCTGGCGGCGTTGCCATGCCAGCCCAGCCTGCCCGGCTGGCGTGTGCGGGTGCTTGATGGCAATCACCTGCCGGCCAGTGAGAAACGGCTGGCGGCGTTGCGCGAGCAGCGTGGCGCGGCGTTGCCGGGGCACGCGCTGGTGGTCTACGA
>NZ_JAWRXV010000057.1:0-63150 GCF_046534875.1 Paraburkholderia sp. SIMBA_054 | reverse complement strand
CCGCTTTCTTTTGCCTACTTTTCTTTGCGGCGGCAAAGAAAAGTAGGTGCCGCCCCGCACAGGGGCGACGCTTGAAGGGCGAAGGCATAGCGCGGATGCCAGCGAAAAAGCAAGAACACCGATAGGCAACGTCCGCGCCGCGAAAGCACAACCTGCGAATGCCAGCAAAGCGCCATGCAAACCAAAACACAGCGCCCGCTGGCAAAACCAAACCCAAACCCTAAACCTTAAACCCCACTCTTCGTAACGACAGGAACCCAAACCCCATTCTTAACCTGATACAGCGTAGAAGCAGCACTCTTCAACGCCCCCGTGGCATCAAACGAAATCGTCCCCGTCACCCCTTCAAAACTGATCGACTTCAGCGCGGAGCGATAAACCTTCGGATCCGTCGACTTCGCCGTCTCCATCGCCTTGATCACGGCCCACGCCGCGTCATACCCGAACGGCGCATACGACAGAATGTCATCGCCAAACCGCTTCTTGAACTTCGCCGAGAAGTCCTTGCCACCCGGCAGTTGCGCGAGCGGACGGCCATACTCCCACGCCATCGCGCCTTCGGCCGCATCGCCAGCAAGCTTGATGAACTCAGGGTCTTCAACGCCGCCGCCACCCAGCAGTTGCGCCGTCATCCCAAGCTGCTTCATCTTCTTCGCAATCGCAGCCGCCTGCGTATCGAGCCCGCCGAAGAAAATCAGATCGGCATTGGTCGACTTGATCTTCGTGAGCTGCGTGCTGAAGTCGACAGCCGTGTTGCTCGTGAACTCGCGCGCAACGATGTTGCCGCCCGCCGCCTTCACCGCCTTCTCGAACTCGTCCGCTTCACCCTGGCCGAATGCCGTGCGGTCGTCGATGATCGCAATGCGCTTGGCCTTGGTGGTTTTCACTGCGTACGTGCCCGCGTTGCCGGCGTTTTGCGCGTCCGTCGAGATCACCATGAACGTGTTCGCAAACCCACGATTCGTGATGGTCGGGTTCGTCGCGGCAGGGTCGATCATCGGAATGCCCGCCTGCTCATAAATCTGCGAAGCGGGGATCGTCGTGCCCGAATTGAAATGGCCGACGATGCCCGACACGTTCTGGTCAACCAGTTTCTGCGCGGCCTGCACGCCGATGCGCGGGTCGGCCTGATCGTCCTCGGACACGAGATCGAAGTGAGCGACCTTGTCGCCAATCTTGATCTTCTGCGCGTTGGCTTCCTCGAGGGCAAGCCGCACGCCGTTCTGCAGGTCTTTGCCGTAGCCGGCGTTGGCGCCCGTCATCGGCGCGGCGAAGCCGATTTTCACGGGCAGTTCGTCGGCGGCGAAACTGGCGAGCGGCGCGATGGACAGCACGGCGCCCAACATCACGGCAAACGGGTTCAGCGTCTTGCAAAAGCTCATGGTTTCTCCTTACATCGGCAGACAGGGATGGGAAAAACAGCCGGCTTGCAGTGCGCGCCGCGCGTGATTCGAAAGCGCGGCGCTGCCGGTCGGATTGCGCGATGCAGTGTGTCGACAGGTCTCCTTCAATGCGTATGCAAACAATGCACGGACTAAAAACACGGACGAGATTACGGACGATGCAGTGTGCAAGGCAATGCTGGAAAACACCAAAGCCAAAACCATTGCGCGCCGTCTGTCGACGGACCGGGAATGTCGCGCAACCCGCGTGCTGCAGCCGATCCGTGGCGCGAATATAGAAAGCCAATATGCGTGCGTCTTGGCAGTTCGCGGCATGTTGGATGCGCATTTCAGCACAGCGCCGCCGCTCGTTTTTAAGCGTCGGCTGCGAAGATGAAGCGGGATGTCGAGCAGGAGGGCGCGGAGGAGGGCCGCGTGATGCGCTTGCCGTGCCGCCTGATCGGGCACGTTTGAAGCGCGCAGCGCCTGATGCCGAAAGCGCTGCGCGCAGGTGTGTGCGTAGGTGTGTTCTAGCGCGGGGCGTTCACTGCTCGCCCTGCATACGCAACAGTTCTTCGCGCAGACGTAGCAGCGGTTCCTTCACGTCGTCTTCGGCCCACGTATCGAGGTCGTCGATCGCGCGGTGACAACCGTCGAGCACCACGTCGAGATCGACGGGCACGCCATTGGCCAGCGCGAACTGGATGGTTTCCGCGAACTGCTGGCACTCGTCTTCACCGTACGAGATGTCGAGATTGTCGGCGATCACCTGGGCGATGTTGCTGCGCGCCTTGTCGTCGGGCGTGACCATGTCGACGATGCCGCGCGCGACGGCGGGCGAATAGTACAGCGCAATATCGAGCCATTGCGCGGCATCGAAATCCGCTTCGCCGAATTGCGCTTCGAAGAATTCGATCGCTTCCTGCTCGTGCGTCTCGTCTGCGTCGACGCTGATGCACAACTCTTCAAACTGCTCTTCACGTTCGCTGCGGATAGTGCCGTCCATCGATGCCTCTCTTGCCAGTCAACCAGTGCCAATAAAAAATGCCGCGCGTTTTTACGCGCGGCACGCATTATAGGACGTCAGGCTGACGCAGGCGTGTCTCGTGCCCGTTGCCTTAAGTCTGCTGCTTACGCCGACTCCACCACCCACGCATCGAACCATTCCCGCGGACGGGCGATTTCATCCTGCGCGGCGATGATCTCCAGCTCATAACGCCCGGCGTCCCACGTCGCGTGCACGACGGCGTTCACGGCGGCGACCGTATGCTCGAACGCGCTACGCACCGAGTCGCCGAGCAGCGTGCGCGCGACGAACACCGCGCTCGTCAGATCGCCGACGCCTACCGGCTGCCGCGCGAACGGATAGAGCGGCCGTTGTCCCATCCAGGCTTCGCGCTCCGTGACGACGAGCATGTTGAAGCGGTCCGCGAGGCTGTTGCGATCGAGCAGATGCTTGACGAGCATCATCCTCGGCCCGCGCTCCATCACCTCCCGGCACGCCGCGACGGCTTCCTCGACGGTCTCGATCTCGCGTCCCACGAGCCGCTGCAACTCGCTATGGTTCGGGCACATCACGTCGGACACCTCGGGCATCGTCCGGACCAGAAACTCCTGGATGCCCGGCTCGACGCGACAGCCCGTCGACGTGCCCATCACCGGATCGCAGAAATAGCGTGCATGCGGATTCGCCGACTTCACGGCGCGCACGATCTCGATCACCGACTGCGCCTGCTCGGGCGTGCCGAGATAGCCCGACAGCACCGCGTCGCAGCGCGGCAGCACGCCGATCGCGCCAATCCCTTCGACGAGCGCGAGCATCTGCGACGCATCGATCGCACTGCCTTCCCAATGACCGTACTGCGTATGGTTCGAGAACTGCACCGTGTTGAGCGGCCACACATTGACGCCAAGACGCCGCATCGGGAACACCGAGGCGCTGTTGCCCGCGTGCCCGAATACGACGTGCGACTGGATGCTCAGAACGTTTTTCATGTCGAACCGATACGGCGCGGGAAGGGCGCCGGAAGAAAGAATGCGCAACGGATGAGCAGCTTCGATGCACCGCTTTGGCGCGGCGAACAACGAACGACGATGCGCGACAGCGCATCGCCGACAGGGCGCGTCACGCTCTGTTCATCACAAGATACATGAGTTTTCGCGCGCCGGAATCGATCCGGCCCCGTCGTGTTGCGCCGAACCATCAATGCGCTAGCCGATGTTGCGCAAGATCATGCGGCGCGCTTATCCGCTCACACCAGCTCGCGGTACAGCGCGAGATAGCGTTCTGCCGACGCGCCCCAGCCGAAGTCCTGGCGCATCGCGCGGCGCTGCGTGGCTTTCCAGTCGGTGCGCCGCGCGTACAGCGCGAATGCGCGGCGGATCGCGGCCGTGAGCGCTTCCGGCTCGAAGCGCTCGAACACAAAGCCTGTTGCCTGATCGTCGGCGATGTTTTCCAGCGAGGCGTCGACGACCGTATCAGCAAGGCCGCCCACGCGATGCACCAGCGGCAGCGACCCATACGCGAGCGCATAGAGCTGCGTCAGGCCGCACGGCTCGAAACGCGACGGCACGGCAATCACGTCGCTGCCCGCGACGATCTGATGCGCGAGCGTTTCGTCGAAACCGAGTTCGACGGCGACGCTTTCGGGATGCGCCTGCGCGACGAGTTGCAAGCCGTTTTCGAGCGCCGGGTCGCCCGTGCCGAACACCACCAGTTGGCCGCCGCGCTTGATGATTTCGGGCAGCGCCGCGAGCAGCAGATCGAGGCCTTTCTGTTCAGTCAGCCGGCTCACGACGCCGAACAGCAGCGCGTCGCTTTTCGGCGCGAGATGGAAGCGCTCCTGCAGCGCGGTCTTGCACGCACGCTTGCCGGCAAGGCGCGTGTCCGTGTAGTGCGCGGCGATCAGCGAGTCGGTGGTCGGCTGCCAGATCGTATAGTCGACGCCGTTCAGAATGCCCGACAGATCGTGCGAGCGCTGGCTCAACAGCCCGTCCAGCCCGCCACCCTGCGCGAGCGTCTGGATTTCGCGCGCATAGGTCGGGCTGACGGTCGTGATGCGGTCGCTGTAGAACAGGCCCGCCTTCAGGAACGACATCTGTCCGTAGAACTCGACGCCGCTCATATTGAAGAAGTCGGCGGGCAGTCCGAGCTGGCCGAACTGCTGCGACGGGAAGACGCCCTGATACGCGAGGTTGTGGACGGTGAACACCGTGCGCGCGGCGGGCTTGCCGTGCTCGCGTTCGGCCGCTTTCAGATAGGCGGGCGCGAGCCCCGCGTGCCAGTCGTGCGCGTGGACGACCTGCGGCGCCCATGCGGGGTCGAGATGCTGCGCGATCTGCGCCGCCGTCCAGCCGAGCATCGCGAAGCGTTGAGCGTTGTCGCCGTACGGCACGTGTTCGGCGTCGAGATACGGGTTGCCGTCGCGGTCGTACAGCGTCTGCGCGCGGATCACGTAGACGACGAGGCCGTTCGCGCTCAGCGTGCCGCGCTCCAGCCTGACGTTCGACGCGCCGAAGCGATCGCCAATCCGCGCGACGGGCTGCAGGTCCGACAGCCCGGCTACCACAGCGGGAAAGCCGGGCAGCAGCACGCGGGCGTCGGCGCCCAGTTCGATCAGCGCGGGCGGCAGCGCGCCCACGACATCGGCGAGGCCGCCCGTTTTCAGAAGGGGATACAGCTCGCTTGCGACATGCAGCGCGCGGATCGTCATGGGCTTCAGTCCTGTTCGCTAGGGTTGCGGTGGATTGCGCAGTGTCGTTTCGGTGCGCCGCACGGTGTCGATCCGCGCCGTGCAGCGCGCGCATAACGGAGCTTGACGGAGCGCAACGGAGACCGACAGCGCGCGGCGGCACCCGCCGGAGTGCCGCGCACTGCGTCGCGCTTCGTCGCGTGCCGCCTGCGGTCGCCGTGCCTGCCGTGTCCGCCCGCCGAACGCTACCGTGCAGCCGCCGACTGCCGCTTGAGCGCCTCGGCCGTCACCAGCACGACGCCGCTGTCGGTCCGATAGAAGCGTTCGCCGTCGCGCACCGGGTCTTCGCCGATCACGGTGCCGTCGGGAATCTGGCAGCCGCGGTCGATTACGACCTTGCGCAGGCGGCAGCTCGCGCCGATCGACACCTGCGGCAACAAGACTGCCTCAGCGATGTTACAGAACGAACTCACGACCACATTCGACGACAGCACCGAGCGCGAAATCTGCGAGCCGGAGATCACGCAGCCGCCGCACACGATCAGGTTGGTGCCCGAGCCTTGCAGCCCGTTCAGGTCGCGCACGAACTTGGCGGGCGGCAGCTGTTCCTGGTGCGTCCAGATCGGCCAGTTGCGGTCGTAGAGGTCGAGCGTGGGAATCGTCGACGCCAGATCGAGATTCGCGGCCCAGTACGCGTCGATCGTGCCGACGTCGCGCCAGTACGGCTCGACGCTCGGGTCCGACGACACGCACGACATGCTGAACGGATGCGCGATCGCCGTCCCCGTCGTGACGACGCGCGGAATGATGTCCTTGCCGAAATCGTGGTCCGTCGCGACGCTGCTGATGTTCTCCTCGAGCAGCGAGTACAGGTAGTCGGCGCTGAACACGTAGATGCCCATGCTGGCGAGCGCGATGTCAGGCCGGCCGGGCATCGCGGGCGGATCGGCGGGCTTTTCGACGAAGCCCGTCACGCGGCGCTGCTCGTCGACGTGCATCACGCCGAATGCCGTCGCTTCCATGCGCGGCACCTCGATGCAGCCGACCGTGCAATCGGCGCCCGATTCGACGTGATCCATCACCATCCGCGTGTAGTCCATCTTGTAGATGTGATCGCCCGCCAGCACGACGACGTATTTCGGGCCGATCGAACGGATGATGTCGAGGTTCTGGAACACGGCGTCGGCCGTGCCGCGATACCAGTGCGCGCCTTCGACGCGCTGCTGCGCCGGCCACAGGTCGATGAACTCGTTGAACTCGCCGCGCAGGAAGCCCCAGCCGCGCTGCACGTGCCGCAGCAGCGAGTGCGCCTTGTACTGCGTGACGACGGCAATCCGGCGGATGCCCGAGTTCAGGCAGTTGGACAGCGCGAAATCGATGATCCGGTATTTGCCGCCGAAGTGCACGGCGGGCTTCACGCGCTTGTTCGTCAGCGGTCCGAGGCGCGTGCCGCGTCCGCCCGCGAGGACGATGGCGAGTGTCGTGTGTTGAAGATCGTTGAGGCTTGCCGGCGAATCCATGTGCGTCTCCGTTTATTGGTGAGCCCTGGTGGAAGCTTTTCTTTGCCCCGGCGTTGCTGTGTTTTTCTGTCTTTTATCTGACGCTGTGCGTTGTTGTTGTGGTCTTGGTCTTTTGCGCGATGGCTTCTGGCCCTGGCTGTCGGCTGGCGTCCGCAATGCACGTTCCCGCCGGCCAGCGATTAGTCTGGACCATGCGCCTGCCGCGCGCAACATGCCGCGTTCGCCATGCCACATTCGTGCGTGGTCCGGCGGGATAGGCCGCGCGCGGGCCGGTAGAAAAGGCGGCTTCGCGATGCCTGGCCGTCAGCCGTTCGGGCAAATTATGCCGGACGGACCAAGCGCAGAACCCGCGCGGGACTTGAAACGGCTGTTTGACGCGCGGGCGCGGCTGCTTCGGGCGAGGCCGTTGCACGCGCCGCTGCAAGCGGGCCGCGACGCGTGCATCATGACGGGCCTGTGTTTCCCTTGCTCCTGTCCTTGCCTTTGTCCGCCACCCTATGACACTCCGTTCATCCCTCGTTGCCGTTTCCCTGTCCGCCTGCATCGCCATGCTGGGCCTCGACGCGTGCGCCGCCGAAGCCGTCAATGCCGCCGCCGCGCCTGCGTCGAGCGCGGCCGCCGACGACGGTCCCGCGTACGGCCCCGAGTTGCAGGGCTTCAACTATCCCGCGCCCGTGCGGCAGTTCGAGTTCACGTCGCAGGGCGAGGCGCTGCATATGGCTTACATGGACATCGCGCCCGAGCATCCGAACGGCCGCACCGTCGTGCTGCTGCACGGCAAGAATTTTTGCGGCGCGACATGGGAAAGCACGATCGAGCGGCTGTCGACGGCGGGTTATCGCGTGATCGCGCCCGACCAGATCGGCTTTTGCAAGTCGAGCAAGCCGCAGCGCTACCAATTCAGCTTTCAGCAGCTGGCGCGCAACACGCATGCGCTGCTCGAATCGATTGGCGTGAAGAACGCGACTATCGTCGGACATTCGACGGGCGGCATGCTGGCCATCCGCTACGCGCTGATGTACCCGGCGCAGACGCAGCAACTGGTGCTCGTCAATCCCATCGGGCTGGAGGACTGGAAGGCGAAGGGCGTGCCGTCGCTATCTGTCGACCAGTGGTACGAGCGCGAACTGAAGACCACGGCGGACGGCATTCGCCGCTACGAGCAGGCGACCTACTACTCGGGCCAGTGGCGCAGCGATTTCGAGCCGTGGGTGCAGATGCTCGCGGGGATGTACCGCGGGCCGGGCAAGAAGGAAGTCGCGTGGGATTCGGCGCTGCTGTACGACATGATCTCCACGCAGCCTGTCGTGTACGAACTTGGGCTGCTGAAGATGCCGACGCTGCTGCTGATCGGGCAGACGGATACGACCGCGATCGGCAAGGACGCCGCGCCTCCTGAGGTACGCGCGAAGATCGGTCATTACCCGGAGCTGGGGAAGGCGGCAGCGAAGGCGATTCCGCACGCGACGCTCGTCGAATTCGCCGAACTCGGCCACGCGCCGCAGATGCAGGACCCAGCGGCATTTCACAAGGCGTTGCTGGACGGGTTGGCGGCGGTGCCGACGAATCGGTGAGCGTTCAAACGGCTTTCTGTCCCGCCAGCGTATTCCTGCGTTGTTCATCGATTGGAAAAACTGTCGGGGCATTTTGCGGTGCAGTGCCTCGTCTAGGCGACCGCATGGCAAACCGAACTGTTGAGTTGTAGGCGCCGTCACATGCCCGCAGGCAGCCACGGTGATGGCGGTCGCTGTGAGCGCATTCAAGCGAATCGCGAGCCGCCAGGATTTGTGCCTTGGCTACCGACCGCAAAAACCAGCGCTGCACGGCATGTTGTTGTGCTACGTTGTCTTCGAGCGTGCGACCGGCTCGCGGTCTGCCAGGCTGGGAGTAAATCAATGGAAAAAATGTACTCGTACAAAGGCTTTGAGGTCACCGTGAAGCTTGAGTCTGTGCGGGCTGTGTCAAGCGAATTCACATATGGGCCCCCGGTGGGGTACGTTGCAGTAGTGAGTATCTGCACGGTGGACCCGAGAAGACCGGTAGGCGCGCCGATTGGGCTCGTCGCGGAAGGAAATCAAGTCTTCGGCACGGAAGATGACGCCTTGACGGCAGGATTCAACGCAGCAAAACGAGTGATAGACGAGAGAGGCGCCCCTTGACGGGCGTTCTCATCGGCGGCGAGTCGTACAGCTGAATGAATCATCTGTTGCCGGAAACCATTGACCACGCGAATGTGCGTTCGAAACAAAGGCAGCGGTGCGCCTTCGCTTCAAACGGACGCGGGTGTGCGTGCCGGCGTGGTACCGGCTACCGCCGGGCTCAAGCGTCGCCTAGCTCCTCGCGCACTTGCGCGCCGATTTCGAACGAACGCAGCCGCGCCGCGTGATCGTAGATTTGCGCGGTGAGCATCAATTCGTTTGCGCCCGTCTGCTGGATGATCGAGCGCAGGCCGTCGCGCACCGTCTCGCGATCGCCGATCACCGAGCACCCCAGCGAGTGCTGCACGCTGCTCAACTCCATCTCCGACACGGCGAGGTGATCGACGGGCGGCTGCAACTGGCCCGGCGTGCCGCGCCGCAGATTGATGAACTGCTGCTGCAGCGACGTGAAGAGGCGGCGCGCTTCGTCATTGGTGTCGGCGGCGAACAGGTTCACGCCGACCATCGCGTAAGGCTTGTCGAGCGTCTCCGACGGACGGAACTGCGCGCGATACACGTGCAGCGCCTGCATCATGTAATCCGGCGCGAAGTGCGACGCGAACGCGAACGGCAGACCGAGCGCGGCCGCCAGTTGAGCGCTGAACAGACTCGAGCCGAGCAGCCACAACGGCACCTTCAGGCCGGCGCCCGGCACGGCGCGCACGCGCTGCCCCGGCACGGGATCGGCAAAGTAGCGCTGCAGCTCGACGACGTCGTCAGGGAACGAATCGGCGCTGCCGTTCAGATCGCGGCGCAGCGCGCGGGCGGTGGTCTGGTCGGTGCCGGGCGCGCGGCCCAGGCCCAGATCGATGCGCCCCGGAAACAGCGACGCCAGCGTGCCGAACTGCTCGGCGATCACGAGCGGCGCGTGATTCGGCAGCATCACGCCGCCCGAGCCGACGCGGATCGTCTTCGTGCCGCCCGCGACATGCGCGATCACGACCGACGTCGCCGCGCTCGCGATACCCGTCATGTTGTGATGCTCGGCGAGCCAGAAGCGCTTGTAGTCCCATTGCTCGGCGTGCTGCGCGAGATCGAGCGAATTGCGGAACGCATCGGCCGCGCTCGCGCCAGCCGTGATGGGAGAAAGGTCGAGGACGGAAAAGGGGATCATGGAATCGATGTGCGGCCAACTATCGTCTTTTGCAAGGACGAAGCGCGGGTCCGCGTGGCGTGCGGGAAAACGGGATTGTGCCAAAGCGCTCCCGTTCCTGCTGGCGGGCTGATCATGTCCCTGTCGGCAGCAGGGTCGGCGTGTGCGCGAATCGGAGGCCGCGCGGCCAGCGATGCAGAAAACCCCTGAAAACAGGGCTCGAAATGCATTTCCGGCCGCTTCGAGAAGGTCCGATGCGTGTGCCGTCGCACGGAATCACGCGCGCGCGGGCGTTAATGTGTCATCGTCGCCGCCAACGACGCGGATCTGCGCAATGCATGCCCGCGTGACGAGGCGGCGGCCTCCACGGACCTCGACGCCGGTCGGCCCCTCACGTCACGCGTAGGTCGGCTACGCAATGCACACCGGACGAACCGGGTCGGCCGGGTCAGCCGGGTGCAGGCAGGACGCCCGGCGCGTCGGCGCGGCGACTTCACACGCATCACGCAATCACGAGGCTGGCGTGCCGACGCTAATCGTTGGCCGCCGCACGCGAGATCGCATGCGATTCGTCAGCCGATTCGGTGTAAACGCGCTCTCGCGCATTTTCGAACCTGACGCTAGATTGTCAGCACTTGCCGGATAGTCGAGGGGCCAGCGGCCGCTGTCGTTGCGGTCGTCATAGCAGTGAAAATTGCGTCACGGCCAGAAGCACATGTGGCTTCTGGCCGAAACGCTTTCGATGTTGCTGCATTCGCCACCACGTTCCCCTTCGCAAGCCTTCTCCGTGGGTTCATCGCAGATCCCACTTCTCGCGCACGAGAAATCTCGCGTAGCAATTCTTTAACTTTCCATACACATCTGCACAGCCATCGTTCGCGATCCGGCTGTCGACCGGGTTATGCTCTGTGTCGTTCACATCATTTGTGTCTAGCAAGTTTTCGAAGATGGTTAATCGCACCTCGTTGCGCAACATGATGCTTTCCGTGGCCATGGCAGGCGCGCTGTCCGCGCTCGCCGGCTGCGACGACCAGCAGAGCGAGCAAGCAGTGCAAAAGCTCAAGGAATTTTTCAACGCCGTCAAACCGGATGCGCTGCTTCTGAAAGGACTCACGCCCGGCATCACGACGGAAGCGCAGATCCGCGACCAGATGGGCAAGCCCGAAACCGAGCGCCAGTTCACCGACGGCTCGAAGCGGTTCGAATATCCGCGCGGTCCACAAGGCCTCAACACATACATGGTCGACATCGGCCCGGACGGCACGTTGCAGTCGATCACGCAGGTGCTGACGGCCGCGAACTTCGCGAAGATCCGCTCCGGCATGACGGAAGACGAAGTGCGCCGCCTGCTCGGCAAGCCCGGCGAGGTGGCCGTTTATCCGCTCAAACCCGAGACGGTATGGAGCTGGAAGTGGCGCGAAGGCGGCGTCACCGAAGAGGGCTTTTTCAACGTGCACTTCGACGTCAATCACGTCGTCTACACGACCTCGCGCTCGGACGTGATGCGCGGGCACTGACGGAGGGCGGATAAGCCAGGGCGAGCAGGGCGACCGCAAGCGAAGGCTGGAAAGAGGGCTGAAAACGACAGACGAACGCCACGGTCCAAACAGAAAACGCCTGCAAACAAGGGAGAAAACAACAATGGCCACACGTAGGCGATACAAGCGCATCGGCCTCGTGCTCGGCGGCGGGGCCGCGCGCGGCTGGGCGCACATCGGGGCGATCCGGGCGCTGCACGACGCGGGCATCAAGCCGGACCTCGTGGCGGGCACGTCGATCGGCGCGCTGGTCGGCGCCGTCTATGCGAACGGCGATCTCGACTGGCTAGAAGAGTGGGTGACGGGGCTCACGTGGCAGTCGGTCGTGCGTCTGCTCGATCTGCGCTTTTCGGGCGGGCTGCTCGGCGGCAGGAAAGTCATCCAGGTGTTTGCGAACCGCTTCAACGGACGCGAGATCAGCCAGTTGCAGATGCCGTTCGCCGCCGTCGCGACGGAACTCGATTCGGGCCGCGAGACGTGGCTGCAGGACGGCGGCGTGGTGGATGCCGTGCGCGCGTCGATTGCGATTCCAGGCATTTTCACGCCGGTGCTGCATGAGGGCGTGTGGCTCGTCGACGGCGGGCTGTCGAACCCCGTGCCCGTATCGGCGGCGCGCGGCATGCGGGCCGACTGCGTGATCGCCGTGGACCTGAACAACGACATTCTCAATGGCCGCGACTTCGGCGGCGCGGTGGTCGATCTGCCGCCCATGCCGACGGAAGAATCGATCGAGGCCGTCATCGAGCGAGCCGTCGAAGAATCCGAGCAGCTGCCGCTCGATCCCGACGCGCCGCCGCCCGCGATCGCGACGCCGGCGCCGCCTGTTTTGCTACGGCGCAACGGCAAGCCGTTTCCGAACTGGCTGCAGCCTTCGCCCGAACAGCATTCGCGTGATGTGCGCGTGGCGCCTGCGCCGAGCGCGCGCGTGCCGTCGATGCTCAGTTCGATCGCGCAAAGCATCGACATCATGCAGGTGCGGATCACGCGCAGCCGCCTCGCGGGCGAACCGGCCGACATCCTGATCCAGCCGCGCCTCGCGGGTATGGGCATCTTCGACTTTCACCGTGCGGAGCCCGCGATTGCGGAAGGGCGCGCGGCCGTCGAGGCGATGCTGCCCGCAATCCGCGCATGTCTCGGCATCGATTGATACGTGACCCGATACGTGCTCAGTCCTCGGACCGCTTCGCCGCGATGATGCGGCACACGCGTTTGCCGGAACTGGCGCTCGTCGTGTCGTCGGCGAACAGGATCACGCAGCTGGTCAGCGCGTCCGTGACGAGCGACGGCTCGAACGCCGAGTAAAGCCGTCCATCCGGCTGGCGCGCGTCCACGCCCTCCGTCACGCGCCACGACAGATACAGCATGCCGTTGGGCCGCAGGATGCGCACGAGGTTGTCGACGGCATCGGTGATGGCGTCCACGGGCAGATGCATCAGCACGGTTTCGCAGACCACGTTGTCGAACTGCTCGTCGATCTCGGCGAGCGACGGCAGCGTCGCGGTGCGAAACGCAATCTGCGGATAGAGCCGCCGCGCTTCTTCGAGCAAACCCTCCGACGCATCGAACCCCGTCACGCGATACCCATGGTCCGCGAGCCATGCGGCGTCGCGCCCGTTGCCACAGCCGATATCGGCCGTCTTGCCCGTCGGCAGCAGATGGTTTTCCCACAGCGCATACATGTCGTCGGGCGGCGGCTGGTCGAGCCATTCGCGCGAGTAGCGGGCGGCGTCGTGAGTGTAGGCGTCGAGCGTCGTGGAGTCGGGGCGAAGTGTCATGCGGCGATCCTTGTCGCAGAAGCGTCGGGTGTCGAAGGAAGAAGCCAGTCTAACGCGGGTGCGTCGGGACGGCTTCCACGGGAAGCGCCTGGCAGTATCGGATGCGGCTGTCTTTCAGGGAAAGCCCCAATCGGCGCGGGTTTGCGAGCATGCGGGCGGCTTCGCGCGTCTATCGAAAAAGCGACCGCAAACTTGCTAATTCGCGGCACACGCAATGCGCGCACCATCCGCTTACAAACAGATAGCGCCCGCTATACCGGGCGTCCAACGCCCGCCATGCAGCGCCTTCGCGGATGTTGCGATGCACAACAAGCGCATGTCCCGGTTTGAGCAATTTATTTTTGCTTGCGAGTATCCGCGCCATGCCGCAGTTCGTTGTGGCTGTCCGGATAACCTCAAAGGAGACACGCGTGTTCTTATATGGCTTTGGCCCGGTGCTCCTCGAAGGCACGATCAAGACGATCGAGCTGTCGGTTCTTTCTCTGGCGACGGCCGTCGTGCTGGGGCTGGTCGGCGCGGCGGCGAAGCTGTCGTTGAGCCGGCCGATGCGCGCGATCGCGACGGGCTACACGACGCTGATCCGTTCGGTGCCCGACCTGGTTCTCATGCTGCTGCTGTTCTACAGCATCCAGATCGCCGTCAATAACCTGACCGACGCGTTGAACCTGCCGCAATTCGACATCGACCCGTTCGTCGCGGGCGTGCTGACGCTCGGCTTCATCTACGGCGCGTATTTCACCGAGACCTTTCGCGGCGCGTTTCTCGCCGTGCCGCGCGGCCAGCTCGAAGCGGGCGCGGCATACGGTATGAGCGGCGCGCGCGTATTCGCCCGCATCATGTTCCCGCAGATGATGCGCTTCGCGCTGCCGGGCATCGGCAACAACTGGCAGGTGCTCGTGAAGGCGACGGCGCTGGTGTCGATCATCGGACTCGCCGATGTCGTCAAGGCCGCGCAGGACGCCGGCAAGAGCACGTTCAACATGTTCTTCTTCATCCTCGTTGCCGCGGCGATCTATCTGGCCATCACGACCGTGTCGAACCTCGTGCTGATCTGGCTGGAGAAGCGCTATTCGATCGGCGTTCGACACGCCGAACTCTAATTCGCGCCACGCGCAGGAGACGATCATGATCGACATTCTCAACCAGTTCTGGCGCGCGTTCCTCTACTGGGACGGGCAACGTATCTCGGGTCTTGCCGTCACATTGTGGCTGCTGGTCGCATCGATCGGCATCGGTTTTGTGACGTCGATTCCGCTAGCTGTGGCGCGGGTATCGAGAAAGCGCTGGCTGTCGACGCCCGTGCGCCTCTACACCTACGTGTTTCGCGGCACGCCGCTCTATGTGCAGTTGCTGCTGATCTACACGGGCATTTACAGCCTCGAGTTCGTGCGCTCGCATGCGCTGCTCGATTCGTTCTTCCGCAGCGGGTTTCACTGCGCGATTCTCGCGTTCGCATTGAACACCTGTGCGTACACCACGGAGATCTTCGCGGGCGCGATTCGCGCGACCTCGCACGGCGAGGTCGAAGCCGCGCGCGCCTATGGCATGAGCTGGTTCACGATGTACCGGCGGATTGTGATACCGTCCGCGCTGCGCCGCGCGCTGCCGTTGTACAGTAACGAAGTGATCCTGATGCTGCACGCGACCACCGTCGCCTTCACCGCGACCGTACCCGACGTGCTGAAGGTCGCACGCGATGCGAACTCCGCGACGTACCGCTCGTTCGAGGCTTTCGGGCTCGCGGCGCTGATTTATCTTGCTGTATCGTTCGCGCTGGTTGCGTTGTTCCGGCGCGCCGAGCGCCACTGGCTTGCGTATCTGGCCGTGCGGCGTTGACCGGCCGAGAGCCCGTAATACGTAAGCACCGTTTCACCCGTCTTCACTCTGGGAGAGCACCTTGCTCCACACGACTCAAACGGAAGCCTGCAAGCTCGCCGTGCAGGACATCCACAAGCGCTATGGCGATAACGAAGTGCTGAAGGGCGTCTCGCTGAATGCCAACAAGGGCGACGTGATCAGCATCATCGGTGCGAGCGGGTCGGGCAAGAGTACGTTCCTGCGCTGCATCAATTTTCTCGAGCGGCCGAACGCCGGTCAGATCGTCGTCGATGGCGAAGCGGTGCGCACGAAGGTCGATCGTCACGGCAACTTCGAGGTCGCGGATCACAAGCAGCTGCAGCGCATCCGCACGAAGCTCGCGATGGTGTTCCAGCACTTCAACTTGTGGGCGCACATGAACGTGCTGGAGAACGTGGTCGAGGCGCCGATTCACGTGCTCGGCCTGTCGCGCAAGGAAGCCGAAGAGCGCGCGCGCGAGTATCTGGAGAAGGTCGGTCTTGCACCGCGTCTGGAGAAGCAGTATCCGTCGCATCTGTCGGGCGGGCAGCAGCAGCGTGTGGCGATTGCGCGCGCGCTGGCGATGAACCCGGACGTGATGCTGTTCGACGAGCCGACTTCCGCGCTCGATCCCGAGCTGGTCGGCGAAGTACTGAAGGTGATGCAGAAGCTCGCTGAAGAAGGCCGCACGATGATCGTCGTGACGCACGAAATGGGCTTTGCGCGCAACGTGTCGAACCATGTGATGTTCCTGCATCAGGGCCGCACGGAGGAAGAAGGCGTGCCGTCCGAGGTGCTGGCCACGCCGAAGAGCGAGCGGCTGAAGCAGTTCCTGTCGGGCAGTCTCAAGTAAGCGGGCGTCCCGCAGCACACGTTAATGCCACGTCCGTCGTCCAGTCCGGCACGCACGACTCAGGTCGCGATTGTCGCGTTGCCACCCGTTTCGATGTCGGGCGTGGGGCCTATTGTCGATGCGCTGAATCTTGCGAATGAGATTGATGGCCGCGCGTTGTACCGCTGGCAGGTGTGCTCGTGGGACGGCCGGCCGGTGCCGCTCGCGGGCGGCGCGCAGTGGCCTGCCGATGCCGCATTCGGCGATGCGATTTCATGCGACTGGCTGGTTCTCGTTAGTGAGCGCTTTCAGCAGTTTGCGGATTACCGGATGTTTCTTGCCAGTCTGTCGCGGGTTGGGCAGCGTACGCCGCTTGTGACGGGTATTCACCACGGCGTGTGGTGGCTGGCGATGGCGGGGCAACTCTCCGGCTATCGCGTGAGTGTGAACTGGGAGACGTATCAGCAGTTCACCGAGCAATTCGAGCGGTCGATCGTTACGCAGCAGATCTTCGAGATCGATCGTGATCGCGCGACCTGCGTGGGTGGGCAGGCGACGGTTGATTTCATGCTGGCCATGATTGGGCGTGAGCACGGGCCGGAGCTGGCTGACCGTATCGCCGATACTTTAGGCGTTGGCGTGCTGCGGTCCGGTGAAGAGCGTCAGCGGATTCCGTTCGTGACGGCGCCGGGCGAGCGGCATCCTCGGTTGAATGATGCTTTGCTGTTGATGGAAGCGAATATTGAGGATCCGCTGACTTCGGATGAGATAGCTGGGCTTGTTGGCGTTTCGCGTCGGCAGCTGGAGCGGCTGTTTCGGCAGTATCTTGGGTCGATGCCGTCGAAGTATTACCTCGGTTTGCGCCTTGCGAAGGCGCGGACGCAGTTGCAGCGGACTAGTAAGTCTGTTGTGCAGATTAGCCTTGCATGTGGGTTTTCTTCTGCTGCGCATTTTTCTAATGCTTATCGGGAAAAATTTGGCGTTACGCCGCGTGAAGAGCGGAGGAATTTCATCGAGAAGCAGCATGGCAGCGGTGGCAGTGCGGCGATTAGCGAGCCGCGGCCCGCGGCGTTGATTGAGCCGCCGGATCAAGAGGTTTAGGTTTTTTGTCTTGCGACGCTGGGGTGGTTTGCTGGTGTTTGCGCTGGCATCCGCGCTACGGTGTTTGCTGCGCGAGCTTCGGCGCGGTGTGTTTGCCTTTGCGCTGGCATCCGCGTTTTGCGTTCGTGGCACGGCCGGTTTGGTTGTTCTAGCCCTTGCGCTGGCATCCGCGTTTTGCCTTCGTGCTTCATGCGTCGCCCCTGTGCGGGGCGGCACCTACTTTTCTTTGCCGCCGCAAAGAAAAGTAGGCAAAAGAAAGCGGCTCACACCGCCAACTCTTCTTCCTGCCTGAGGGCCCCCAACGGCCCCGTCTTTCACGCGGTAACACAGTTGTTATCGTGCGTTGCCAACGCTCTCTCTGTACGCCTCACCCGCTTCATGCACCCGCTTCATGCACCCGCGTCGCAGCACGCCGTGCCAGATAGTCCTCCGCCGCCCAGGTGGCAAACTGTGTGTAGGCCGTAGCGCCACACACGCCTCACTTCGAACCCGATAGCACGCGCGTCCGCTATGTAAGAGCGCCAAGCTATACGCCGCGGCAACCTACACACAGTTTGCCACCTGGGCGGCAGAAACCATTCGCTGCCGCCAGCCCTTGCGCGGGTGTTTGAAGTGGGTGAGGCGCTCATTCAGTGCGTTGGCAACGGGCGCCAACAGAGATGTTGCCGTGTGAGGCGTGGGACCGGTTGGGGGCCCTCAGGCAAGAAGAAATGTTGGCGGTGTTAGCCGCTTTCTTTTGCCTACTTTTCTTTGCGGCGGCAAAGAAAAGTAGGTGCCGCCCCGCACAGGGGCGACGCTTGAAGCACGAAGGCAAATCGCGGATGCCAGCGCAAGGGCTAGAACAACCAAACCGGCCGTGCCACGAAGGGAAAACGCGGATGCCAGAGAAAACACAAGCAAACCAAACCGCCCGCGCCGCGATGGCGCAACACGGATGCCAGCGAAAAGAGCAAAACACCGACCGGCAACGCCCGCGCCGCGAAGGCTCACCCTCGGATGCCAGCAAAAACCAGGCAAACCGCCCATCGCCGCAAGGCAACAAAAAACCCCAACCCACCCCCAGCGTCGCAGACATAAAAAAAGAACCCGTCGCTTCCACGCAAGACGCCCCGCCCACTGTCACCTAAACTAAGAACCGTCAAAGTGACCAAACCCCGAGGCCCCGCCATGCACGACCAAAATGTCACCCGCCAGACCTTCGACGAAGTCATGGTCCCCGTCTTCGCGCCAGCGTCTTTCGTACCGGACCGCGGCGCCGGTTCCCGCGTATGGGACACGCAAGGCAAGGACTACATCGACTTCGCGGGCGGCATCGCCGTCACGGCGCTGGGCCACGCGCATCCCGAACTGCTGAAGGTTCTTCACGATCAGGGCGCCAAGCTGTGGCATATCGGTAACGGTTACACGAACGAGCCCGTCCTGCGCCTCGCAAAACGCCTCGAAGAGCTGACTTTCGCCGACCGCGCGTTCTTCGCGAACTCTGGCGCGGAAGCCAACGAAGCCGCCCTGAAACTCGCGCGCCGCGTCGCCTTCGACCGCCACGGCGCGCAGAAGGACGAAATCGTCTCGTTCACCCAGTCGTTCCACGGCCGCACGTTCTTCACGGTGAGCGTCGGCGGACAGCCGAAGTACTCGGAAGGCTTCGGCCCTGTGCCCGCCGGCATCAGGCACCTGCCTTACAACGATATCGAAGCGGCGCGCGCCGCGATCGGCCCGAAAACCTGCGCGGTGATCGTCGAGCCGGTGCAGGGTGAAGGCGGCGTGATCCCCGCCGATCCCGCGTTCCTGAAAGCGCTGCGCGAAGCCTGCGACCAGCACAACGCACTGCTGATTTTCGACGAAGTGCAAACGGGCGTCGGCCGTACGGGCTTCTTTTATGCGTATCAGGACACGGGCGTCACGCCCGACATCCTGACCACCGCGAAGGCGCTCGGCAACGGCTTCCCGATCGGCGCGATGCTGACCACGAACGAACTCGCCGCCCACTTCAAGGTCGGCGTGCACGGCACCACATACGGCGGCAATCCGCTCGCGACAGCGATCGCGCTGAAAGTGGTCGATCTCGTCAGCGACCCGAAACTACTGGAGGGCGTGCGCGCGCGCAGCGAACAGTTCAAGGCGACGCTCGCGAAGATCAACGAACGCTTCGGCATCTTCAAGGACGTGCGCGGCAAGGGTCTGCTGATCGGCATGGAACTCACGGAAGCTTTCAAGGGCCGCGCGAAAGACTTCGTCACGGCAGCCGGCAAGCACGGCGTCATCATGCTGATGGCCGGTCCCGATGTGCTGCGTTTCGCGCCGTCGCTGATCATTTCCGCTGACGACATGAACGAAGGTCTCGCGCGCTTCGAAAAGGCGATCGAGGAAGTCGTCGGCGCAACAGCGCTCGCGAAGTAATCCTTCAAGCCACATTACACGAGACCACGATGCTCTTCGTCCGCCCTGGCCGCCTGGCCGATCTCGACGCGTTGCAACAGATGGCGCGCACCGCGCAGCCCGTGCTGCACTCGCTGCCGCACGACCGGCGCGCGCTGGAGGCGCGCGTCGCGTTGTCGGAAGACTCGTTTCGCGCGGAAGTCGATTTTCCGGGCGAGGAGTTCTATCTCTTCGTGCTGGAAGACAGCGAGACGGGCAAGCTGCACGGCACGTCGAGCATCGTCGCGGCAGCGGGCTATTCGGAGCCGTTCTACGTGTTCCGCAACGACGCCCTCATTCACGCGTCGCGCGAACTGCACGTTAACCGCAAGATTCACGCGCTGACGATGTCGCATGAACTGACGGGCAAGAGCCGTCTCGCCGGTTTCTATATCGACCCGGCGATGCGCGGCGATGCCGCCGCGCATCTGATGTCGCGTGCGCGGATGATGTACATCGCCGCGAACCGCAAGCGCTTCACGTCCGAAGTGTTCTCGCTGCTGCTCGGCGTGACGGACGATACGGGCGTGTCGCCGTTCTGGGAAGCCGTGGGCCGCAAGTTCTTCGGCCGCAATTTCGCCGATATCGAAGTGCAGTCGGGCGGCCGCAGCAGCACGTTCATCGCGGAAGTGATGCCGAGCTATCCGATCTATGTGCCGCTGTTGCCCGAAGCTGCGCAGCGCGTGCTCGGCGAGCCCGACGAAAAGGCGCTGCTCGCGTACGACATCCACATGGAAGAAGGCTTCGAGACGGACCGCTACGTCGATATCTTCGATGCCGGCCCCGTGCTGACCGCGCAAATAGAACGCAGCGCGTGCGTGAAGCGCAACGAGACGCGCACCGTGCACGAAACATCGGCGCAACAGGGCGCGACGTATCTGATCGCGAGCAACAAGCCGGGCGAATTCCGCTGCGTGCTCGCCGATCTGCCCGCGCAGACGGACGGCGGCGCGCCGCTGCCGGCTGCCGCGCGCCATGCGCTCGACGTGCAGGACGGCGATACGGTGCGCTGCGTGCCGCTGCATCAGCAGGAACCGACACACACCACGGGAGAAGCACAATGATCGTCGTTCGCGTCGTGCAGACGGGCGATGTGGACGCGCTCGTCGCGCTCGCTCAGGAGACGGGTCCCGGTCTCACGACCTTCAAGCCGGATCGCGATGCGCTCGCCGAGCGCGTCGAGCGCGTGCGTCGCACGCTCGAAGACAAGGCCGTGCCGCACGAAAAGGGTTACTTCTTCGTGATGGAAGATTCGCAGACGAAGGACATTGCCGGTGTCTGCGGGATCGAAACAGCCGTGGGACTCGAGCAGCCGTTTTATAACTATCGCGTGAGCACGGTCGTGCATGCGTCGCAGGATCTCGGCATCTGGACGCGCATGCGTGCGCTCAACATCTCGCACGACCTGACGGGCTACGCGGAAGTGTGCTCGCTGTTTCTCAGCCCGCGTTATCGCGCACATGGCGTGGGTGGTCTGCTGTCGCGCTCGCGCTTCATGTTCATCGCGCAGTTTCGCGAGCGCTTTCCGCAGCGCATCTGCGCGGAGCTGCGCGGCCATTTCGATTCCGACGGTACGTCGCCGTTCTGGCGCGCGGTCGGCTCGCATTTTTATCAGATCGATTTCAATGCCGCCGACTATCTCAGCTCGCACGGCCGCAAGTCGTTCCTCGCGGAGCTGATGCCGCGTTTTCCCGTGTACGTCGAACTGCTGCCCGACGAAGCGCAGCAGGCCATCGGCCTCACGCATAGCGACACGTTGCCTGCGCGCAAGATGCTCGAAGCGGAAGGGCTGCGTTACGAGAATCACGTCGATATTTTCGATGCGGGTCCTGTGCTCGAATGCCACGTCGCCGATCTGCGCACGGTGCGCGAGAGCGTCGTCGTGCCCGTCGAGATTGCTGCCGTCGCAGCGCAGGAGGGCGGCCCCCGTTCGCTCGTCTCGAACACGTCGCTGGACGATTTCCGCACGGGCGTCGCGGCGGGTGTCGTGGACCACGGCGTGTTCCGTCTGACGGCGGACGAAGCGGTGGCTTTGAACGTGAAGGCAGGCGAGCCGGTGCGCGTGCTGCCCCTGAAACAGAAATAAGGACTGACATGAGCGAGCTTTTCATCGACGGCGAATGGGTCGCCGGCACAGGACACGCATTCGCATCGCGCAACCCGGGCACGGGCGCGACGGTGTGGGAAGGCAATAGCGCGTCGGCGGAAGACGTCGATCGCGCCGTGATGAGCGCGCGCCGTGCGTTCGCGTTGTGGTCGGCCGTTAGCCTCGACGAGCGCGTCGCTGTCGTGCGCCGCTTCGCTGCGTTGATCAACGAGCGCAAGGAATCGATTGCCGAGGCGATTGGCCGCGAAACGGGCAAGCCTTTGTGGGAAGCGCGCACGGAAGTCGCGACGATGGCGGCGAAGGTCGACATCTCGGTCCAGTCGTACAACGAACGCACGGGCGAGCGGCGCGCCGCGATGGCCGACGGCACAGCAGTGCTTCGTCATCGTCCGCATGGCGTCGTCGCTGTGTTCGGGCCGTACAACTTCCCCGGCCATTTGCCGAACGGACATATCGTGCCAGCGCTGATCGCGGGCAACGCGGTCGTGTTCAAGCCTTCGGAACTCGCGCCGGGCGTGGCGCGCTTGACCGTCGAGGTGTGGCGCGATGCAGGCCTGCCCGCGGGCGTGCTGAGCCTCGTGCAGGGCGAGAAGGACACGGGCGTTGCGCTCGCGAACCATCGCCAGATCGACGGCCTGTTCTTCACGGGCAGTTCCGACACGGGCACGCTGCTGCACAAGCAGTTCGGCGGCCGTCCCGAGATCGTGCTCGCGCTGGAGATGGGTGGCAACAATCCGCTCGTGGTCGCGCCCGTCGCCGATCTCGATGCCGCCGTGCATCACACGATTCAATCGGCGTTCCTGTCGGCAGGGCAGCGCTGCACGTGCGCGCGCCGCATCTTCGTGCCGAACGACGCGTTCGGCGATCAGTTCCTCGCGCGTCTCGTCGAAGTGAGTTCGCGCATTGCCGTGGGCGAGTACAACGCCGATCCGCAGCCGTACATGGGCGCGGTGATTTCGGCGCGTGCGGCGGCGCGTCTGGTCGAAGCGCAGGAACGTCTGATTGCGGATGGCGCGAAGCCGCTGCTGAAGATGGAGCAGCGCGATCCGAAGCTCGGATTCGTTTCTCCCGCCATTCTCGACGTCACGAATGTGACGAACCTGCCGGACGAAGAACACTTCGGGCCGCTCGCGCAGATCGTCCGTTACGGCTCGTTCGACGAAGCGATCTCGGGTGCGAACGACACGGAGTTCGGCCTGTCCGCGGGCTTGCTCGCCGACGACGAAGCGCTGTGGACGCACTTCCAGCGCGCGATCCGCGCCGGCATCGTGAACTGGAACCGGCCGACCAATGGCGCTTCTTCGGCGGCGCCGTTCGGCGGCACGGGCCGCTCGGGCAACAACCGGCCGAGCGCGTACTACGCGGCCGATTACTGTGCGTACCCGATGGCCTCTGTCGAAAGCGCGCAACTGCAAATGCCCGCGAGCGTGTCGCCGGGTCTTCATTTCTAAGGATCGACGATGCAAGCCACTGAAGCCAATTTCGACGGACTTGTCGGACCGACCCACAACTACGCGGGGCTGTCGTTCGGCAACGTCGCGTCGCAGAACAACGACAAGTCCGTCGCGAACCCGAAGGCCGCTGCCAAGCAGGGCCTGCGCAAGATGAAGCAGCTCGCGGACCTCGGTTTCAAACAGGGCGTGCTGCCGCCGCAAGAGCGCCCGTCGATACGCCTGTTGCGCGAGCTCGGTTTTTCCGGCGACGACGCGAGCGTGATCGAGCGCGTCGCGAAGAACGCGCCGGAGCTGCTCGCGGCGGCGAGTTCCGCATCCGCGATGTGGACGGCGAATGCTGCGACGGTCAGCCCCTCGGCGGATACGCAGGATGGCCGCGTGCATTTCACGCCCGCGAACCTGACCAGCAAGCTGCATCGCGCGATCGAGCATGAAGCGACGCGCCGCACGCTGCGCGCGATTTTCGCCGACCCATCACACTTCGTCGTGCACGAGGCATTGCCCGGCACGCCCGCGCTCGGCGACGAAGGCGCGGCGAACCACACGCGTTTTTGCGCGGAATATGGCGCGAAGGGCGTCGAGTTCTTCGTGTACGGACGCAGCGAATATCGCCGCGGGCCGGAGCCGAAGCGCTATCCCGCGCGTCAGACGTTCGAGGCGAGCCGCGCGGTTGCGCACCGTCACGGTCTTGCCGACGACGCGACCGTGTACGCGCAACAGACGCCCGAAGTGATCGACGCGGGCGTGTTTCATAACGATGTGATCGCGGTTGGCAATGCGCGCACGCTGTTCTGCCATCAGCTTGCGTTTGTCGAGCAAAAGGCTGTGTACGACGAACTGCGTTCGAAGCTCTCGAAGTTCAACGGCGAGTTCAACGTGATCGAAGTGCCGGATGCGCAGGTGAGCGTCGCCGATGCCGTGTCGTCGTATCTGTTCAACAGCCAGTTGCTGTTGCTCAACGACGGAACCAGCGGCAAGCAGGTGCTGGTCGTGCCGCAGGAGTCCCGTGAGAATCCGCGCGTGGCGGCTTATCTCGACGAGCTGGTCGCCAGCACGGCGCCCATCGACGATGTACTGGTGTTCGATCTGCGCGAGAGCATGAAGAACGGCGGCGGCCCGGCCTGCCTGCGCTTGCGTGTCGTGCTGAACGAAGCGGAGCGGGGCGCGGTGGCGCCGGGCGTGTGGATCGATGACAAGCTCTTCACGCGTCTCGATGCATGGATCGAGACGCACTATCGCGACCGCCTCGCGCCGACCGATCTCGCCGATCCGAAATTGCTGATCGAGTCGCGCACGGCCCTCGATGAACTGACGCAGATTCTTGGTCTGGGTTCGCTGTATGACTTCCAGCGCTAATCCGTCCGTGCCGGCGATGCTCGACGATTTCCTCGCGTTCACGCTGGCCGGCCATCGGCCCGCCGACGATGCGCGCGAGGGCGTGTGCGCGAACGGCGTGCGTTGGGCATGGATCGACGACGGTGTGCTGCAGTTCGAGCCCGCCGGGTTGGCGGATGGCGAGGGTCGCAGCGTGCTGGCGTCGGCGGGCATTCATGGCGACGAGACCGCGCCGATCGAACTGCTGTCGTTTGTGGTGCGCGACATCGCACAGGGACGCGCTGCGCTTGCTTGCCGGGTGCTGGTGATACTCGGCAACGTGCAGGCGATGCGCGAGTCGTGCCGTTATATCGACGACGATCTAAACCGGCTGTTCAGCGGACGTCATGCGCAGTTGCCCACGAGTCACGAGGCGCCGCGTGCAGTGGCGCTGGAGCGTATCGCGCAGCAGTTTTTCGCCGAGGCATCCGACGCGCCAGGCGCGCGATGGCATGTCGATCTGCACACTGCGATTCGCGCTTCCGTGTTCGAGCAGTTCGCGCTGCTGCCGCATACGGGTGCGCCGTTGTCGCGCGCGATGTTCGAATGGCTGCGTGATGCGCGGATAGCGGCTGTGCTCTTGCATACCACCAAAGGCAATACGTACTCGCATTTCACCTCCGAGGTTTGCGGTGCGGATGCCTGCACGCTGGAGCTGGGGAAGGTTCGTCCCTTCGGGCAGAACGATCTTGCGCGATTTGCCTCCGCCGATACAGCGTTGCGCCAGCTGATTGCCGGTGAGCCAGGCGATGCTTCCTTGCCGCTGCCGCGTGTCTTTACCGTCATCGATCAGATCACCAAGCAAAGCGATTCGTTCGAGTTGTTGCTCGCGAAAGACGTGGCCAATTTCACGGCCTTCACGCGCGATACGGTTCTCGCGCGCGATGGCGATTATCGCTATGTCGTGCGCCACGACGAGGAGCGCATCGTGTTTCCCAACGCGACTGTGAAGCCTGGATTGCGGGCGGGGCTTCTGGTTGTCGAGACGACGGACCAAACGCACTCGCAACTCGCGTAGCCCGGGCGGGCAGTTCAAGGTTTGGCGGTGTCGCTCGTATAGCCGCCACCCAGCGCTTTCGTCAACGCGATACCTTGCTCAAGGCGCTGGCCATCGAGCAGCAAAAGCGCCATCTGTTCAGCCAGCACGGGCAGGCGGGCCTCGGTTGCAATCTGACGGCTCGCGAGACCACGCGTGTAGTACGCCTCGGCTGATTCTTGCGCGAATCGGGTTGCGCCGATCTTTTCCATCTGGAGTGCGCGCTCGTCATCAAGCGCCTGCAGACGGTTGCTGCTGACGGCGACGTCGCGCACGGCGTTGAGCACCGCCTGATTGTATTGCTCGATCAGCATGTCGCTGGCGGCGCGCGTGCCATGCAGGTTGGCGTTCAGACGGCCGCCGTCGAAGATCGGCAGGTAGAGACCCGGTATCAGGTTGATCTGTTGACTGGCGCTGCGAAAGAGCTTGTCGAGGTGAAGCGAGTCGAGACCGATCAACGCCTTGATGTCCAGACTGGGATAAAAAGCGGCCTTGGCGGCATCGATCTGGCTGAAGGACGATTGCACGTACCAGCGCATGGCCTGAAGATCGGGGCGTCGGGCGAGCAGTTCGTATTGCAGCGTACGTGGCAGGCTCGCTTCCACTTGCGGCAACGGCACGGGGTGGATGTCGTTCAGATCATCGGGTCCCGCGCCGACCAGCGCCCGGATCGATTCGCGCAGTTCCTTGACCTGTCCTTGTGCTGCAACGATCTGGCGGTCGACGGCCAGCACTTGCGCGCGCGCGCCATGCAATGGCGTGTTCGCTTCCAGTCCGTGCTGGACCTTGCCTCGATGCGCGTCGACCGCGTAGTCGAGTGCATCCCTCGTTTGTTGCAGCAAATCGAGCATCCGGTACGTGGTCTGCATGCTGTAGTAGAGCTGTGCGATGCCAGACGAAATGTCCAGTTCCGCGGCGGCCGTTTCGGCGATCCGCGCATTTTGCACACCGAGCGCGGCTTCGACGGCCGAACGGTGCATGCCCCACAAATCGATATTCAGATCGGCGACCGCCCCGAGCGCGCCTTCCGTGTACCACGGACCGGTGATGCCGAGACGCGGCAGATTCAGCGCATAAGGACCCAGAAAACCGTTTGCCGATGCGCGTTGCTCGTTGATCAGCGCGAACGCGGCCATTTGCAGGCCCGTGCCGGCACGGAGCACGTCCGCCTGGGACCCCGCCTGAGTGACACGCGTGCGCACCATCGCGATAGTCGGAGAGCCTGCCAGGGCGCGCTGGATCAGCGTGTCGAGTTGCGGGTCGTCGTAGCGCTTCCACCATTGGGCGTCGGGCCAGCCGTCGTGGGCGAGATGGATGTCGTCGGCAAGCCGGATCTGTTCGGGCGCGATCTGCACGTGCGGCGCAGTGTCGTTGTGGATTAACGCGCAGCCCGACAGCAACGCTGTGCAGCAGATCAGTATGTCGAGCCTGAAGCGAGAGAGTGAGTTTGCCATGTCAAATGCTCTTTCCCGGTTGCGTAGCGGCGGTGTCGATGCCGGAAGCAACCGTCGTCGTCCAATCCGGTAGTTCGATAATCTGCGTGGCCAGTTGCCACGCTTGTGTGGCGAGGGGCGATGGCGGGTTGGCGGATGGAGCAACGGGCAGCGAGCGGGGCGGGGCAGCCACGGGCGGCTGCGCAGCCAGCCCGTCGGCGTAGTGGTCGAGTGCTTCTGCTGCCTGCTGACGCCACGCGTCCCATGCCTGATCTGCGACAGGTTCTTCATGGCCTTCGGCACCCAGCCTGTCACGCAAGACGTCCCATTGATCGACAATCTGCCGGCCGCCATCCAGAACGTCGCGCGTGCGTTGCAGCATCGCTTGTCGCGTGGCGGATGGCAGGTTGACTTCCATTGCCACGCGCTCCACCATGTCTTCGCAGTTCTTGAGCGCGTTCCAGCAGGCCACGCGTTGTTGCAGATAGCCCAGCTGTTCGGAACCGCCCGCACACTCGGGGTGACGAATGAGCTTGCCTGCTTCGCGCAGCGCATCGGCGAGTTTCTGGCGGATCGTATTCACCTCGCTCTCGGGCCAGATGAACGTGTAGACCACGGCCGACACGACGATGCCAATCAGGATGCCGATCGCGCGGTCGCGAATCTCGCCCAGATCGGCAGACGGACGGAACCCGTTTTCCAGCGTGGCCATCGCGAAGGTGAACACGAACTGCGTACCGATATAGGACGAGCGCTCGGAGCCCGTGGCCACCCACGCACCCGCGAAGAATATCGGGGCGAGCATCAGCAGAAAGCCAAAGATGCCGTCGAGGCGGGGGATGATGACGATGGTCGTGAGCAAAGCGAGCAGCGCGCCGATCAGTGCGCCGCCACAGCGCAGCATCATTTTCTGGAACGACGCGCCCGTGCTGGGATACGCGACGATCACGCAGGTCAGCAGGCTGGTATGGATGCCGTCCCACTGCGCGCCGTGATAGAACACGTAGCAGATCAATGCGGCCAGCGTCACCTTGAGCGCGAAGCGCAGATACACGGGTTCGTCAGCGAGTCGGGGACGAACATTTCGTCCTTTGGCGCCTTCGGCGCCGGTTGTCCGAAGTCGAAACGCGTCAGATCCTGCAAGGTATGGCATAGACCGTCCAGACCGAACGTCGTGGCGGTTGCGCGCTCAGCATGGGTCGGTATCCATGTGCCGCGATACGGCTCGGCCCGCTCGACTGACGCGTTCAGCGCCGCCACTTCGTCCCTCAGCCTGCTCACAAGCGCACGTCCGGCATCGCCCATCGGGAGCGGGCGTTCGGCGAGTGCGTTCGTCTTCGCGCGCAGGTAGCCGGCGGCGGCGATGCACGCTTTCCAGTACGGTGCGATCGCGCGATAGCCGGCGTCGTCCGACGTGGCGAAGGTGTGCAGCCCTTGCAGCGCCAGTGTGTCTTTTTCGATGCGCGTGGCAGGCGATGCCGCCGATGCGTCCGTTAGCGCCGCGCCGCGCATCTGTTCGAGACGCGCCGATACATCGGAGAGCTGACGATGCAATTCGCGCTGCAACAGGGCGACGGGACGGGAAGGGAACAGAAAGCCGCACACGATCACCATGAGCAAAACGGGATACATGCCCGCGATGACCGCCCACATCAAAGCGCGTACCGCGATTTCCGGAAAGTCCAGCGAATCGGGGATGGTTTGACCGTAGGCGGCCACCAGCGCAACCGCGAAGAACATCAGCCCAAGCTTGTTCACGCGCATCAGATACATGCTGACGAACAGAATCAGGCTGGCTGCGGCAATGCGGATCAACGGATAACCGTAAGCGTATTTGAGCACCAGAAACAGGCAGCCGACGTCGAGCACGGTCGCGACGACGAATACGACGGCAACGACCCTGGTAAAAAACGCGTTCTGCTGTACGCCGTAAAACAGCACGATCAGGGACACCGCGATCATCGGCACGCTCAGTGTCATCGACACAAACACGACGAGCAGACAGAGCGAGCCCAATTGGGTTGCCTGAGCGACGCGCCCGGGACGCGCCTCGGTCAGTTCCTCACGGAAAAAGCTCGCCAGAGCCTGGAGAGGCTCCGGCACGTAGTCGGCCAGTTTCATCGCGGACTCAGGAACGGGGTTTATCGGCGGCCTGCGGGTTCAACTGCGCGACGGCCGACGCGCCGATCCTGAACAGTTCCGCATCGGGTTGATCGACCAGGATCTTCACGGGAAACCGCTGCGCAACCCGCACCCAGTTGATGCTGCGCTGTACGCGCGGCAGTCCGCCGAGCACGAGGCCGCCGTCGTCGGGCAGCACGCCGTAGCCGATCGAATCGACCCTGCCCTTGAAGCGCTTGCCCGTATCGCTCATCAGATAAACGGTAGCGGGCGTGCCGGGGCGAATGTTCTTGAGTTCGGTCTCGCGGAAGTTGGCGACGACGTACCAGTGCCGTGTATCGATCAGCGTAAAGATCGGCTTGAGCGCCGAAGCGAACTGGCCGACGGAGGTTTTTAGCGACACCACGCGGCCGTCGAAGGGGGCGCGCACCGTCGTCATGTCGAGGCGGAACTGCATCAGCGCAATGTCGGCGAGGACCACGTCGCGTTGCGCGACTAGCGCATCGACGCCCGTGACGGCCGAGGTGGCCTGCTGGGCCTGGAGCCGCGCGGCGACCAGGTCGGCCTCGGCCGCGCGTTGGGCGGTGCGGACCCGATCGACGTCCTCCGCGGACACATAGCCCGGTGCCAGCAGAGGCTGCGTGCGCCGCAGCGTTTCCGCCGTTTGCGCGGCTGTGACGCGGGCGCGCTCGACGAGAGCATGCACGGAATCGGCGCCGTACTGCTGTGCCGTGACCACACGCCGCGTGAGCGCGATCTGTTTGTCGAGCGCGACGAGCGATGCCTTGGCTCGCGCGAGTTCATCCTCGAACGGGCGCGGATCGACACGGAACAGCAGGTCGCCCTTGTTGACCAGCTGATTATCTTTGACAGCCATCTCGACGATGCGTCCGCTGACGTCGGGCACCACATCGATGGTGTCGGCCTGGGCATAGGCGTCGTCGGTGCCGGGTGAAGTATCCACGCGCCAGATGACGTAGGCGAGCAGAGCCAGCGTGATGACGGCAAGCATCAGCGCGGGCCACTTTCTGCTTTTCAATGTGTTGGGGCGAACGGCCATCGGAAGGCTCTGATTGACGATGTTGCAGCGTTAAAAGAAGACCAGCCAGACCAGCAGCGAAAAGAGCAGCATCAACGTGGGCTGCACCATCACGGGCGGGCCGAATGTGCGCTCCTGTCCGAGCCGGATCAGCAGGCCGCGCACGATCAGCGCGAGCACGAGCCCGGCGATGGCGCAAAAGAGCCAGTCCGGAAAGAACGAGCCGAGCACGGAAATGGATCGCGGCATCGTGCAGCCGGAGGCGGCCATGCTGAGCATGATCAACAGGATCGGTCTAATCACAGGCATAGCCTTCGAAGAATGATGTCGATGCGAGCAGGCGTCGCGAATCGGGTGCCTGGTGCGCCGTCAGCCGCGAGGCACGCGGGAAGCGCGTGCCTCGCGAGACGGGATGGCGCGTCAGTCGGACTTTTTGGTCATCGCTTTCGCACGTGCGTTGTTGCGCGCGATCTCGGCATCGACGCCGGCGCGTATGCCATCCACCGTGAAGCTGGCAGGAGTCTGCGCGGGCGGATACGCGACGAAGGTGTCGAGGAATCTTGCCGTCTCCGCAATCGCGCCGTAGAGCACATAGACGTTCTTGGTCGTCCAGTCGTAGTACTGGTCGGAGACGACGTCGGCGCGCTCGTACGGGTCCATGCGCAGATTGAAGATCTTCGGCACGCGCAGACAGGTCAGCGGGTTGTTCCACACCGCGAAGCCGCCGGGAGCGCGCTGTTCGCAATAGACGAACTTCCAGTCGCCGTAACGCATGTCGACCAGCACGCCGTCGTCGTCGAAGTAGTAGAACTCCTTGCGCTCGCTCTTCGCCTGCTTGCCTTCGAGGTACGGCAACTGGTTGTAGCCGTCCAGATGGTTTTTGAAGGATTGCCCGCCGATGCTCGCGCCCTTCAGCAGACGCTCCTTGATGCTGGTGTCGCCGGCAGCCGCAAGCAGCGTGGGGAACCAGTCCATGCCGGAGAAGATTTCATTGGAGACCTGTCCCGCCTTGACGTGGCCGGGCCAGCGCACCATGGCAGGCACGCGGAACGCGCCTTCGTAGTTGGAGTCCTTCTCGTTGCGGAACGGCGTTGTCGCGGCGTCCGGCCATGTGAACTGGTTCGGACCGTTGTCCGTCGTATAGACGACGATCGTGTTGTCGGCGATCCCCATTTCGTCGAGCGACTTGAGCAGCTTGCCGACGTCCTGGTCGTGCTCCCACATGCCATCCGCGTAGGTGTTGCCGGCCATGCCGCCCTTGTCCTTGTACTCTGGGCGCACGTGGGTGAACACGTGCATGCGCGTGGTGTTCATCCAGACGAAGAACGGTTTGTCCGCCTTGGACTGTTCCTTCATGAAGTCGATGGCGCGGCCTGTCGTCTCGTCGTCGATGGTTTCCATGCGCTTGGACGAGAGCGGGCCCGTGTCCGTGCAGACCTGTCTGCCGACCTTGCCGAAGCGCGCATCGACGGTGGTGTCGTCATGGTCCGAGGCCTTGCAGTCCATCACGCCGCGCGGCATGAAATACTTCGCATAGGCCTTGCCTTGCGGTGTGTCGGCTTTCGGCCAGTACGGACGTTCCGGCTCTTCTTCCGCATTCAGGTGATAGAGGTTGCCGTAGAACACATCGAAGCCGTGGACAGTCGGCAGATACTCGTTGCGGTCACCCAGGTGATTCTTGCCGAACTGGCCCGTCGCATAGCCGAGCGGCTTCAGCGCCTGGGCGATCGTCACATCTGACGCCTGCAGCCCCTGCGGCACGCCGGGAACGCCCACCTTGCTCAAGCCCGTGCGCAACGGCGATTGCCCCGTGATGAACGAAGAGCGGCCCGCTGTCGAACTGTTCTCCGCGTAGTAGTCGGTGAACATCATCCCTTCGTGGGCGAGGCGGTCGATATTGGGTGTCTGGTAGCCGACGACACCCTGGCCATACGCGCTGATGTTGGTCTGACCGATGTCGTCGCCGAAGATGACGAGAATATTCGGCGGCCGGGTAGTGTCGGCTGCGTGCGCGACGGGGCTCAACGCGAGCCATCCGGATACCGCCGCGGACAGCGCCGTGACGACCTTGCGTTTGAGCATGTGTCTGAGAGGCATGGTCTTTTTTTCCATCGATTGCTCTTGTTGGCTATGGGTGCTGCACTTGAATGTCTCCTGCGAAAACGAGGCGGCAGGAGGCGACGCGGACGGATTTCCATCCGCTTTGTGTTTGAACGCGTGGAGGACGGGCCGGCCAGGCTATCCGGGCTGGAGGCTGCGGGCGATCTGCCGCAGCCTTGGGCCGGCATGCGCATGAAACTGCCTGATCCCCGGGCATAGATAGTTGAGTCCGGGCTCGCCGTCCGGCGCACGAACGAGGCGGTTCTTCGGACATTCGCCCCAGCACAGGTTCAGGTGCGGGCATTGCAGGCAGTACTTCGGAAGGGTGTCCTTCTTGCCGAATCCGAAGGCTTTCTGGCGCTCAGAAAACGCAACGTGATGCAGTGGATGGCTGAAGATGTCGCCCAGTTCGTATTCGGGATAGACGTAGTGATCGCAGGAGTAGACGCGGCCGTCGTGCTCCATCGCGAGCCCCTTGCCGCAGAAAGGGGCGGTGATGCAGAGCTGCGACGGTAGGCCCATGGTCTGCGCGACGGCCGTTTCGAAGAGGTTGACCAGCACCCGGCCCAGATCCTCGCGATACCACTCGTCGAAAGTGCGGCTCAGGAAATAGCCCCAGTCGTCGGGATCGACGGACCAGTCGGTGACGACGGAATCCGCCGCGCCCGGTTTCGCCCGTTCGGTGCCGACCACAGGAATCGATGCCTCGTCCCAGAATTGCGGCGCAACCTGTTTGAATGTCCTGGCTTCGACGCACGGATTGAACTGCAGGTAAGTCGCACCGACTTCTCGCGTGAGGAAGCGATAAACGTCGATCGGTCTGCGTGCGTTGAGCCGGTTGATCACGGCGAGCGCATTGAAGGCGACGCCGTGACGGTGTATGCATTCGAGTCCCCGCATGACCCTGTCGAACGTGGGCTTGCCCGAGCGGGACACGCGGTAGGCGTCGTGCAGCTCGCGCGGCCCGTCTATCGACAGGCCGACGAGAAAATCGTGCTGTTTCAGAAACGCGCACCACGCGTCGTCGAGCGCGGTGCCGTTGGTTTGCAGGTTGTTTTCAATGCGCTGGCCCGCGCTTTTGTACTTCTCTTGCAGGCGCACGACCTTGCGAAAGAAGTCGAGCCCCATGAGGGTCGGCTCTCCGCCTTGCCACGAAAAAACGATCTGCTCGCCGTCCTGCCCTTCGATGTATTGACGGACGAACGTTTCCAGCGTCTCGTCGTTCATGAAATCGCCGCGGCGCTGGTCGAGCAGCTGTTCCTTGTGGAGATAGAAGCAATACGTGCAATCGAGATTGCAGGCCGACCCCGTCGGCTTGGCCATGACGTGAAAACGCCGCTTGAAGCGCGGACCCGATGGCGGCGCGTTGACGTCGCCCGCGCTGGTCGCTAGTGGTGTCAGCGGAATGGCCGTGCTGTGTTTCATTGCAGTCGATGCTCGAAGATTCGCCTGGGATGCTTGGAGTGCGAGGGATATCGACACTATTTTTGTAAAAAAATAATGTCGTAATCCTTAATGAAAATATCATACGCAATACGAAGCAATTAGCGTATTAGCCTATAGGCGTATTGCGTCGTCGTGTGGCGGCGGGTACGCTGACGCGCCGCAAGCACGACGGCATGCCAGTCGTCTGAATCTATCGACAGATTTGCATCACAACCTCTAGCGGTTTCTTGAGTGCCGGCGAATTTCCTAAGGAGGATTGCGTCGTTGCGACAGGATTTTTCTGATTTGAGCCGAACCTATCAGCGCACGACGAAACGCAAAGCCGGTGCACTCGACGGGGGTGGCTGAGGAAGACCCTGTAAAATCCCGCGCTCGCGTCGCCTTGTGCGCCGCACCAAACCGCACGACGGTGTTTGAACCGTATTTTTGGCGTGCCCATGATCGCGGCACGCCCAAGGCGGGGCATTCCGCCCACAGGCACTTCTTGAGGAAAGCTTTAATGAAAATGAGTTGGCAAAAGATGGCCACGCTTGCCGCAGTGGCGGGCACCTTGATGGCAGCGACGGTAACGGCCGCAACGGCAGCTGAGATCAAGGAAATCCGCTTCGGCGTCGAGGCGTCGTATGCGCCGTTCGAATCGAAGTCGCCCGCTGGCGACCTGCAGGGCTTCGACATCGACATCGGCAACGCCGTCTGTGCCAAGCTCAAGGCTAAATGCGTATGGGTCGAGAACGCGTTCGACGGTCTGATTCCCGCGCTCCAGGCCCGCAAGTTCAACGCGATCAACTCGGACATGTCGATCACCGACCAGCGCCGTGCCGTCATCGACTTCACCGATCCCATCTACGTGATCCCCAACCAGGTGATCGCGAAGAAGGGCAGCGGTCTGCAGCCGACAGCGGCATCGCTGAAGGGCAAGCACGTCGGCGTGCTGCAAGGCTCGATCCAGGAGGCCTACGCAAAGGCGAAGTGGGCGCCCCTCGGTGTCGACGTCGTTCCGTATCAGGCGCAGGATCAGGTCTATGCGGACCTCGTCGCGGGCCGTCTCGATGCGTCATTCCTCGACGGGGAAGCGGCGTCGAAGGGCTTCCTGAAGAAGCCGCAAGGGGCGGGATTCGAATTCGCGGGCCCGGCCGTGTCGGATGAAAAGCTGCTCGGTTCGGGCGTCGGCTTCGGTCTGCGCAAGGGCGACGCCCAGCTGAAGGACGCCGTCAACCAGGCGCTCAAGGAACTGAAAGCCGACGGCACGATCGACAAGCTCGCGGCGAAGTATTTCGACGTCAAGGTCACGTTGAAGTAATGCGCGCTTCATCCGGCGCGGATCGTCGCGCCGGAGTCGAACGTCGAACGGCCGCTTCATGCGGCCGTTTTTTTGCCCTTGTTTTCCAGTCTTTTTTCGCTTCTTCATGCTCCTGCGCATGGCCGCGTGCGCTAAAATCTGCGCACGGGGAAAGACGGCTCGATATGTTGCGGGTGCAGCCACGCATGTCGGATGAAGCCGCCAGAACGATACTCAACAGACGAGAGCACGAAGCGCCACGCTTCGCCGCAACTACTTGCATGGGACCAGCGTAAGCAATGAAGCGCGAACGCTGGCCGGACAGGGGACCGGAATGACCACCACCGCAGTCGCTGAGGAACGCCAGGCAGAAGACGTTCCGGGCTTTGCGCAGGACGCGCGCGCAAACGTTTCGTTTGCCCGTCAGCCCATCCTGAACCGCGACAACATGTTGTGCGCGTTCGAACTCAAGCTGTATCAGGCGCCCGCCGCCGAATCCGGCGAGCAGGAAACGGAAGGCGAGCAGCCAGAGGCGCAAGCCGGCGCCGCCGGATCCATCATCCACGCGATCCTGCAGCCCGACGTGCGCGCCGCGCTGGCCAATCATCCCGGTTATCTGCCCGTCACGCGTGAGCTGTTGTTCGACGACGCGATCCGCAGCCTGCCCGCCGATCGCTTCATGTTCGAGCTGCCGCCCGACATCGTCGCGGACGATCAACTGATCTCGCGCATCGTCGAACTGTATGGGCGCCGCTATCGCTTCGTGATCGACAACGTCGCGCAGGCCAACGATACCTTCGCGCGCCTGCTGCCGTATGCCGACGCCGTGAAGATCGACATGCACCGCATCCCGCAAGCCATGCTCCCCAAGTTTGCGAGCGTGCTGAAATCGGCGGGCAAGCTGTTGATCGCGCTGGGCGTCGAATCGCAGGAAGTGTACGAGCAGGCGCTCGATCTCGGCTTCGACCGCTTCCAGGGCTATTACTTCGCGCATCCGCAGGGCGCGGCCGCGCGCAAGGTCAGCGCGCCGCGCCACGCGCTGCTGAATCTGCTGCAACTGCTCGGTGGCGAGCCGACCGTCGCGCAGCTCGAAGCCGAGCTGAAACTGAACCCGGTGCTGGTGATGCATCTGATGCGTCTTGCCAACTCGAGTGGTCTCGCGATGGGACGCAAGGTCACGACCTTGCGCGAAGCGATCAACGCGACGGGCACGAACCGCATCGCGCGCTGGACACAACTGCTGCTTTACGCGGACGGCCGCAAGGTTGCGCTCGAAGACGATCCGCTGCTGCAACTCGCCGCGACGCGTGCGCGTTTCATGGAACTCGCCGTGCAGCGTCTGCCCGAAGCGGGACGCGACGAAACCGACGCGGCGTTCCTCACGGGCGTGTTCTCGTTCGTCGACTCGGTGTTCGGCGGCTCGCTCGAACACACGCTGAATGTGCTCGCGCTGTCCAAGCCGATCCGCGACGCCATCCTGTTGCGTGAAGGCGTGTTGGGCACGTTGCTGACGGTGATCGAGGCGCTCGAACGCGGCGCATGGACCGAGATCGGCAGCGTGTGCGAACGGCTCGAAGGTCTGCAGGTGCTCGACGTCGCGCAAATGGGTCTGGTGGCGGCTGCGTGGGCGGGCGTCGCCGACCGCAGCGCTGAGGCGACGGGGCTGGAGCGGATCGAGGATTGATGCGGGAGAATGCGCGGCTCGAACTCATGAGCCGCGCATGTCGATGGAAGAGGGCGCTCGTCTTTCGTTAGAGCGTTTCGACTTCGCTCACAGGCGCATGCGCGAAGAACCGTCCTAACTCGCGCGCCAGTTCGTTGAGCGCGGCCATTTCCCGCTGCGAGATGCGGCGCCGTACGTCATGATGCGCCCAGTCGCCATAGAGCAGGGCGACCGTCGACTTGTTCTCCAGCACCACGGGCAGCAGCACAAATGAATGCACGCCTTCGAACGCGCGGCGATACCAGTCCGGCAAGCGCGCGTGCATCTTCGGATCGCGCGCGTTTTCGATGAAGATGCCGACCGAGTTCGCAATCGCGAGATGGAACACGTCGGGCGCGAAGGCCGCTGCAAAGCTGAGCTTCGGCAGCGCGGCATCGATCTTCGCGCCGAAGCCCATCGTCGCCTTGAAGATGCCGCTGCCATGGCGCACGAATACGACGGTGCGCTCGAACTGCAAACCTGCGAGCACCGTTTCCGACGCCATCGCGAGCGCGGGTGCGAGTCCGCTGTCGCTCGGCAACGCCTGCAATTCACTGACGCCCGCGCGGATGCACGACTCGGGATCGAGCGTCTCGCGCGCAATCGCATCGGCATTCGCGCGCAGTTCGAAGATCTCGCGCATCACGCCGTCGCGGGTCTCTTCTTCGGCGAGCGTCAGGCTCATGTCGACGAGTGCTTCGGGATCGGCGTTGAGCGTGCGGCTGTAGCGCTGCGCAAGTTCGGCGATGCGCACGTCGCGCTGTGCCTGAGGCAGATGCGGCTGCGTGAGCACGTTCGCGACTTCCGTCGAGTAGTTCGTGATCGCGCGCAGCCATTGCACCTGGCGCGGCTCGTCGTCCTGCAGCGGATCGAACTCGGTCATGCCGACGCGGATCATCTCCGGCAAGCGCCAGCGCGACGCCGCTTCGAGGCCGATTTCCTGGAACGTCACGCCGAGCACGGTTTCGCAGGCTTCGTTCTCGCCCATGCCTGTATCGATCTGGCGGCGAATATGGTCCCACTCGGCATCGAGATAGAACACCACGAGCAGCTTGCCGATCTGGCGCATCAGCGTGCAGACGACAGCCTCTTCGCCGTCGCGCAGGTCGCCGCGCTCGGTGAGCTTGCGCGCGACGCAGCCCGACAGCATCGTGCGGTTGAGTTCGAGTTTCGCGTCGATACGGCGCGGCACGCTGTGATGAAAGTGATCGACGATCTTCAGGCCGACCACGAGATGCCCGACGGCATCCATGCCGAGCACCATCAACGCGCGCGAGACCGTGGTGATGTTGCCGCCGAACGCCATGTACATCGCCGAATTCGCGAGACGCAACACCTTCTGTGTCAACGCGAAGTCGGAGAGCACGATCTGCACGAGGGCGCTGAAATCGAGGTCATCGTTATTCATCGCGGCCATCGTCGAGCGGAGCGACTGCTGCAGCATCGGGAAATCGCCGCGCTCGTTCATGCGAGCCCAGAGCCGGTCAAGCAGCGCAGCCTTTAGCATGAGAGTCCCGCAAGAGCCATACAAGTTCCAGTGAGTGGCAAGTCGTGACGTTGACTGTGCCCAATATCAACACGCGTCATGTCAGTCACGCTTCACCATGCACGTGAAGCGCGCGCGATGCGAAGCGCTGTGCGAGTTCTTCCGATGGGAGTGCCTTGCAGACGAGCCAGCCCTGGATGTGACCGCAGCCCATCTCGGTGAGCAGTTCACGCTGCGCTTCCGTCTCGACGCCTTCGGCGACGAGTTCGAGATCGAGGGTTTGCGCGAGGCCCACGACGGCGCTGACGATCGCCTGATCGTTGCGCGAGGTTAACAGATTCTCCACAAAACTCCGGTCGATTTTCAGTTTCGCGAGCGGGAAGCGTTGCAGATACGCAAGGCTCGAATAGCCCGTGCCGAAATCATCGACGGCGAAGCGGATGCCGATGCCCGTGAGCTCTTCGAGCAATGCCGTCGCGTGCTGCGGGTCGTGCATCAGCAGGCTTTCCGTGATCTCGAATACGACCCGGTGCGGATCGATGCCCGTGAGCGCGATCGCCTCGCGCACGCTTTCCTTGAAGCGCGGATCGCGGAACTGCTGCGGCGACACATTGACGGCGACGTATTGCAGCCGGATGCCTTGTATGTCCCAACGGATCAACTGCATGCACGCGGCCTTCAGCACCCAGTTGCCCAGGTAGTTGATGAGGCCGACGGATTCGGCGAGCGGGATGAACATCGACGGCGGCACGAGCCCATGCACAGGGTGCTGCCAGCGAATCAACGCCTCGACGCCGACCACGCCGTGCGACTGACTGCTCGTGATCGGCTGGAAGTGCAGCGAGAACTCGCCATTGCGCACGCCGTCGTACAGATCCGATTCGAGCTTCAGGCGCTCGGCGTCGGCGGGGCTGTCGTCGGGCACGTAGAACGCGAGCGTGTTGCCGCCGGCCGCCTTTGCGCGTGCCAGCGCATGGTCCGCCCAGCGCAATAGCTGGCTGTCGCGCGGCGCGTGTTCGGACGATTCGCCCGAGTGCTGAGTGTCCGGATACAGCGCGATGCCGACACTCGCCGACAGATGCACCGGCTGGCGGTTGAACGTGTACGGTTGCTGGATTGCCGTCAATAGACGCCGCGCGAGCGCTTCGGCAGCGATCGCGGTGTCGGCGCGCGCGTGCGCGGGCGGCAGCAGGATCGCGAACTCGTCGCTGGAAATGCGCGCGATCACTTCGCCTTGCGTCGTCATGTTGGACAGGCGGCGTGCGGTGTCGCGCAGCATTTCATCGCCGGCGTCGTAACCGAGCGCGCGGTTCACGCGCTGGTAGTCGTCGAGATCGAGCAGCAGCAGGGCGGCCGACTTGCCCGTCGCGTCCGCCTCCTGCTGCGCGTGACGCATTTCCTCGACGAGGGCGGGCACGTTCGCGAGGCCCGTCAGGTTGTCGTGATGCAGTTGATGCTTGAGGCTCGCTTCCGTCGCGCGCCAGCTCGACACGTCGAAGCCCGCGATCGCATACCCTTCGATGCCGTCGTGACAGTTGCGCGCAATGCGCAGCTCGACAGGCACGGGGTAGGTCAGCGACTTGATCAGATCCAGCGTGACTTTTTCGACGGCGCCGCTTTCGTCGGCGCGGCGCAGCGCGGCGTCGAGGCGGGCGACGTCGCTGGGTGCGACGAGTTCGTGCAGCGTGACCGTTTGCAGATATTCGCGGTGATAGCCGATGAAGCGCAGGCTCGCCTCGGAGACATACAGAAAGGTGAGATTGCGCGCCACGTGCGCGAGGAAGTCGACGGCATGCGCGGCCTGTTCGAGCCCGTGCGAAGCACCTGGCGAACCAGATGCGCCTGGTGCGACCGTCGCGCGCGCGGGCTGACGGGCCGCGCGGAATCGGTCGATTGCCGTGCGCAGCAAGCCCCGGCGGGCTGGGGTGATCCTGGTCGCTTCCATGTGTGTCGCTGACTACCCGGTTCGTCTTGAGGCTGGACGTCCTTGCGATGCCCGTCGGCCGACCGATCGGGGCAGGCGCGAGGCCGTCCATCAGAACGGGATAACGACGTTTGCGGCAGAATCTTTAGCTTTCAGACACAAAAAGCGCCATAACATATGGTAAGGATTCGCGGCTACCCTGGATGCCTGTGCATCGCTGATGGATTCCGCTAAAGTGGCGGCGAACGCGCTCCGTTATTCCCCCGGACGGGGCGCGAGTTGGCGACCCCGCAAGCATGCCGTTTTCCGAATCCAAGCAGCCGCTAAAAATGCCTGATCCGTTTCAAAACGACGAAGCCGGCCGCCCCCAAACGTTTGCGCAAGCAGGCGAAGAGGACGAGGCGATCTCATCGGCGCAGTTCGTCTATGTCGGGCGTCAGCCGATTCTCGACCGCGACGGCGCGCTGCACGCTTACGAGCTGCTGTTTCGCGGCAGCGCGCAAAATTACGCGCAGGTTTCCGACGACGCGCAGGCCACCGCGCAGGTGGTGGTGCGCACGATCGGCGGCATCGGCGTGCCTTCCGTGCTCGGCGCGCATCGCGGCTATGTGAACATCAGCCGCGACCTGTTGTTCGACGACATCGTGCATCTGATGGAGCCTGAGCGCTTCGTGCTCGAAATCCTCGAGACGGTGCAGTTCGACGCGCGGCTCATCGCGCGCATCGCCGACTTGCGCCGCGCGGGCTTTCGCATCGCGCTCGACGACGTGTGCGAACTGTCGCCGAACCTGCTCACTGCGCTGCCGTACGCGGATATTGTCAAGGTGGATTTCCTGCAGACGGACCGCGCGCAACTACCGGCCCTCGCGAAGGCGCTCGCCAGTCGCGGCAAGACGCTGATCGCCGAAAAGGTCGAGACGCGCGAGGACTTCGCGCTCGCCCGCGATCTCGGTTTCGATCTCTTCCAGGGCTATTTCTTCGCGCGGCCGCAGGTGCTGTCGACGCGCCGTACGCGCTCGTCGCGCACCTCGCTGCTGCGGCTGCTCGCGCTGCTCGCGCGTGAAGCGGGCATCGTCGAGCTCGAAGATGAGCTGAAGCGCAATCCGAATGTCGTGATGCAACTGCTGCGGCTCGTCAATTCGAGCGCGTTCGGGCTCGGGCGCAACATCTCGTCGCTGCGCGAGGCGATCATCGCGACGGGCACGCGGCAGATCGCGCGCTGGGCGCAACTGCTGCTGTACGCGGGCGGCGGCGATCTGCCGTGGCGCTCCGACCCGCTCGTGCAACTCGCGGGGACGCGCGCCCGCTTCATGGAGCTGGCGGCGCGCTGGATTCGCCCGAACGACGAGGCGTTTGCTGACGCCGCGTTCATGACGGGCGTGTTCTCGCTTGTGCATGTGCTCGTCGATTCGACGCCGGACGCTACACTAGATCCGCTCGATCTCTCGCCGCTGATTCGCGATGCGATCGTCGAGCGAGCGGGGCAGATGGGCGCGCTGCTGAGCATCGCGGAAGCGGCGGGCGAGGCGCAGGATGCGGCTGCCGTGGCGAGCGCGCAGTCGCTGGAAGAATTCGGCGCGCTTACGCCGATCGTGCTGGCCGAGCTGAATCTGTCGGCGGCTGCGTGGTTTGGCGCGCATCTGGGCGACTGATAGCCAGATGATTGGCGACTGACTCGCGCGTCGTGTCCATCTTGTCCGGCTGACGACGCGCAATTGCCAAACGTGGTCCAATATGGGGCGCAAGTTGAGCCTCGACGCTTCATGTTGTAAGGCATAGCGTCGCGAGGCGTTGCACGGGCATCGTGCGCTTACGATTCGAGGATTCGACATGAAGCTAAAGATTGTGCCGTTCGCGCTGGCGGCTGCGCTGTGCGCGGGTATGTCGCTGTATACGTTGACGGCTTCCGCGACGCTCAAGCCGGGCGACAGCGCGCCGGACTTTACGACGCAGGCGTCGCTGGGCGGCAAGACGTACACCTATGCGCTGGCCGATGCGTTGAAGAAGGGCCCGGTGGTGCTGTACTTCTATCCCGCTGCTTTCACGAAGGGCTGCACGATCGAGGCGCACGAATTCGCGGAAGCTGTGGATGAGTACAAGAAGTACGGCGCGACCGTGATTGGTGTGTCGCACGACAACATCGACACGTTGACGAAGTTCTCGGTCAGCGAATGCCGCAGCAAATTCCCCGTTGCCGCCGATCCCGACTCGAAGGTCATCAACGCGTATGACGCGGGGTTGCCGATGCATGCGTCGATGGCGAACCGCGTGTCGTATGTGATTGCGCCTGACGGCAAGATCATTTATGAGTACACGAGTCTTTCGCCCGACAAGCATGTCGAGAACACGATGCAGGCTCTGAAGCAGTGGACCGCGACGCATAAGTAGCCCTGAGCGGGCGTCGGTCGATATTTTCCTTTTACGCTGCGCGGCATCTGATTGCTGTTTTGTTGCTTGCGTTTTAGATATCGCGCCGCCATTGCAGGACACGTTGCCATGCCTATCGTCGTTGCGCTGTTGGCTCTGATTGCGTTGATTTATGGCTGCGTGCAGGCGTTTCATGCGCTCTCTGCGCATTTTGGGCTTGGCGTGGCTGTGGGTGCTGCGATCCTGTTTGCCGCACTCGTGCTTGCGGCACTTGCGTGGTGGTGGCGTCGGCATAAGGAAGTGTCGGCGAATATTCGCGATGGCGACTGGACTCACGAACTCAAGGGCGAATGGGGTGAGGTTCGCCTCGCGGCGGGGAAGCGGTTGTGTGACTTGCAGGTCGCTGGTCTGAGGGGTTCGTATATTTTTGCGGATCTTCGGGAGGCGCAGCCGGTGCGGGATGGGGAGCGCTGGCAGGTCAAGCTTGATGTTAAGGATGCGGCGCATCCCGAGTGGCGCTTACCTGTGAGGTCCGAACGCGAGGCCCGGCAGTGGGTCAGGATATTTGATCTGGCGATGGCGCAGAAGCTTTAAGGTTTTTTGTTGTCTGCGACGCTGGGTGGTTTGCTGGTGTTTTCGTTGGCATCCGCGTTGCGGTGTTTGCCGTTCAAGCGTCGCCCCTGTGCGGGGCGGCACCTACTTTTCTTTGCCGCCGCAAAGAAAAGTAGGCAAAAGAAAGCGGCTAACACCGCCAACATTTCTTCTTGCCTGAGGGCCCCCAAAAGGTCTTACGCTTCACACGGCAATCATGTGACCTTTGTTCGTTGCCAACGCTCTTGCGGTGCGCCTCACCCACTTCACACACGCGTACTACAGGATGCCGTGCCAGATAGTCCACGGCCGCTCAGGTGGCAAACTGTGTGTCGGCCCAAGTGCTCCACACGCTTCACTTCGGACCGATAGTACACGCGTCCCACCCTGTAAGAGCGCTACCCCGTACGACGCGACAACCTACACACAGTTTGCCACCTGGGCGGCACATACCATTCGCTGCCACTAGCCTGTGCACGGGTATTCGAAGCGGGTGAGGCGCTGATTCGAAGCGTTGGCAACGAGCACTAACCCGGGCACTGCCGTGTGAAGCGTGGGGCCGTTGGGGGCCCGTGGATAAGAACACGGGCTGGCGGTGTGAGCCGCTTTCTTTTGCCTACTTTTCTTTGCGGCGGCAAAGAAAAGTAGGTGCCGCCCCGCACAGGGGCGACGCTTGAACGGCAAACACCGTAACGCGGATGCCAACGAAAACGAATGGCAAACACCATAACGCGGATGCCAGCGAAAACACTAGCAGCCCACCCAGCGTCGCAGACAAAACCAACCCTAAATCTCACGCACCGGAGGCCGCCGCACCTCGCTTGCGCCTGGTTTCCCACCGAACCCGAATCCGATCCATATAAAGATAAACCACAGGCGTGGTATAGAGCGTGAGCATCTGGCTCACAATCAAGCCGCCCACAATAGCGAGGCCAAGCGGAGCCCGCAGCTCCGCCCCTTCACCGCGCCCAAACGCGAGCGGCAGCGCGCCCAACAGCGCAGCGCACGTAGTCATCATGATCGGCCGGAAGCGCAAAAGACAAGCCTGCTCAATCGCTTCACGAGAAGAAAGCCCTTTCCGCGACGCATCGATCGCAAAATCGACCATCATGATCGCGTTCTTCTTCACGATGCCAATCAGAAGAATCACCGCAATCAGCGCAATGATGCTGAACTCGGTATTAAAAAGCAGCAGCGCGAGCAACGCCCCGACCCCCGCCGACGGCAACGTCGACAAAATGGTCAGCGGATGAATATAGCTCTCGTACAAAATCCCAAGCACGATATAAACCGCCGCGAGCGCCGCGAGAATCAAAATCGGCTGGTCGGACATCGACTGCTGGAACGCCTGCGCCGTGCCCTGGAAGCTGCCGCGGATCGTCCCCGGCATGCCGATCTCGGCCATCGTCTGGTAGATGATATCCGTCACTTCCGACAGCGACTTGCCCGGCGGCAGGTTGAACGAGATCGTCGACGCGACGAACTGGCTCTGGTGGTTCACCGCTAGCGGTGTGCTACCCGGCCCAAAGCTCGCAATCGCGGAAAGCGGAATCATCGTTTCCTTCGACGTCGACACGGCTGCACCCGTCGATGCGCTCGACTTGCCGCTCGCCGCAATCGAGTTGTTCGCCAGATTGCGCGCGGCATCGCCCGCGACAGCGGCCGCGCTCGATGACGTCGTGCCTCCCGTGCCGCCCGATGAAGCACTCGACGTCGCGCTCGACGTGACCGTGCCCGCCGTCGCATTGGTCGACTGCGAGCCGCTCGCGCTGCCGCCCGACGTGCTGATCCACACCTGCTTGAGCATGTCTGGGCTCTGCCAGTATTTCGGCGCGACTTCCATCACGACGTGATACTGGTTCAGCGGGTTGTAGATGGTCGAGACCTGGCGCTGGCCGAAGGCGTCATACAGCGTGTTGTCGATCTGCGCGGGCTTGATGTTCAGACGCGCCGCCGTCGCCCGGTCGATCGTCACCATCGCTTCCAGACCGCCTTGCTGCTGGTCGGAGTTGACGTCGGTGAGTTCAGGGCGCTTTTGCAGCGCTTCCGTCAGAATCGGCGTCCATTTGTAGAGATCGGCAGTCGAGTCCGATAGCAGCGTGAACTGATACTGTGCGTTCGACTGCCGGCCGCCCACGCGAATATCCTGCACCGCCTGCAGGAACGTGCGTGCTCCAGCGACGTCCGCCAGCGGCCCGCGCAACTGTTGGATCACCTGATCGGCGGAAATCTTGCGCTCGCTCTTCGACTTGAGCGACACGAACATGAAGCCCGAGTTGGTCTGCCGTCCGCCCGTGAACCCCACCACGCTGTCGACGGCCGGGTTCGCCTGGACGATCTTCATCATCTCGGAGAACTTCACCTTCATCGCCTGGAACGACGTGGACTGGTCGGCCTGTATGCCGCCCACTAGCCGGCCCGTGTCCTGCTGCGGGAAAAAGCCCTTCGGCACGATGATGTACAGATACACGTTCAGTCCGATCGTCGCGACCAGCACGACGAGAATCAGCCGCGGATGCGCCAGCGACCAGCCGAGCGTGCGCTCGTAGCCGCGCTGCATCCAGTCGAAGCCGCGCTCCAGCCAGCGCGCGAAACGGCCTTCCTCTTTCTTTTCGTGGGGCTCGGACAGCAGGCGCGAGCACATCATCGGCGTGAGCGTCAGCGACACGATCAGCGACACGCCAATCGCCAGCGACAGCGTCAGCGCAAACTCGCGGAACAGCCGCCCGACGATCCCGCCCATCAGCAGAATAGGCAGGAACACGGCGACGAGCGAGATGCTGATCGACATCACCGTGAAGCCGACTTCGCGCGCGCCGACGAAGGCCGCCTTCATGCGCGGCATGCCGTTCTCGATATGCCGGGAGATGTTCTCCAGCACGACGATCGCGTCGTCGACGACGAAGCCCGTCGCGATGGTCAGCGCCATCAGCGACAGGTTGTCGATCGAAAAGTCGAGCAGGTACATCGCCGCGAACGTGCCGATGATCGAGATCGGCACCGCGACGCTCGGAATCAGCGTGGCGCGCCAGTTGCGCAGGAACAGGAACACGACCATTACGACGAGCGCCACGGCGATCATCAGCGTGAACTGTGTGTCCTTCAGCGACGCGCGGATGGTGGTGGAGCGGTCGGCCGTCGGCGTGACTTCGACAGCGGCGGGCAGCGACGCCTTCAGCTGCGGGATCATCGCCTTCACGCGGTCGATCGTCTCGATGATGTTCGCGCCCGGCTGCCGGTAAAGAATCACGAGCACCGAGCGCTCGTTGTTCATCAGGCCGAGGTTGCGCAGGTCTTCGACGGAATCGACGACTTCAGAGACATCGGACAGATGCACGGCGGCGCCGTCGCGATACGCGATCACGAGATCTTTGTATTGCGAGGCCTTCTTCGCCTGGTCGTTCGTGTAGAGCTGCACGTGGTTCGGACCGAACTCGATCGAGCCCTTCGGGCTGTTCGCATTCGCCGACGCCAGTGCCGCGCGCACGTCTTCGAGACCGATGCCGTAGTGAAACAGCGCCTGCGGCTCCAGTTCGACCCGCACGGCGGGGTTCGCCGAGCCGCTCACGTCGACTTCGCCGACGCCGTCCACTTGCGACAGCGACTGCTGCAGCACGGTCGCCGCCGAGTCGTACAACTGGCCCGCCGTCATCGTCTTCGACGTGAGCGCGAGAATCAGGATCGGCGCGTCGGCGGGATTGACCTTGTGGTAAGTCGGGTTCGAGCGCAGGCTCGCGGGCAGGTCGGCGCGCGCCGCGTTGATGGCCGCCTGCACGTCGCGCGCGGCGCCGTCGATGTTGCGGTTCAGGCCGAACTGCATCGTGATGCGCGCCGAGCCGACCGAGCTCGACGAGGTCATCTCGGTGACGTCGGCAATCGTGCCGAGATGCCGTTCGAGCGGGCTGGCCACGCTGGTCGCGACCGTCTCCGGGCTCGCGCCCGGCAGGCTCGCCTGAATCGAGATGGTCGGGAAATCAACCTGCGGCAACGGTGCGACGGGCAGCTTCGCGAACGCGAAGAGGCCCGCCAGCGCAATGCCGATAGCGAGCAGCGTGGTGGCGACCGGGCGTTGAATGAAGGGGCGCGACAGGTTCATCGGTTCGGCCTCTTCATTCAGGCGTCGGCGTCGGTGACGGGCGGCCGGGTCGGACCGTCGCTATGACCTTCGCGATGAAAGCGCGCGCGCAGACGCCGCGCAATCGAATCGAAGCCGAGATAGATCACGGGCGTCGTGAAGAGCGTCAGCAGCTGGCTGACGATCAGGCCACCCGCAATCGCGATACCGAGCGGACGGCGCAGCTCCGAACCCGCGCCCGTGCCGAGCATCAGCGGCAGCGCGCCGAGCAGCGCTGCCATCGTCGTCATCAGGATAGGGCGGAAGCGCAGCAGACAGGCCTGATAGATCGCTTCGCGCGGCGGCTTGCCGTGCTCGCGCTCCGCTTCGAGCGCGAAGTCGATCATCATGATCGCGTTCTTCTTTACGATACCGATCAGCAGCACGATGCCGATGATGCCGATGATGTCGAGATCGTGGCCCGTGACGAGCAGCGCGAGCAGCGCGCCGACGCCCGCCGACGGTAGCGTCGAAAGAATCGTGATGGGGTGCACGAAGCTCTCGTACAGCACGCCGAGCACGATGTACATCGTGACGATGGCCGCGAGGATCAGGAACAGCTCGTTCGAGAGCGACGCCTGGAACGCGAGCGCCGCGCCCTGGAAGCGCGTCTGGAACGAAGCGGGCAGGCCGATGTCTTTTTCCGCCTGCTGGATCGCCTTCACGGCCGCGCCAAGCGACGCGCCAGGAGCCAGGTTGAACGAGACGGTCGTGGCCGGGAACTGGCTCAGGTGCGTGACGAGCAGCGGCGCGGGCCTTTCGTGGAAGCTCGCAATCGAGTTGAGCGGCACCTGTCCGCCCGACGACGTCGACGACGGCAGATAGATCGAGTTCAGCGACTCCGTGTAGTGCTGCATGGTCGGCTGCGCTTCGAGAATCACGCGGTACTGGTTCGACTGCGTGAAGATCGTCGAGATGATGCGCTGGCCGAATGCGTCGTAGAGCGCGTTGTCGACGGTGGCGGGCGTGATGCCGTAGCGGGCCGCCGACGCGCGGTCGATCTCGACATACACCGACTGGCCGTTGTTCTGCAGGTCGGTTGCGACGTCGACGATTTCAGGCGACTGCGCGAGGCGCTCCATCAGCTTCGGCACCCAGGTCGCGAATTCGTCGATATTCGGATCGGTCAGCATGAACTGGTACTGCGTCGGGCTGACGGTCGAATCGATGGTCAGATCCTGCACCGGCTGCATATAGAGCGTCGCGCCGGGAATGTGCGACGTGTCGCGCTGCAACTGGCGGATCACCTGGCTCGCGGTCGCGTCGCGGTCGTCGCGCGGCTTCAGGTTGATCAGCATGCGGCCGCTGTTCAGCGTGATATTGCTGCCGTCCACACCGATGAACGAGGTCAAGCTTTCGACATTCGGGTTCTTCAGGATTTCCGCGGCGAGCTGCTGCTGGCGCTCGGCCATCGACGCATACGACACCGACTGCGACGCCTGCGTGATCGCCTGGATCACGCCCGTGTCCTGTACCGGGAAGAAGCCCTTTGGAATGTAGACGTACAGCACGCCCGTCAGCACCAACGTCAGCACGGCGACGACGAGCGTCGAGCGCTGCCGGTCGAGCACCCATTCGAGCGCGACCGCATAGCGTGCGATCACCCAGTCGATGGCCGCGTGCGCGCGCGCTTCGAAGCGGTGGCTTTCCTTCGGCGGCGTGTGGCGCAAGAGCTTCGCGCACATCATCGGCACGAGCGTCAGCGACACGATGGCCGAGATCACGATGGTCACGGCAAGCGTGATCGCGAACTCATGGAAGAGCCGCCCGACCACGTCGCCCATGAACAGCAGCGGAATCAGCACCGCGATCAGCGAGACCGTCAGCGAAATAATCGTGAAGCCGATCTGCTTCGAGCCTTTCAGCGCGGCCTCTAACGGTGACTCGCCTTCCTCGACGTAGCGCGCGATGTTCTCGATCATCACGATCGCGTCGTCGACCACGAAGCCCGTTGCAATCGTCAATGCCATCAGCGAGAGGTTGTCGAGCGAGAAGCCGCAGAGGTACATCACAGCGAGCGTGCCGATCAGCGAGAGCGGCACCGACAGGCTGGGGATGATGGTCGCGTAGATGTTCGCGAGGAACAGATACATCACCAGCACGACGAGCACGACCGACATCATCAGTTCGAACTGAACGTCGCGCACGGACGCGCGGATCGTCGTCGTGCGGTCGGTGACGACCTGCACGTCGAGCGCGGCGGGCAGCGACTGCTGCAGCGTCGGCAACAGCTTCTTGATGCTGTCCACCACCTGAATCACGTTCGCGCCCGGCTGGCGCTGCACGTTCAGGATGATCGCGGGCGTACTGTCGACCCATGCGCCGAGCTTCGTGTTCTCCGCGCCGGCCACGATGTTCGCGACGTCCGTCAGCATCACCGGGCGGCCGTTCTTGTACGCGACGACAGCGCTCTTGTACGCGTCGGCGTCGGTCAGCTGATCGTTCGCGTTGATCGTGTACGAGCGCGACGGGCCGTCGAAGTTACCCTTCGGCGTGTTGACGTTGAGGTTCGAGATCGTGGTGCGCAGATCGTCGAGATTCAGCCCGTACGACGCGAGCGCGCGCGGATTGGCCTGGATGCGCACGGCGGGGCGCTGGCCGCCCGACAGGCTCACGAGGCCGACGCCCGCGACCTGCGAGATCTTCTGCGCGAGGCGCGTGTCGGCGATGTCCTGGATCTGCGTGAGCGGCAGCGTCTTCGAGGTGATCGCGAGCGTGATGATGGGCGCGTCGGCGGGATTGACCTTCGCGTAGATGGGCGGCGCGGGCAGGTCGGACGGCAGCAGGTTGCCCGCCGCGTTGATGGCCGCCTGCACTTCCTGCTCGGCGACGTCGAGGGGCAGGTCGAGGCTGAACTGCAGCGTGATGATCGACGAGCCGGCCGAGCTTTGCGACGACATCTGGTTCAGCGACGGCATCTGCCCGAACTGGCGCTCAAGCGGCGCCGTCACCGACGACGTCATCACATCCGGGCTCGCGCCCGGATAAAACGTCTGCACCTGGATGGTCGGGTAGTCGACTTCGGGCAGCGCGGACAGCGGCAGAAAACGCAGTGCGACGAGCCCGACCAGCATGATCGCCGCCATCAGCAGGGCGGTGCCGACCGGGCGGAGGATAAAGGCGCGGGATGGATTCATGCGGTATCAGCCGTGCCTTATTCCGCCGACGTCTGCGACGCGTGCCGATGACGGTGCGCGCCAGAGGCACCCATCGCACCGGACGCGCCCGAAGCCGCATGGGCCGCCGATGCGCCTGAAGCCCCCGACGCGCCGCGCGGACGATCGGCGGGAATGGTGATCTTCGCGCCTTCCTTCAGCCGGTCCGAGCCGTCGATCACGACGCGCTCGCCGACCTGCAGGCCCGACGCGATGCTGGTGCGCTCGCCGTCGACGGGGCCGACCTTCACCTGACGCACCGTTACCGTGTTGTCGGGTTTCGCGACATACACGAACGCGCCCATCGAGCCGTTCAGTACCGCCGAAGTCGGCACGATCACGGCATCCTTCACGACGTTCACGAGCAGGCGCGTGTTGACGAACTGGTTCGGGAACAGCAGGCCTTCGTTGTTCTGGAAGGTCGCGCGCAGCTTCACGGTGCCCGTGGTGGTGTCGATCTGGTTGTCGATGGTTTCCAGATAGCCGGCTTCGAGCGAGGTCGTGTTGCTGCGGTCGTACGCCGTCACCGACATCTTCTTGTTCGCGCGCATGCCTTTGAGAATGGCGGGCAGGTTGTCTTCGGAGGTCGTGAAGATGACGCTGATCGGCTGCAACTGCGTAATCACGACGACGCCGTTCGTGTCGCCCGGTGTCACGTAGTTGCCGGCGTCGACCTGGCGCAGGCCGACGCGGCCCGAGACGGGCGCCGTGATGCGCGCGTAGGTGAGATCGAGCTTGAAGGTGTCGATGTTCGCCTGGTCCGCCTTCACCTGGCCTTCGTACTGCTTGACCAGCGACGCCTGCGTGTCCACCTGCTGGCTCGCGATCGAGTCTTGCGACAGCAGCGTCTGATAGCGCTTCAGGTCGAGACGGGCGGTTTGCAGAAGTGCCGTGTCCTTGGCGAGCGTGCCTTCGGCATTCGCGAGACTGATCTGATACGGACGCGGATCGACCTGCGCGAGCAGATCGCCTTTGTTGACCATCTGACCTTCCTGGAATGCGACCGTCTGCAGCGTGCCTGTCAACTGCGTGCGCACGGTGACGTTCGCAAGCGGCGTGACGGTGCCGAGCGCATTCAGCACGACGGGCATTTCGCCTTGCTTGACGGTCGCCACGTGAACGGGTTGCGGCTGGTTCGCGCCGCCTGCGCCGCCGCGGCGGCCGCCGCCGCTGGCACGTCCCGCCTGTGCGCCGCTGGCGCCCGCTGCTGCGCTCGCGCCGTCAGTGGTCTTGTTCCACGGATGCCAGCGCACCAGCACGATGCCCGCGATCACCACGACGGCGACGATCAGAGCGATCGTGCGCCCGCGATGCCGCTTGACCGCGCCAGGTCCAGGACCGGGATCGCGCCCGGGAGGCGGGCTGGCAGGGGCGGCGTTGCGTGAAGGTTCAGACTGCTTTTTTTGTTCGTCCATCGTTCGATCAGGTGGCTGGCTTAATAGGGCAAACGTGCTGGGGCAAACGTGCTGGTGTACGTGCTGGTGTACGTGCAATACGCGCGGCCGAGTTTCGCCGGGCGCCGCTTCGTGTTGATCGCGCGTGCCTGCGCGATGCTAATTGATGCGTGATTCATTGCGATGACCGTGACGTGACGGCGGCCGCTCGCGGCCAGACACGTTATCGGCATGACTGACGGCTCCTCCCTGTTGGCCGTGCTGGTGTCCGCCGCTGCGTCCGTTGCCGGGCGCGTTCCCGCCCGCGTTGCCGATGCGCATGCGCTGGCGGGGCGCGAGGAAGACTCTGGCAGCTTCCCCGGGCGCGCGGGAAAGCATGATGCTACGTCCCGGGCCGAGTTACAGTCCAGCGGCGTATTTTTCGGCGGATTACGACCGTTACACAGATTTCGCGCGGTCGAAAGGCGTGCGTCAGCGGGATGTCGGGTTTTTCATCGGCTTGCCGCTGCGGCGCGCGACTGTGGCTCACCGTGCTCAGGCGTCGAGCCGGCGCCCCGGTGTGCCGCCGATCTCGTGGACGATCCGGTCGATCGTCGCGAGCAGCGCCGGCGCCGCGCGCGAAACGAGCCAGTCGCGCGGGCACTGATGCGCGGACCCGCCGCAGTTGACCGCGTAACGTTCGCCCGAAGGCCCGATGAAGCCGGCTGCAATCGCGTTGAGCCCTTCGTGCCATTCACCCGTCGCGATGGCGAAGCCTTGCGCGGTCGTTTCACGCAGCGCCGCGTCGAGCCGGGCGCTGATGTTTCCCCAGTCGTCGCCTGCCGCGGCCTGCAAGCCGATCAGCAGCTTTTCGCGGTCGGTGTCAGTGAGCGCCGCCAGATACGCGCGTCCGACGGCGGTGCGGCTCAGGTCCATCCGCGAGCCGACGTCGAGGCGCGACACCAGCACGGCGGAGCGCGGCTTGATCGCATCGATGACGACCATTTCGAGCCGGTCGCGCACGGCAAGGTGCACGGACAGCGAGGTCCGCTCGGCCAGCTCGATCAGAAACGGCCGCGAGCGGGCGCGGATGTCGAAGTTGCGCAGAAAGCCGTTGCTCAACTCCAGCACCGACGACGTGAGCACGAAACGCTCGCTGTCGGGCAGACGGAACAGAAAGCCGGCGCTCACGAGAGTCGCGGTGATCCGGGAGACGGTCGGTTTTGGAATGCCCGTCAGTTCGGTCAGCTCGCGGTTGGACAGTGGGGCGTCGGCGGCCGCGACCCGCCGGAGTACCGTCAGGCCGCGTGCGAGCGCGGTGACCTCGTCGCCGGAACCGTCTTTTTCTTTCGCGGAATCCATGACGGCCGGGCGCGTCGATGACTGGTTCATGTTGGTTTTTATGAAACGTTATTTCAATATTGTGGAACACGCTCCGGGATACCGATTCCTTCGAAGCGCTCCAGGCCTTCTCTCAGCAAGGCCTAAGTCCCTTTTTCCTACGACGATTCATTGTATAGGAATGTAACTTTTGAGCAGTCCGCACCGATTAAATTTTGCTTGACTTAGTCAGCATTACCATAAAAAATGGAACTATATTTCGAAAGCGAGCGGTAATCGCGCGCGTGTCATAAGCAGATGCAGCCGCTGCGGCGCCGCTTTCCAGGTAGTTTTTCAGTACCGTCTCTCAGGTTCTAGCACGGCCCTCGGAATGGCTAGAACTTTTTGAAGGCGCCATGGAAACATGGCGCCTTTTTTTTGTGCTATGGGGTGACAACAAAGTCTGCGGCTTTCGTATTTTCGCTGCTGCGTCGCAGCAGTTCGGAGTCGTGTGCCATCACCCCTCGAACTCGATGGGCGGGCCGTCAGTCCGTGCGGACATTCCCGTTCAGAAGTTACTTGATTCGCCCTATGGCGGGTTTTCTTGCTGGCCGAAAAAATTGGTGTGAACGCGTTGAACCTCAAGGAGACCGTACAGGGTTACAACGCCGAGGCAACTCTTGGCCGGGACCCGCGCTCTTCGGCAAGGGCGGTAAAGCATATAACCGTTACCAGGGCGATGCTCTCCACTCGCCAAATCCGTGCGTCGCACCTATCGAGCGCGGGCCATTCTATGCGCTGAAAATTCGGGTCGGCGACGTCGGGACATTCGCCGGTCTGAAGGCTGATGCGTCCTGCCGTGTTCTCGACTCGAACGGTTCACCGATTCGGGGACTGTTCGCAGTCGTTCAGGCGAGACCGGATGACTCATTGTTTCGAGCCGGGGCCGCGTGCACTGACGTTAGGATTGCGGGCTCTCGTGCAGCTCTACCCGGTGCAACGGGCAATCCGGTTGGCGGGCGACCTGCTCGAGGACCCGAGTCATGGGGCATTCGTTGCGGTTTGGACGGACTTTGGTCCCACAGTCATTCAATATCAAGGCGCAGAGACGTATCTCGATGTCGGACTACATATCGGCACTGTGATGTCCATGGTCCACAGCGGTGCAGGGCGATTCTTCGCGGCATTCCTGCCGCAACAGAAATTGGAGCATATGCTCGGTCGTGAAGTCGCAAAAAGTCAGGGACCTGCGGTAGCCAATGTAGATGATGACCTTAATCGCCTCGCAGCAGATATACGGCACACCCTTCTGTCACGAACTCAAGGTGTACCCATCCCCGGCGTCGACAGCTTAAGCGCACCCGTCTTCGACCACGCGGGCCAGATAGTCCTTTCAATAACGCTCTTCGGTCCATCGGACAAGCTTGATGCTTCGGCACAGGGTACATTGGCGAAAGAATTACTTCGCGTGTCCGACAAGCTTTCCGTGCGCAAACCAGAGAAGGCTTCCTCAGTTAGGCGCGGAGGAAAGCGCCATTGGCAGAGGGAAGCACGAAGAGTTAGGGCGCAGACGGAGGCACTCGCTACTCCCTACCGAAATGTGCGAAGGACAGGCGGATCGAGGCGACAACGAAACAAGAGAGTTGATAGCAACCAGGAAGAGTGATGGCGCACGGGTTCGCTCTCGTCATCAAATAAACTGAAACTGCCACGATTCTTTTCTGCAATCTCTCGCAGCTACTTCCTGCTAGGGACTTAGGTACAACACTGCGCTCCACATCGTTTCAGCAATGCGATTGTCATGTCGACGCTCGTCGACATGACTTGGTCTTCACCCACGTTTTGCTTGACCTTCACACACGGAAAATGGGTATCCGCATCTGCCAAATTCGAGTGCACGACCACTCATTGAGGCGGCCCCTATTTCGGCATCAGCACCTTGTCGACTACCATGATGACGCCGTTGCTCTGGACGACGTCATAGGTCGAAATCTCGGCGGTGTGCCCGAAGGCATCTGCAACGACAATGTTGTGAGGTCCGTTTTCCGAAAACGTGAGCATCTCTCCGTTGATGGTCTTCAGCTCTGTCTTCCCACCGCCTGCCCTGATAGCCGTGTCCAGCTTCCAGAAGTCGTATCGGCCAGGGACGACGTGGTAGGTCAGGATGCTGGTCAGCGCAGCCTTGTTTTCCGGCTTCACGAGCGTCTCTACAGTGCCCGGAGGCAATGCTGCAAACGCTTCATTGGTCGGGGCAAAGACGGTAAACGGGCCAGCGCTTTTCAAGGTATCGACGAGCCCAGCCGCTTTGACTGCAGCAACGAGCGTAGTGTGGTCCGCTGAGTTGACAGCGTTGTCTACGATGTCCTTGCTGGGATACATCGCCTGTCCGCCCACCATGACAGGTTCACCTGCTGCAAATGCGTTCGACGTTGCCATCGTCAGTGCCACAACCGCAAAGAATATTGCGCGCTTCATGCTGGTCTCCTGAAACAGGCAACGCTCGATTGCGCTGCCATGACCGTATATACGGGAGGCACCGGCGCCTGGATTCAAATCAGCCTGGACGATGAAAGCAATGCCACGTTGGCGTGGCGAAGAAGGAGTGGAGCGCTCGTTGCCCGTGCTTCTTTTTGCACGCATACCCGGGTGCAGCGCGGCTGCGCTTTGGCAGCGCCGTGGACTAGCCGGTCCAATGCCCACCCTATACGTTCCGGGCCTCTGGTTTGGGCGGCACGATAGATTTGAGGGACTTGCTCGACGACTCTGCAGTAGGGGCCAGGTATCGTCACGATTAGCGTCGGAGTCACTGCGACGCAGGCCGGGCAAGACAGCGACCCTGCATTGCTCATCGGAGCCGCCGACCGCGCACTGTATGCTGCCAAACGGCAAGGCAGGAATTGCATATGCGTCGTGGACGTCGATGACCAGGAGCCGACAGAGTCTGAATTGCGCGTCGAACGAGGCGAATCGTCGTTCTTTCGACTCTTGATTCTCGCCAATACGCCACCTATCGTGGAAAGTGCCAAAACGGCACGAGACATAAGGAGTACATCATGCCATCGCCCAGAAAGGCCTCGCCTGCTCACGGGGCTGAAGCCGAAATGTCGAGCAAGAAGAAGGTAGCCTCGCCGGCGAAGGCCGCCGGAAAGGCGCAGGGCGAGAAAAGCCCCCAAATGACCAAACAGCGCCCCAAGAACAAGTCGAAAGCCTGAAACGGAAACGCCCCAGAAACGGGGCGTTTCCATTAGCTGGCGAAGCCTGTCGTCTCGACGTGCAACATAGAATGCACATGCTGCAACCAGCAGCACAAGGAAGCGTTGCCGGACCCGCATCACGTTCAATGGATGACGTCCTCGGTGCTTGTGCGTTCCATCGGGCAGCACATTGAAACCGGGCGGCGGCGAGCAAGACATCTTCTCCCGGAAAGGACGTGAATCCACGATGCCGGGCTCGACTAATCGACGTGCGGTGCATATTCCTGAAAGCGAACGAGTCTTCGTCGGCTTAAGCGTCGAGGGTCACCTCACATTCAAGACCTCCAATCGGTCGCCTCCAAAGTCGGTTGAGATGTTCAGCGAGGTTGGTGGGTGAGGCAACGATACCGTCGTACCCAGTTGGAAGATTAAACGTTAGCGCGGGCCGCGTTGCCTGCCCACGCTGTCGTTTTCATTTGTCGTCTGACGTAGGCCGCGTAACTGCGCACAGTCTTATCGGTCGACGGCCTGCGTGACCGCAAGCGGAGAACCGTGCGAATCCTGCGCGAGAAGGTCTGCCACCACGCGCAGCACCTCCGGATGATGGACCATGCCAAAGTGGCTCACATCCTCGACCTCGATGTTGCGGTGACTCGGCGACTCCGCCGACACACATCCCTCCCACGCAACAATGCCGTCAGTTTTCGAATAGACGGAAGCGCATGGAACAGACGGGGCTGCATCGAGGTGCGGCGTCGAGTCGAGATTCATTGGAGCGATGCCGCTGCTCAGCACGTTCAGCAGCCACCCCGCATGCGTAGCGTCCGAGTTATCGTCAACAGGTGTCGCCAGCGTGATGACCTGACGCACCAGTTCCGGATATTTCGCGGCCAACTGACGGGCATAGATACCACCAAAGCTCCAGCCGACCAGCGAGACCGAACGTCGATGCAACGAATGTATCTGCTTCAGATGGTCGCCCAGGAGTTCGAGCTGCAGGTCATTGTCACCATTCGGCCCGAAATTGACGCCCTGTTCCCAGTCATAGACTTCGTAGCCCAGCCGCTGCAGGCGCTGGCGCAAGTCCGACGTGGCGGCCCCGCTGACACCCAAGCCTGGAAATACAAGTACCGGGTGGCCGTCGCCAAGTGGCAGCGGGAAGGTCAGTGGGGCCTGACCAGCGACATAGTCAACTGCTGCGCGAAACGGTTCCAGAGCCAGAAGCGTTGCCGAGGGCGGCTTGAGTTCAATGCTTGTCATTGCATCTCCATAGGAGCACGTATGTGCGGGTAATCCCCAGTATGAGACCTTATTGATGCAATGCAACATGATTATGAAAATATCACATTCATTCATCTCAACTGTGGAGGAGAAACGGAAAGGCCGAGCGCCGGACGGGGCAGGACCAAAGCCCATAGATACTTGAAATTTGCATTGACTTCGCAGCGCTCGCGGTTATGATGAGTCTGCATTGTTGCATCGCAGCATATTCATCGGCCGACGTGCGGCCCCACTTTTCTTTTGGAATCGACCATGACCTCTCTCGTCCCTGAACAAACTATCGGTGCAACCAAAGCAGGCTTCGACACAGCCTTCGGCCTTACCAGCAAGGCTTTGCTGGGCTTCGAAAAACTCATCGAGCTCAACGCGCAGACGGTCAAGGCAACGCTAGCCGAAGCGCAAGAGCTCGCTGCCCAGTCCCTTTCCAGAAAGGAGCCGCAGGCCGTTTTCGCAGTTCAGACAAGCCAGCTGCAGACCGCCGTTCAAAAAGCGCAGGCCTACTGGACGCACGTGAACGAAATCGTGTCGAGCACCCAGGCTGAATTCGAGGCGACGGCCAAAACGGTCTTTAAACAGCCTGCATTTGACACGAAGGCGTGGTTCGACAACCTGTCGAAAAATGCACTGCCGGGTGTGCCGGGCGGTGACGCGATTGCGGCTATGTGGAAGGCCAGTTTCGGTGCGGCGGGCCAGACGGCTAGCGCAGCGTATGCGGCTGCCACGAAAGCGACCAAAAAGGCCGTTGAAACCGCTGCCAGCGAAGCGTAGTACTCGCTCGCGCCCGCCGCCTTAACATTCCGTGTTTCGGAAACGCGGGCGCCGGCGCGGCGGTGGACGCTCCATGGTTGGTCGAAAGACGGCGAGTCCCGGTTCGAAGACCAGAACATCCAGTTCGGTCGGATTTGCGCGACGGCTTTCGAGCGCGAAGGGCAACTCGTTCTCCACGGATTCGCTTCGAACCTGACAAGTTCGAGCGTCGATGGCCGGCCGTTGCCATCTGACGCGAAGTGTCGTTCAAGGGCGCTCGATGCGGCTTGTACGTAGCGAGCGGCGCTTACGATGCGCTCCAACGCGCGGGTTTCATCGGGCCTCGTCTTTCCTGTCGACATGGGGTTCGCCAGTGTTGCCTGGCATGCCGTTGACGCGTGTTCTGTCTGTGGTGATAGGGACGATGTTGTTGTTCTTCCGGCAATTCGGCGCCGTACGCGGGAAGTGATGGAATCAGCCCGGCGACAACAATCTCATGGCGGACCCAGCGACGTCCACCAGGGGCTAGCCGCGAGCGTAACGCGCGATGGTCCGCGGCGTTACAGGGGTGTGGACGTCAGAGCCGACCCCTCACGAGCAATGCTGCCGGCAGTTCCCCTCGGCCTGTCGGCAGCCGGCGGAAACACGTACCAGCCGCCGTCATCGTGCCTGAAGAAGAACAACGCGCGCACTCCGCGTGAGGACGACGTCTCAACGTACACACACCGTCGCCCGCCCAACTGGGTGCGACTGAATCTGGTTACATGACCCGATATCGCCGGAGCCGGTGCGAGCCATTTCTCGACCTGGCAACGCAGCGAGTGCCCGTTCACGCTTTTCATGTTCCGCTCCAGCAGGTACAAAGCCGACCGGCGTTGAAATGAGCGCGGGTCGCGAGGCGGACGGTTCTCGCCTCTTGCATCCTTAACGTCGCCGATGGCCGGGATGTTGACCACGGGTTTGTGAGTTCTGAAACCGAAAATTTCGCGTTGAGCTGGCGACAGGCGGTCGCCGCGGAGGAAGGCGGCCGACGGAGCCACGTGCGTCTTACATCGGGCCAGGACAGAAATAGTCCCGGCGAAGCGGACAGCACACCTCTGCGACCCGGTTCGCCGTGCTGGCGCGTTGTCCTCGCTTTACGTCACCGTGCCTTGACGCCCGGGCCGGCGGGCGGGACACTCAACGTGAGTCGTTGTGCGGCCGACGTCTCGCGCGGCGCTGAGTAACGCAGGCCTCCGAGACACTCTGACGGGGCACGTCGAACGCCGACTGGAACATAGGCCGCGGAAGGAGAAACCCCGTGGCGTTTGCACTGTCGTTTTCACAACTGTTTTCAGACTCGGTTGGCGAAAGTCACTTTGCGTCGGTAAACATCGAACTGGTCACCCGCAACTTCGCACCCCCCGCTGAATCCTTTGACGTGTCGGATTTCGCGGCAGCGACCCGCTACGGTTTTGTGCACGTGCCCAGCGGATGGGTCGGAGACCTTCATCCTTCGCCCACGTGCCTGTGGGTATTTTTTCTCAGCGGGGAGATTGAGTTCGAGGCCAGTGACGGTGAGCGACGTCGCGTCGCGGCAGGAGGCGCGATACTGCTTGGGGATACCACGGGCAAGGGACATCAGAGTCGTGTCATCGGCGACGTGCCGGCGCTTCTCGCCATGGTTCAAGTTTGACGTCGTGGTTTCCTTGGCCGGGGCGCAAGCTTATGCCGTCGAGGTTAAGTCATGCTCGAGAAGATGTCAGTCCGAACTCCGCATACGCCCTGTATCCCATGGTCGGGTCGAACTGTCCTGAACCGGGCGAGAGCTGCTTCGGGCACGCGCGCGAAGCGGCACATAAAGCTCAAAACGCCGTTTGGTTGTCGGCAGAGAGGATTGCGCATAGGCTGAACTTGGCACGGTGATGGACCTATGTTGAAACGTTCAGGTGCTCCAGACAACATTCACTCTGTTTGGGGCTCCAACCTGTCCGCGGGCGAAAAAAAGCGCGGATGCTAAGTCGCAGCTTTCCGCGCTAACTGGTACTGCAAGGAGCCGTTTATCGAACGAGGAACCCGTACGTCAGGGGGTCACGCTCATCAACAATCCATTGTGCGAAGCCGCAGATATACGCATTGCCTTCGACTTCCGGAATCACCGCCTTGAAATCACCAACGTTCGTTTCGCTGAGCACACGTCCCTTGAAAACAGTCCCGATGATGGACTCATTTACCAGGGTTTCGTCCTTGCCGAGTTCGCCGCGCAGGTACAGTTGAGCGACACGGCCGCCTGTTCCCGAGCCGGTTGGAGAGCGGTCCACTTCCCGGTCAGCAAACACGCAGCAATTCGCTTGCGTCGAACCGTCGTGCCGCGGCTTGTTGGCAATGATGGTGCCGTAGATGTGATTGATTTCCGGGATGTCCGGATGTTCAACCCGGAAGGCCTTGTTTGCGGCCTGCTTCACCTCAGCGCCGAAGCGGACCAGGTCTTCGACCGAAGACTCGCGAACTTCCAGGTCGTGAGGCGCGCCGTCGGTGTAGAAGTAGAATGCACCGCCGAAAGCGATGTCGCCCTTGACCGTACCGAATGACGGTGTCTCGACAGTGACATCACGCTTCCAGATGAACGACGGGACGTTCACGAAGCGAACATTACCGGCATGTTCGCCGTCCCACTGCACGAATGCTTCGATAAAGCCGCAGGGTGCATCGATACCGATTCGCGTTTCAGGAATCTGGCGCTGGACCCAACCCAGCTCGACTGCCGCGGTGGACAGCGCGATAACGCCATGTCCGCAGTGGTCGCTGTATCCTTCGTTGTGGAGGAAAATGATTCCGAAGTCAGCAGTCGGGCTAATCGGTTCAGTCAGATAGCCGCCATACATGTCGGCGTGGCCACGCGGCTCGAACATCAATGCTTTACGAATGTCGTCTGCGTTCTCTTTCAGCCATGCGCGACGCTTCACGATGGAGTCGCCCGGCAGACGAGGAAGTCCGCTGGTGACGATGCGGAACGCCTCTCCGCCGGTATGGACTTCGACAGTAGAAATGGTGCGAGTGAGTTTCATGTGTCATTCGTTGCTACGCTATCAACTTCACTGACCGTAGGGCACCGGCAGGCCGTTCTTGATGACATACACGGTGGTCGGTGCGCCCTTCAGGTCGCCGTCCGCATCGAAGGAGTACGTTCCTGCCACGCCTTTGTAGTCGGTCTTGGACAGTTGGGCAGTGATTTTCGCTTTATCGGTCGTGGTGCCAGCCTTGACCATCGCATCGGCCAGCAGCTTGACGCCGTCGTAGTAGCTAACCGCGTACACCTGCGTATCGATGTTGTAGGCAGCCTTGTATTTCTGCAGGAATTCGCGGCCGGCCGGCGTTTTATCCAACGAGACGCCACCTTGAGCGCAGTAGACAATGGATGCCGCCTCACCAGCAACCTTGCCCATATCGGCCGAGCAGATACCGTCGCCACCGAGCAGCTTGGCGCGCAAGCCACGACCCTTCATTTGCTTTGCCATCGGCGCGCCTTGCGAGGCGTAGCCACCGAAGAAAATAACGTCAGGGTTTTTGGACTTGATGCTGGTGAGAATGCCGAGGAAGTCAGTGGCCGACGAGTTGGTGAACTGCTGGTCGATGATTTGGATTCCGTTGGCTTTGGCTTCCTTCACGAACTGCTCAGCAACTCCTTGCCCGTACGCCGTTCGGTCATCGATAACTGCAGCGGTCTTCGCCTTCAGCGTCTTGGCTGCGAACTGGCCCATTGTGCCACCCAGTTGTTCATCACTTGCGCCAATACGGAAGATGTTCTTGAAGCCTTGCTTGGTCAGCGCAGGATTCGAGGCAACGGGCAGCATCGGGACTCCTGCCGTGTTGTACACCTTTGAAGCCGGGATAGCGACACCCGAGTTGTATGGACCCATCACTGCGACCACGCCGCTGTCGACCATTTTTTGCGCGACCTGAACACCAACTTTCGGGTCAGCCTGGTCGTCTTCTGAGTCCAGTTTGAAGGTCACCTTTTGACCGCCGACACTGACGCCAGCCTTGTTCAACTCGTCGATTGCAAGACGTGCTCCGTTCTCATTGTCCTTCCCGTTTGGTGCCTGCGGTCCCGTAAGCGGAGCCGAGTGACCGATGGTGACGACGGTTTGTGCGTTCGCTGAAGCGACGAAGCCGGCGGCTGTTAGAACAGCCATTGTTATGGTCAGACGCATTATGTCTCCAAAGTTTTAGACTGGTGAGCGACCAGACTAATTCAGCCATGGTTTCCGGGCAACCTATCGAAAGTAGGAAAAACCCGTGATTTGATGGTTTTGAAGAGGATGCGGGATTGAATGCCTGGAGACCTACGATGCCACGACATCCAACAGCGTCGAGTTTGCGAGTCGTCAATTTGTCAGCGAACAATTGCGTCTCCGGCGTTCCCTTTCGTGGCCCGGACAGCGACGTGACCAGTTCCACCATCTGCGCCCGGAATTCCGCTGGGTACGGTGTACGAGTCTTGCCCATTTCGGCACCTCCTTCTCAAAGAGGATAGCAACTGTCTTGGAGGTCAAGCATTTTTGAGGTCCGTCCCATGAAACGATGCGTCCCACGGCCTGCCGGCTTTGACCATCGCGTTCAGAATGGTCAGCAGTTTGCGCATGCAGGCGACGAGCGCGACCTTCTTTGGCTTTCCGGCTTCGACGAGGCGGCGATAAAACAGCCTGATCGCCGGATTGTGACGGGTCGCCACCAGGGCAGCCATGTAAAGGACACGTCGCACGCCGCCTCGGCCCCCAAAGATCGTTCGTTTGCCGCGCATCGTGCCTGAATCGCGATTGACTGGCGCGACGCCAATTAGCGCACTGATTTCCCGTCGCGTCAGTTTGCCCAGCTCAGGGACTTCGGCAATCAAAACCGAAATCGTTGCATCGCCCACTCCCTTAACGGTACGAAGCAACGCTGACAGGTCCGCAAAGTGCGAGTGGATATGCCCGCCCATATCGCTATCGATACGGGCAAGTTCATCCTTCAGCGCCTGGATTATGGTTTCGATGCTTTTGCGGGTTTGAGCATGCGCGGGCGCCAGCCGGTTGCCCTCGGAGACGAGCATCGTGATCAACTGCCGACGCCGCGCAACGAGCGCCGCCAGCGCTTGCTGTTC
>NZ_JAWRXV010000413.1:0-336 GCF_046534875.1 Paraburkholderia sp. SIMBA_054 | reverse complement strand
CGACCGCAACAACATCGGTGACATCCTCCACACCGCTCTTCGCGCCGGCCGACGCGGCCTGCGGCGGCTCGCGCTCCGCTCCGCTTTCCAGTCGATGCAGCCACGCCAGCAATTCGGCGACCGCCTGATAAAGCTGCGGCGGAATGCGCGCGTCGAGGTCCACCTGCATCAGCAGCGAGACCATTTCGGGCGCTTCATGCACGTACAGCCCGGCTTCCTTCGCGCGCTGCACGATCATGTCGGCAAGCATGCCGTAGCCCTTCGCGATCACGCGCGGCGCGGGATCGCCGCCATTGGCGTCGTAGACGAGCGCAGCCGCGCTGCGGCGATGTTTGC
>NZ_JAWRXV010000412.1:0-336 GCF_046534875.1 Paraburkholderia sp. SIMBA_054 | reverse complement strand
ATGGTAAGTCCAATTAGGGTAAAAAAACTATAATTTCGTTATCCTTTGTAAAAAAGCTAGTAACCTTTTTAGAAAAGGGTACAGCTTTTTTATTTTATCCATAACCTTTTTGATCCCCTAAAACAAGATTAGGATTTCATTGACATAGAAAATGATTTCATTATTTGTAATCTAAAGTTGAAGAAAAAATTCACACTAAAGTTTCTTTTAATAAAAGATGGAGGCATTTATATGTCATACTTAATAACTGTATATGAACAGCACAGTTATCTGATATTATTCATTGGGATTTTTCTAGAACTCATGGCTCTACCAATTTCAGGTGAATTTTTAATG
>NZ_JAWRXV010000411.1:0-338 GCF_046534875.1 Paraburkholderia sp. SIMBA_054 | reverse complement strand
GGATTCGCCGGGCTACGACCCGGTCTCAGCGACGGGCCAGGTTGCGTCCGGTGCGAACGTGATCTGCTTCACGACGGGGCGCGGCTCCGCGTATGGCTGCGCGCCGTCGCCGTCGCTGAAGTTTGCGACGAACAACACGCTGTGGGAGCGTCAGGCGGACGACATCGACCTCAACTGCGGCGGCGTGATCGACGGCAGCGCGAGCATCGACGAACTGGGTGAAGCGATCTTCCAGATGATGCTCGATTGCGCGTCCGGCACGCGCACGAAAAGCGAATTGCATGGCTACGGGCAAAGCGAATTCGTGCCGTGGCAAGTCGGCGTGGTGACGTGACGCG
>NZ_JAWRXV010000410.1:0-338 GCF_046534875.1 Paraburkholderia sp. SIMBA_054 | reverse complement strand
GAGCGGATCGTGCAGTAGCTCAGGTTCAGTTCGGCCGTACGCACCTCGCCCTGCGCGGCGATCACGGCGGCTTCGGCCTGTTTCTCGTTGCCGGTGGCGTCGTCGAGGTCCTTCTTGCTCAACGCGTTCTGTGCAGCCAGCGGAATCACACGGGCGAGGTTCTGTTTCGTCACGAGTAACCGTGCCTGCTGCTGCGCGAGCGCGCCCTTGGCGGACTGCAGCGCGGCCTCGAAGGGCTTCCTGTCCATCACGAACAGCACCTGGCCTTCCTTGACGAGCGTGCCTTCCGTGTACATGCGCCGCTCGAGAAAGCCGTCGACGCGCGCACGGATTTCCAC
>NZ_JAWRXV010000409.1:0-338 GCF_046534875.1 Paraburkholderia sp. SIMBA_054 | reverse complement strand
TTGAAGCCGACAAAGAACGTCGACGAGTTGTTCTTGTTCTGGCTGTCGAGAATGCTGAAGCCGTCCACCGTCGTGATGCTGCCCACCGCCGGCTGCTTCATGAAATACTCGGACACGCGGTCCGACACCTGCCCCGTGCGGTCCAGCGACGCCGCATCGGGCATGATCACGGCGCCCAGCAGATAGCCCTGGTCCTCGGGCGGCAGGAACGCGGTGGGAATGTCGCGCATCATCACGACGGCCAGCGCGATCATGCCGACGAACAGCAGCAGCGCGATCACGAAGCGCTTGATGATGAGGCGCACGGCGCGCGTGTAACCCGACGTCATGCGCGCGAA
>NZ_JAWRXV010000408.1:0-338 GCF_046534875.1 Paraburkholderia sp. SIMBA_054 | reverse complement strand
TCGCAGATCCGCGAAGGCATCGTCGTGCCGCTCAATCCGCCGTCGATTCCGGGGCTGGGCACGACAGGCGGCACCGAAATGTGGATCCAGAGCAAGGGCGATGCGACGATCGCGCAGTTCGCCGCCGTCGTGGACGACTTCGTCGCGAAGGCGAAGCAGCGCCCCGAACTGACGGGCGTCACGTCGACCTTCAACGCGAACTCGCAGCAGCTGCTGGTCGACGTGGACCGCGACAAGGCCGAGACGCTCGGCGTGCCCGTGCAGGACGTCTACAGCGCGATGCAGACGATGTTCGGCTCGCTGTACGTGTCGCAGTTCAACCGCTCGAGCCGGCTGTG
>NZ_JAWRXV010000407.1:0-338 GCF_046534875.1 Paraburkholderia sp. SIMBA_054 | reverse complement strand
ATCGATGTGATCTTTACCGCAGAGGACAGAGCGCAGGGCGCGCCGCTGGCGGAGCGAACCCAGGCCAAGGACACCGGGCGGGCCGAGGATGAACGCTGGCACGTGCGAAGCGACGGCAGGCGGATTTACTGCAGTGGCGTGATGACGCCAGTGGCGACCGACGACTTTAATGGCTACGCAAAAATCGCGCGGGACGTGACGGACCGCAAGAGCATCGAGAGCCAGCAGGCACTCAGACTCGAACTTGAACGGCGCGTCCGAGAGCGCGCTGAGTCGGCGAATCGTCAGAAAGACGAGTTTTTTGCCGTGCTGTCACATGAACTCAAAAATCCGCTGAA
>NZ_JAWRXV010000056.1:0-63429 GCF_046534875.1 Paraburkholderia sp. SIMBA_054 | reverse complement strand
GCTTGAAGAAGGTGGACCAGATGTTCGTGTTGAACATGGCGGCCTACAACCTCGTGCGCATGCGTTCACTGGGACAAGTCCGCCTATAAGGACTTTCCTTTTTTGCAAGCTCGGGTTCATTCACCCATTCGTTTGATTCCCATGTCATCGGAGACACATTCGGCATTGAGCGGCGAGACAGACTGCATGCCTATAAACGGCCTTATTGGACACGTTGGTTGCTGTGCCCGGGCCCGGATAGTAACCGCGCAGCAGGACTCCATTCATAGTGCGGCGACACGAAGTGGCACGTGCGCCTGGCGGACTTTCGAGTTCGCCCGCTGCCGGTCTGACCTGTCGCTATCCTTGCCTTTGCGTCCTGGGTTACGAAATCGTGCTTTTAGTTGCTTTTAGGTGACACTGCGAATTTGCCTTTTCGTGCTGTTGTCCTATCGTGGCTGGCCCGGTGTTGGGGGATTGGAGACATGCGAGGGATCGAAATGCTCGCCCTTGGCCAGAATCGCCCACAGGATGCGTGCGTGTTTGTTGGCGACGGCCACCAGCGTGCGATACCAGCCCACGCGTGCCTGAAGCTGAACGATCCAGCGCGAGAGCCGGTCGGTTCGTCGATGGGCGCTCGTGACGGCCGAGCGCGCGCCCTGGAACAGCAGCGTGCGCAGATACGTGTTGCCCTGCTTGGTGATGCGGCCCAGGCGGGTCTTGCCGCCGCTGCTCTTCTGTTTGGGCACCGTGCCGAGCCAGGCGGCAAACTGGCGACCGTTCCTGAACAGGCGAGCGTCGCCGACGGTGGCCACCGCGGCCGACGCGGTGAGCGGCCCGATGCCAATGACCGCCATCACGCGCTGCGCGTTGCTGTCGTGCTTCACGTGCGTGGCGACTTGCGCGTCGTACCAGGCGATTTGCTGGTCGAGGGCCTGCAGGTGCTCCCAGCCTCGCGCCAGCGCAGTGCGCGCGACACCGTTCAGTTCAGTGGCCCCGTCCTCCAAGGCTTCGACGATTTGGGCACGAAATGCGTCAATGCCTTGCGGCAGGAACACACCGAACTCGACCAGCTCACCGCGCAGCCGGTTGACGAGCGCGGTGCGCTCCTCAACGAAACCGTCCCGCATCCGGTGCAGCACCAGCACGTTTTGCTGGTCTGCCGTTTTGACGGCCACGAAGCGCATGTGCGGCCGCCCCGCGGCCTCACAGATGGCCTCGGCATCCAGCCTGTCGTTCTTCACGTGCTTGCCGCCTTTGCGGTACGGCACGGCGAACTGCGGCGCGATGAGGCGGACTTCATGGCCGAGCGCGCGCAGCTTGCGGGCCCAGTAGTGAGCTGCGCTGCACGCTTCCATCGCGACCAGGCACGGCGCAAGGTTGGCAAACCATTCGAGAAACTTCTGCCGTGAGATGGGCCTTCCTGACCACCACGCGTTCCATGCTGTCCACGCCATGTACCTGGATGATGTTCTTCGCCAGATCCACGCCGATACGGGTAATCTTGTCCATGACTTTCCCCTTCTCAGATGGGTTGCCCAGTACCAACTATCCTGGCATATCGCTATGCCACGGCATCGGGAAAGTCCTTACTAATTCGTAGTGGCGAAAATGGCAGCAACGAGCCCAGAAATTGGCCTCAGGCCATCGAAAATGATGATGAATCCGCGCTGAGGTTTCGCAATGCGAAAAGGTTGCAACAGAAGCTGCGTACGCGGAGGGGTGCTGCTTCCATTGATGGGTACTTCAACAACCTGCTAAGGCTCTTCAAATGGCTATTGTTTGCTTGTCTATAAGGCAACACTTCCAATCATCGCAAATTGAAAGCTTGGCAAAGCGGGGACGCCCGTGTACAGACATTCGTCGGTGAGCAGCGTTTCACTACAACGTTTAGCTAAACTAATCGCTCGTTGCGATCAGCAGCCGGTTGCTGAAGACGATTTGGTGCAACGGGTAACCGCCGCGAACACCTTATGCCGAGTCGCGGCGGACCTCAATTGCCATTCAGCAGGGGTTGGCACCCGCTTCCCCGCAGTCGACGTGGCGGCGATTTCTCCCGTTGTGCGGTGTCGGCAGATATGGGAAGACCGTGTAGATGCCGTTCGCGGTCAAGTTGCTGCCTTCGGCACCGATGTTGAAGTTCACGCCATCACCCAGCAACAGGTTGCCCGTCGACGCGCCTGTCAGCCGACCCGCAACGACCCGCAGCGCGATATCGGTCACGTCGTCGTTCGGGCGCCGCCCATTGGGCCAGCCGGCGTTGTCCCCGGCAAGAACGGCGAGGCGACGCTGCTGCGCAGGTGGTGTCGGAGAAACACCCAGATTAAGCCGCAGAAGTTCCGAGCAATCGCGTGCGCCGCACGTCCCGGTCTGCGGTTGGGATGGATACTTGAGAAGCACGTTTACCAGATCAGTCCGGTTGGTCGTCGGAATCGTCAAGCCGAACCGGAGGTTGAGTGCGGTCGCCAGCCTGGAGTTGAGATAGAAACCCAGGAATTGCGCTTCGTTGGCCGGATTGGTCATGTTCCATCTATCTTTCGTATCGGTCCCAATGACCAGTTCGTTGACGAGTGGATTGCCCATGCGGGACACCTGCACCCAAGGTCCGGCGTTGTCCTCACCGTCACCCATCCCGCGGCCCTCATGACGCATTGTGGACACATAGGCGCCGATTACGGCATTGGGTTTGGACGTAACCGTGCTGATTGGGACTTCGATCGCAATGGTGCTGATGTTGAAGCCGGAGAATGCGTCGTTGCCAAACGGATTCACGTGATCGTTAGCATCCTCCGCCGCCGTCAACACAGGCGGCGTGCGGCGAAGATTCACCGTATCGAACACTGCGCCCAGGTCGATGTAGAACGTCTCACCGCGCTGGCCGGCGAAGACCTTGCCGCCGTTCGCGAGCATGTAGATACCCTGTGCGGCTAGCGCCTCGTAATTGGGCATCGTTAGCGGTCCCACGTTGGACGGGACCGCGAACATGCTCCGGGTACCCAGGTCGGTGCGCTCGCCGTGACGCACTTGCGTCACCGTGTAGCTCTGGCGCAGGATCAGGCCGTCCGAGCCCGGTCCATCGAGCGCAGTGATCGGCGGCAGCGCGGCGTATGACAGCGGCAACTGTTGGCTCGCCAGGGCCCCGCGCAATTCGGTCTTGAAGCGGATTTCGTAGACCAGGTCGTTGGCCTTGCCGTTGCCATTGGTGTCGATGTTGATGCGATAAATCACGTCATCGCCGAAATTGAAATAATTCGGTCCAGCGCCAGGGTCCTGCATGGGAATCACGTTCAAAATGAAAACGACGTTGTTCGGGTTCGTCCAACTCCGGAACATGTAAAAGTCGGTGTTGTCGGCCGTCGGGTCATTCGCAATCAGGGGTGCCTCGCGGTGACTGGCAGCGTACGTTCCACTGCTCCAAAGCGCAGCGGCGCAAAGCGCGACGGCCCCCATGATGCGGGAAACAGATGTCATGATGTTCTCCTTCAGGTTATAAACGGGCGGCCAACGAGCCAAATATGACGACGTTAAGTGCGCGCTCGACTAGCCAGATCATGGCGATGGTCGCGGTCACCGCTGAGCCGCCGGCAAGCACCACGCGCCGGTATGCCCAGGTTGCCCGCAACGAGAACGCCAGTGGCAGATAAACGAATACGATGGCGAGTTGCCCTGCTTCGACGCCAAGATTGAATCCGGCGAGCGACAGCGCAAGCGAACCGGCCGGCAAGCCGAGGTCGTGCAGCGCACCTGCGAAGCCCAGTCCGTGCAGCAGCCCGAAGCCGAACGCCGCCATCCAGCGTCCGTTCGCCACGTGCGGAAACAGGTTATTCAGCGCCGCCAGCACTACCGACAAGGCGATGCCCGATTCAACGAGCCGCGAAGGCAGCACGACGATCGATAGCGCCGCGAGCGTGAGTGTGATCGAGTGCGCCACCGTAAACGCCGTCACAACCTTGGTGACATCGATGAATGCCCGGCGAAACGATGTGCCGGGCTGCCATGCATGCCGCTCACGAATCAGCACTGCAGGCAGCAGCAGCGAGAGCAGGAACAGGACGTGATCGTAGCCGGTCCAGATGTGCCAGACGCCTTCGTTCAGATACATCGCGAACTGCGTCAACCACCCGCCGGTATCGGTGCCGACGATGCGGTGCGGCGCGTCAGCGCCAAATACGACGCTTCGGCTCTTGCCGTCCTCGACGAAGTTGAGAAGTCCCCGATGCTGGGGATCAAGGCCTTCGAACAGCCGGTAATCGATAGAAAGTGTTGGGCTCGCCCGCGGACATTGTCCGGTGAACGTCAGCACCGCGTAGGTGCCATCGGTGTGCGAGTCGATCAGTTGCCCGGTCGGTTCGAGCGCACAAAGCTTGCCGGCGGAGGACACCTGGAGGTGTGCAAGCGCATACGCCGCGATATCGCGCTCTCGCCCACGTACTTCACCCCACGTGATGTCTCCGTCGCCGTTCTCATCGAGCCCAAGCGCGTTGTCGAGGTCGCGTAGCGCGATATCCCACTGACCGCGAAGCGCTTGCCCGCTGCGCTCCAGCGTGAGGTAGGCGTCGCTTGCCTTATGCGCAAACGCGGGCGCCATCAGCAACGCGAGCGCAAAGGCGAGGACGACGCGTCTCATTGCCGCGCCCGCAGCAGCGTGACGATCGCCGCATCTTCGAGATGCGTTGCAGCGACCCAGTCGGATGCGATCTTCAGGGCATCAGCATCGCCGGCCGCACGCGCGGCTTCGATCAGAATCCGCAGGTCTGACGGCTCGCGCTGGACCAACCAGTTCTCGCGCGCGAGAATCAGTGCCGCTTTGGCGTCATGTTCCACAGTGAGACGAAAGCGCGCCTCCTCCCTGCGATGCAGGCTATCCCCGCGACGACGCGCGGCGTCGAAGCGCGCCGAGAGATCCTCACGGTGCGCAGCGAATGACTCGCGCAATTCCGGCAGCTGTTGCTCGGCCAGCGCTAAACGAAGCAGTAGCGCGTCGTTTTTCGTAGCGTCACGCAAAAGCGGCAGCAACTCCCGCGGACGACCCCGGTCCAGCAGAAAATCGGCGTACGCCCCCTGCAGATATGCGTCACGCGGGTCGAGCGCAAGTGCGTTGCGGAAATGTCGCTCGGCTGCATCGAAGTCGCCGCGGCGAGCGGCAATTTCCGCGGCGAGCGTCGACGCCCACTCGCGCACGTCCAGATTGCCGACGCCTTGCGCAAGCACCTGCACGAGCGCCCCGTATGCGCCGGCTGCGTTGCCGGTCAGGCTCGCCGATGTCGCATCGCACCCGATGAGGACGATAGGGACAACGTGTCCCTTCAGTTGCTCGCAATCGTGCCGCGCGTCCGCGTAGCGGCCGCGCACGGCGAGCACTGTGGCGCGCGTCAGTCGCGCCTGCGCGAGCGCTGGATGCGCGGCCAGCAACCGATCCAGATCGGCAATCGAGCCTTCGAAATCATGCTGGCTTTGCTTGAGCGTCGCGCGAAGCAATAACGCGGCCGGCGGCACGTCCTCTGCACCCCACCACGGCGCCAGCGCCGCCTGCGCCTGGCCGAAGAAGCGCGGATCGCCCAGCCTTCGCCCCGCTTCGAGAGCGCGACGCACGACGGACACTGCGAGGTTGAGATTGCGCGGGTCCATCATCAGCATCGCGCGCATGCGCTTCAGTTGCGCGAGCGCCGGATCGTCTTTTTCCGGGAGGTGTTCGAGCACCACGCCGTCGCTTTCGGGTACATACGGCTTCGCCCAACTCTCCCCTGAGAGCAGGACAAGCGCGACTACCACCGGTACGAATCGCCAACCCGACATCGACCTTCCCCTTCTGCATTGGGTTATACGCGCAAGGTCCCGATCCGGATGCAGCCGGTGGTCACTGTTGCTTCCAGCGTCTTGCTTTTGGCTGCGCAATTTGGGCGTCCACCACGTCAGCATGGGCCAGCACGATGGGCTCATGGCTCATATCCGGAGTCATCGAGGCTGGGCGTGGGTGGCGAAGTCGCTCAATACCCTTCTCTTCGGGGGCACCATCTAATTCTGGGTGCAAGTAATGCCCACTTTCCTTGGTAGACGTCCGCTGGTGCCGACTACCTCGTCGCCCTGCCCAAGTCGCTCCAGAGAGCGAATACCCGATCGGGATTAAATAAACCGCTTTTATTATTTTGGTTATCGATCTGGTAATTCATGGAAATCCCTCTTTTCAGCGGCCCTCTAACTCGTCCGTGCTTCTGGCAAGTGCGGCAGCGTTTGCTGGAAGCACCGCCGGCGTCGAGCCTCACCGAAAGTACCGATCCATGTCGCCCATGTCTATTCGCCAGAGGTAAAGATGGCTTCGCTCGACGTTAATGCCGATTGCACCAGGTCAGTCACAGTCCGCTACTCCGGATGCGCGCGCGTGAAGTACTGGTTAATGTAGACGACGATACTGAGGCGCTACACGGCCGCTCTACCTTGCATTAGAACCTTCTGTAATGCGCTTCACCACAAAGCGCACACGCGAATGGCCTTCTCGGGGTTCGAGTTGCTTTTTTTTTAACTTTCCGGTTCGACGATGATGAGGTTATAGGCAACTTTTCAATGACATTCCACGCCTGCATCTGTCATGAACCGTCAATACGTCGATATCTTCAGCCACATTGCGGGGGCCCGCCGCCCTGGCCAGAGCAGACATTCGCGAAGTTGGCTTGCCTTGACGGTCCGTTGTCACAGCCACAAACGACGCTCGTCTGACCTGGGTACCGTAGTTGGAATGGCCGTCATCGCGTTCAGCGGAATCGGCACGATGCTCATGCATGCGCGCACTTGGGTTCAGTAGACCCTGCGACCTAGCTGCGGCGGTTTCGTAACTGTATCATCGACACGCGCCACGCGGCGTTGCGCCTCGGCCCACGCTTCATCGACGCTGCGTGAGGTTCAAACCGTCAAAGGCAGAATCGAACATCGCCGACGTGAGGATTGTCAGTTGATGGCCGACGTACTGCGGGTACGTGTTGGTTATCAGGAAACACCATATTCCTTGTGACTTTGCTCAAGGATTTCAGAACGGCGGCAGCAAACTCCGTAACCTGTCGGCGCGAAGGAATTCGGCGAATTTGCGTTCGAGGGCTAGGAGGTGAGAATCGGTCTCGGACCACGTACCCTATACTCGACAGGCAAAAGCAAGGAAAACTGGCACGGTTAAGTGTAAAGCGCTTATAGCTCGAGAAGATCTACGCTCTGCGCGCCTTTTGTAATCGATTTCTTTTTTCGAAGTCCGGCACAATCGAAGAATTGCTCGCGCCATGCTACTCGTAGAGATGGAGTCGAACAGTTTTATCCACTCGTGACGCAAACAATATGGCGGCATTGGACAAGGACTGGAAACTGGCCATTGCCAGTCTCGCTATGGTCGACGCCATGGGCGTCGATAGCCAGCATTTTTTTGAGTACAGCGGAATATTTGGCATGCACCGTTCGTTTCTCTGTCGCTCCACTTGCGGAGCAATTTCTCACCAGTCAGAGAAGGAGGGTAGCCATGTCTCAGGTCTCTTGGCGCCTCAAAGCGGCGGCCGTGATTGTCCTCGCCGCCGGTTTCACAATCGTGCATGCCGCTCAGGATGATGCTTACGTCGTCACACCACTCGTGTCCAGCGTGGCAGGCGCTGCCCCGAAGGTCGACGGGGTACTACAGAACGCTTGGGGTATCGCGTTTAGTCCGGCAGCAAGTCCATTCTGGGTCAACGACAACGCCACAGGCTGCGCAACACTGTATGACGGCGAGGGGACAAAGGTGGTGGCATTGCAGGTCTCCATCCCACTGCCAGGCAATGTCATACCAGACAGTGCTTGTCGCCCCTTCTATCCCAACAACCCACCGAAGATCGAGCCCGCGAAGCCGACCGGGATGGTGTGGAATCCCTCGCCGGCGTTTCTCGTGCCAGGTACTACGATAACAGCCGCATTCATCTTCGCGACCGAGGACGGCACGCTTTCCGCTTGGGCCCGCGGGCTGAATCCCCCGGACCGCGCCGTGATCGCGGTCGATAACTCGTCCTCTGGGGCCATCTACAAAGGTCTTGTCGTCGGTGTGAACGCAAAAGGAGTATTTCTGTTCGCGACGAACTTTCGTTCGGGACGGATTGATGTATTCGGACCGAGCGGCGGCGCGAAAGGCTTGTTCACGCCCGCCACGACGGACGGCGGCTTCATGGACCGGCACATCCCAGCCGGATACGCGCCGTTTGGCATCGCAAACATCGATGGCGACCTTTTCGTTACCTATGCAAAGCAGGACAAGGACAAGGAGGACGACGTTGCAGGCAGCGGTCATGGATTCGTCGACGTATTCGATACAGACGGCCACTTGCTGCGCCGCTTCGCCAGCCGGGGCCCACTCGACTCGCCTTGGGGAGTTACGCGCGCATCATTTGCATTCGGCCGCTTCAGCGGCAAGATCCTGATTGGCAACTTCGGCAATGGCCGAATCAATGTTTTCAACAATGACGGCAAGTTCGTCGATCAACTGGAGGATGCATACGGCAATCCACTGGCTATCGACGGCCTGTGGACCCTGACACTCGGTGGTGGCCGCAACTCGAGCCCGGACACGGTGTACTTCTCGGCAGGTCCTAACAAGGAGGTCAATGGACTGTTCGGCACTATAGCCCCGACGAACGCCGCCAAGGCACACGCGTCGGATGAGCAGGAGCAGTAACCGGCATTGCGTGGCTCCCTTGTGCAACTCCAAAAGCGCGATATCGCGGACCATCGGTTGCCAGACGCGACCGGCACTTCCCGGGCCAGACCGGGAAGTGCCGGTCCGCGCGCAGACAAACCCATTTCCAGTCGGGGCAATTGATGCTTCCTTCCACCGCTTGGACGATGTGTGCGTGAGGGCAACAAATGACTGGTGGCATTTGGGCAGGCAGCTGCCTGCCATCCCTCCCGTTGTTCGCATCAATCCTCGTGGTCGCCTGTGTGCGAAGCGGCTTTGCGTTAGGCGTTCCGCATGTTCGTCGGAAGGCCGTCGGCGTTAGACATCACGGCCCCGCGATCACGCCGCAGCCGTGTCGGGCCCGGCCAACTCATCCCACTCGAATCGTGTACCGGCTCGGATTGTCTGGACACGGTGTTGCAACTCAGGCGGCCTCTTTCAGGGTGGCTGCCTGACGGGCTTCATGGGGTGACATGAAGGCCAGTTTTTCGAGACGCCAGTGGCGATTGTAACGATCCTTGAACTCGACGACCGCAACCCGGACTTCCTCAAGATTCCTGAAGATGCGACCGTGAATGGCCTGTTTATGACCTTCTTTGCCGATTTGCATTCCTTATCAAGTTCGTCCATCCGGTTCATCAAATCAGCTGGGATCGTCTTGTCAGCATGGCATGTTCGTGATGCATCGCCGATGGTTTGCTGCAGATGAGTAAAGCGCTTTTGGATTTCACTGGCTTGCAACATGATGCCCCCTTTCCATGAACATCAGTTCCAGATGAATTTCAGGCAGCAATAGTAATGTGTTGCCCGTGCCCCGCCATTTGCGCGCTTCAACGGGCCACATTGCATTGCGTCAACGCGGCCCCGGGCACGCGAATGATGCTCTTCTAGTCTAGCCCATGATCTCTTGGCTGCTCCCACGTGTCCCTGCGACCAGCTGCGACCAGCGTGGCGCCTTGTTCGACCCTTTGGGGGCAGGAACACACCACTCTCTGCAGCGCCGGACATCGTGCGCGATCTGCTCATTGTTCCTGCCAAAGCCCGAACATGCTCGCCACGCGAACATTTTAAACGGCAAGCGCAAAGGTCATTCGCGTGATGTACGGTAAAGCCCAACTTCTCCGCTACGCTTCGCGCGTAATCAGGATGACGGGAGTCTCAATGCTGGCGGACAAGTCATCCTGTTTGCGTTGTTGAAGCAATGCCTGCAACGCGACATCGACGCCATAGACGGCCTGCTTCGCCGCGAACTGATCCACGGTCGCGAGGATCGACCCGTCTTTGAGCAGCGGTTTAATAGCGTTGCTGTTGTTGTACCCGGTAACGAAGACTGTTCCCGATCTTCTCGCCTCGCGCACCGCGTCGACCGCGCCCATCGCCATGTTGTCGTTGCCACACAGGAGCGCGCGTATTTCAGGCTTGCGCACGAGTATTGCCGCTGCTGCCTGTTTCCCTTTGATGTATTCCCAGCCCCCCGCTTCTACCGCCACGATGTTCACATGCGCGGCTTCCATCGCGTCGACGAAACCGGCGGTGCGTTGCTGCGCGTTTCGGCTCGCAGGCACACCTTCGACGACGCCAACAGCATCGCCCCCGTGCAGTTTCCGCGCAAGATAGTTTCCCACCAGCCTCGCGCCTCGACGGTTGTCCGGCCCGACGAACGGTACACGCAAACCTGATGCGTTCAGATCGTCAGCCTCTAAAGGATTGTCGATGGTGAGCGTGATGATGCCGCCTCTGACGCACTCGCTCGCGACGGGAATCAGCGCTTTGGAATCGGCCGGCGCAAGTACGACTGCATTGACGCGCTGCCTGACCAGGCTGCGAACGATACGGATCTGTTCGCCAACATCAGTTTCAGTCGCGGTGCCCTGTACGGCAAGCTGGAACGGGTAGGGAGAGTGCTTGTGGAACGCCTGAGCGGCACCTATCATCGTCTTCGTGAATGGGTCGGAGATGGACTTCAGTACTAGCGCGATCGCCGGGTTGCGGCTCGTCGCGCTCGATGCTGTGGGCAACGCAAAGCCCGCGGCGCCAAGGGCGCTACCGATGATGAAGCGGCGGCGTTTTTCATCGAGCATGAGTGAATGGGTTCGAAGCCGCCAGTTTTGTGGCGCACGACAGCTGCCAGCGTAAACCGTCAATGCCAGATGAAAAGAAAAGATGCGGTCTGATGGCGCTCATGGTCGCTTATGGTCGATTGATCGGACCGTCCGTATCACCCGGCTCGATCGTGGGCAATGCAAGGCGATGTGCGCGACGGTCTCTGTCATCGATCGCGCACAGCATGAGTTCGGCGATGGCTCTGCCCGACGCGTCGCCTGTGGGCTGCGTAACGGCCGTCACGGTGTGCGGATGCGAGACGTCGGAAGGCACACCGTCATAGACGATCAGCGAGATGTCGCGTCCCAGCTGGCGGCCACTGTCGACGATCGCGCGAAACGCACCCGCGCCCCCTATGTTGTTGTCCACGAACAGTGCCGTCGGCGGGTCGGCGAGCTTCAGCAGCGCGCCAGCGGCGTCATGCCCTCCTGCGCGATCGAATGTGCCTTCGATCATCAGTTCAGGCAACGGCGCGAGACCCGCGCCACTCAGCGCGCTCACAAAGCCTTCGCGGCGCTGGGCCGCGAAGGTCATCGCAAGCGGCGCGCTGATCAGCCCGATCCTGCGATGACCGAAGTCAATCAGCCGCTGTGTCGCGGCTCTGGCACCCGCCTCGTTGTCGAAGTCGAACCACCAGTAAGGTTGCGTGCTGTTCGTGCGACCGTACGCGACGAACGGAAAATTCCGCTCCTGAAGAAACGCGATGCGCCTGTCATCCATCCGTGTGCGCGCGACGATCAGACCGTCAACCGAACGTCCTTCGACGAGGCGTCGATACGTCTCCATCTCCGCGCCTGGACGCGCGGATGCGATGATCAGGTCCATGTCGCGCTCACCCAACACTTCGGTAATACCTGCGACGACTTCGCAAAAGCGCGGATCACCCAGATCGCCTGCGCCAAACGGATACACGATGCCGATCGCATCGGCGCGTCCCGTGGCCAATCTTCGCGCAGTCGGATCGGCCTGATAACCCAGCGCCCTTGCCGCTTCGATCACCCGCTGCCGGGTTGCCTCGCTCACGTCGTCATAACCGTTCAGTGCCCGGCTGACGGTCGTCCTCGACAGACCCAGCGCGCTCGCCAGCGCCTTTAAGTTCGTTTTCAACTCTGCCACCCCAAGATCGCGTCGCGCACCCCGCCAACACACCGGTGTGACGAAACATGGGCAAGCCCGCTCATCATACCGCTATTTTATCTTACTTTGACTTCCAAACCGGTTTGATCTAGCATCCAAACCGGTTTGGATTTGATCACATGCCCCCCCACTCAAAGGACGCCCACGATGAATGCCGCCTACACCTCGCGTATCCGTTCTCACCACCCGCGCTTTCGCGCGCGCCTCCTCTCAGGCGCCCTGCTTTCGACCGTTGCAATGGGCGCGCTCGCGCAGACTGCGGGGTTTCCTGCTCCGACGCCGCACTCGCAGCAGGCCTACGACCCCGAGAGCAGTTTCACAATGCACTGGACGCGCGCCGACATCCGCCAGATCAAGGCGCAGTCGCATACTGCAACGGCTGCGGACAAGAACTCGCTGCCGACCGCGTTGACCATGCCGGACATTCCGCAGGATTTCCCGCTGATCAACCCGAACGTGTGGGTATGGGATACCTGGCCGCTCGCCGATATGCGCGCGAACCAGCTGGCGTACAAAGGCTGGGAAGTGATCTTCTCGCTGACGGCCGACCCGCATGCCGGCTACACGTTCGACGATCGTCACGTGCATGCGCGCATCGGCTTCTTCTATCGTCGCGCCGGCGTGCCGGCGGCGCTGCGCCCGGCGAACGGCGGCTGGACCTGGGGCGGGCATCTGTTTCCCGACGGCGCGAGCGTGAAGGTGTTCGGCACGGCACCAATGACCGATAACGCCGAATGGTCCGGTTCCGCGCGCCTGATCAACGGCAACCACGTGAGCCTCTACTACACCGCGTTGTCATTCAATCGCTCGGCACCGGGCGGTTCGGACATCACGCCGCCGATCGCGATCATCACGCGGACAGACGGCCAGATTCACGCCGACGACAGCCACGTATGGTTCTCCGGTTTCGGTGATCATCAGGCATTGTTGCAGCCAGACGGCACCATGTACCAGACAGGCCAGCAGAACACCTACTACTCCTTCCGTGATCCTTTCGTATTCACGGACCCCGCGCATCCCGGCAAGACCTACATGGTGTTCGAAGGCAACACGGGCGGCCCGCGTGGTGCGCGCACCTGTACCGAGGCTGATCTCGGCTATGCGCCGAACGACCCGTACCGCGAGGATCTGAACACCGTGATGAACCAGGGCGCGGTTTATCAGAAGGCGAACGTCGGTCTTGCCGTCGCCACCGACAAGCAGCTCACCCAATGGAAGTTCCTGCCGCCGCTACTGTCGGCCAACTGTGGCGACGATCAGACCGAGCGCCCGCAGATCTACATGAAGGACGGCAAATACTACCTGTTCACGATCAGCCACCGGGCAACGATGGCGGCCGGCGTCGATGGGCCGGACGGTGTGTACGGCTTCGTCGGCAACGGTATTCGCAGCGACTTCCTGCCGATGAACAAGGGCAGCGGCCTCGTGCTGGGCAACCCCACCGATTTCGATGCGCCAGTCGGTGCGCCCTACGCCCAGGATCCTAACCAGAACCCACGCACGTTCCAGTCGTACTCGCACTACGTGATGCCTGGCGGTCTCGTCGAGTCGTTCATCGATGCAATCGGCACACGGCGTGGCGGCACGCTGGCGCCGACCGTGAAGATCAACATCAACGGCGATACGACGACCGTGGACCGGACGTATGGCAAGGGCGGTCTGGGTGGCTACGGTGACATTCCCGCGAACCAGTCGGCACCAGGCAATGGCAACGGCCAGGGTAACGACAATAGCCAGTAATCGTGCTCGCGAGGCTTGCGGCGCTCATCCGCAGCGAGCCTCGCTCGTCCTGTCTCGTGTGCACCGCTCTCGAGTGCGCGCATGGTCGCTCTACGCGAATGCCATCATGAAGTTCTGGATTCCCGAACTGACAACCCGCAAGCGCCCTGTATATCTGGCCGTGGTCCACGAAATCGAGGCCGCGATTGACGCGGGAACATTGCAACCAGGCGACGCGTTGCTACCGCAACGTCTGCTCGCCGACTTTCTCGGCCTGCACGTCAATACCGTCAACCGCGCGTTACGCGAAACGGCACGCCGTGGCCTGACTGCCGGCAACCGTCGCCACGGCACGGTGGTGCGAGGCCCCTCCTGATCAGCACGCCTCCCTGTGAGGAAAGATATTCAATGCACGACCCACACCATCCACTCTTCTTCAGATCGCGCCCGCTCTCGTCGTGGCTGTTTGCCGCGCTCGCCGCGACCGTCACCGCATGCGTTGCCCCTTCTTCATCGCTTGCGGAAAGCGCAATGGATACGGCGCAGTGGCGCTCCGCACTTCACTACACACCGCGGCGCAACTGGATGAACGACCCCAATGGCCTCGTCTACTACAAGGGTCTGTATCACCTGTTTTACCAGTACAACCCGCATGGCAACTTCTGGGGTGACATGTCGTGGGGACACGCGACGAGCCCCGATCTGATCCATTGGGATGAACAGGCAGTCGCGATGCGCGCGAATAGTGCCGAAGAAGTGTTCTCGGGCTCGGTCGTCGCCGATACGCGCAATACGTCGGGGTTCGGCACCGCAAAGGCGCCGCCGCTCGTCGCGCTCTACACGAGCGTGTACAAGGCCGGCTCCGGTCACGAACCAGGCGTTCAGGCGCAGTCGCTCGCCTACAGCACGGACGACGGCAAGACCTGGCAGCAATACACGCGTAATCCGGTATTGACCTTGCATCCTGAGTCACGCCAGTTTCGTGATCCAAAGGTCTCCTGGTATGAAACGGGCGGGTACTGGCTGATGACCGCCGTTGTCGCCGATGCGCATGTCGTGAAGCTCTACCGGTCCGACAATCTGATCGACTGGACATTTCTGAGCGACTTCACGCTGCCCGACATCCCGCATCGCGGTGCGCTGTGGGAAATGCCTGACCTCTTTGCGCTCCCGCTGGATGGAGATCCGGCCCGGCAGAAGTGGGTGATGATCGTCAATGTGAACCCCTGGTCGATCGCGGGTGGATCGGGTGCGATGTACTTTGTCGGGCAGTTCGACGGCACCCGTTTCAGGCCAGACGATGTTGCGCCAGCCGGCTCGGATCCCGCGCAATATCAGTGGCTCGATCACGGCGCGGACTACTACGCGGCGGGGACGTTTTCGAATGCACCAGCAGGCAAGGCGCTGACGATCGGCTGGATGAGCAACTGGGACTATGCGAGCGACGTTCCGACATCGCCGTGGAAAGGAGCGATGGCATTGCCGCGTGAACTCGCGCTGAAAACCATTGATGGAAAACCGCGACTCACGTCCACGCCTGTGCAGTCGTATGCGGCCCTGGTGAGGCGGTCCGCTCGAACACACATCCGCGAGATCAACGTCTCATCGGCTACGCGTGAACTCCCATCGTCCGTACACGGGGCGGTTCAGAACATCGACCTGACAATCCAGCCTGGCGCTGCGCAGCGCGCGGGGTTGATCGTTCGTGGCTCCGCAACCGGCAACACCGGCACGCGAATCTTTTACGACTCGCGCAAGCAGGCCCTCGTTGTGGACAGGTCTCGCTCCGGCAACAGCTGGTTTTCGGGTGCATTCAGCCAGGAGCATATCGTCAACCTGCCGTTGCACGACGGCAAGTTGCACCTGCTGGTGGTGATCGACCGGAACTCTGTCGAGGTGTTCGCAGATGACGGACGGACCGTCATGACCGACCTGATCTTCCCCTCGCTCGACGAAAACAGGATTCGCCTCTTTGCTGATGGTGGCAATGCCACGTTTAGCGACATCGTTCTGTCGGATCCCTCCTGAGACATGCGCTGCGGGCACGTTGCAGGATCGCGCGTATGACTCATGTAACCGGGTCGGATAACCGACTTTCCCGGATCGAAGCTGTCACCTGCCGAACATGATCAGAATTGGGCGACTTCACGTTTCAATTGAGCGTCGTGCACTGTTGTCAAACGGCCAGGCCCTTCGCTTGGGCAGCAGGGCATTCGACATTCTTGCTCTCCTGATTGGGGCAAATGGAAAGCTGGTATCGCGAGATGAGATCATGCGCAGGGTATGGCCAGACACCATTGTCGAAGACAACAACATTCAGGTTCATATCAGTGCATTGCGCCGGATATTGGGCGAGGACCGCGATCGCATCCTGACTGTACCAGGACGTGGCTACCGGATCGTACTCCCGTCATACGCAGACGTTCCCGATCCCGAGCAGCAACATGAAGCCCGCACGCTTCTCACGAATAACACGCCGGGTCGACAGCGACCGCTGCCGGTGGTCGGCTCGCACCTGATCGGCCGGGAGGCAGTTCTCGCAGAGCTCATGACGTCGTTGCGCGCTTCGTCGTCATTGACCCTCGTTGGCACGGGAGGCGCGGGAAAGACGCGTCTCGCCGTGGAAGTGGCTCGCGGGATGCAGGGGGAATTCGCTGACGGGGTGGTGTTTGTGTCATTTTCCACCGCTCACAATGCCGAGACTGCCCTGAACGCCTTGACTCTCGAAACATGCACCGGACTGCCGTCAGGACGAAGCCCGTATGAACGGATTGCCGACGAATGGCGGGAGCGAAGCGCGATGGTTGTCCTTGACAACTGTGAGCACGTGGTGGATGTTGCTGCGAAAGCGGCTGAGACCCTGATCAACGCTGGAAGCGGCATGCGGGTTCTGTCGACAAGCCGCGAGGCCCTGCGAACGTGTTGTGAAGTCGTCTATGTATTGCCGCCGCTGGCGGTTCCCGATAAGGGCGACTCGGGCAGCAAGACATTGAATTCGCCTGCCGTGCAATTCTTCCTCGCCAGCCTACGCGCACTCGATGTTCACCTCGCATTGGACGATGTGAATGTTCAGTTGCTAGGCGAAATATGTCGTCGACTCGATGGTATTCCGCTAGCGCTCGAGCTTGCGGCCGCACGGGCGTCCCTGCTCGGTATTCAACTGCTTGCCGTGAACCTTGACGACGTTTTTGATGTCCTGACGGGTGGGCGACGAAATGCACTGCCGCGTCATCGGACATTCAAGGCTACCCTCGACTGGAGTTACTCGCTGCTCGACGGAATCGAACAAAAAGTACTACGGTGGCTTGGCACGTTCGCCACCAGTTTCACGTCTGATGCAGCGTGCCGGCTGCTGCGCGGCGCGGGACTGGACGCAACCGAGGTCCTCAACGCCATCAGCGGGCTGGTGTCAAAATCCTTTCTGACCGTTGAACTGGACGGCGCCATATACCGATACTGCATGCTCGAAACGACCCGTGCGTACGCATGGAGGCTACTCGACGATAGTGGAGAGCTTATCGAGGCAGCTTCCGCACACGCGTCGCTTGTGCGTGATGGGTACTGCTGTTGAACAACGCGATTGCAGAAAGCGGGATTGCCGAATAGCAGACCTCCCGCGCGTTAACTTGAATCCTATTCCTACGGACGCGGATCGCTTCAAACTATGCATCTCAGATTTGCGCCTTCGAGCCGGAGAAGGCCCGTTTTGACGACGTCGCTTTCACCGTGTACTCGCATCGGTTTGGACTTGCGGAAGCTTTTTTGTTCCTTCGTGAGCGATAGAGCTGTTTCGATCGACATCCGGTTCGCCCCGCGTCGCCCCCGGAGAATCCTCGGCTCGTCATCCGAACTTCCGGTCCTTCGGCTGCGCCTCGACCATGGGCCCCGTCCAATTGCGCCAGACACCCGGTGACGTTCCAACGATCCGTTTGAAAAAGCCATACGCGTGCGCAATTTCGTTCAGACTGAGGTTTCCTTTCAGGAGATCCCGCTGTGAGCTGCGCACTTTTTCTACCAGGCGCCAGTTATGAGGTGTCGTTCCTGTGGCGCGCTTAAATACACGCAGGAAATGCCGCTTCGACATCTGAACGGAAGCTGCTACAGCTTCTATCGACTTGCCGGTACTCAGCGTCGCTAGCATCAAGACCCTGGCCGTTTCGATAACGTCAAGCTCGGTCGACGAGCGGCTGTCTCGTGCTTCGCTCCGCGAACCGCTACTTTCGCTTTGCCCAGTCGGGAGGCGCGTGATTCGTTCCATGTCGCAGAGCACCAGAAGCAACGGATGTAGCATCTTGTCCCTCGGCAAAGTTGTCGCCTAGCCCCACGCCGTCAAAACAATCTTGATTTTTAATCAATAATCGACCGCGAAGCACCGAACCTATCGGTAACCGGGTATTCGATAGGGCCGCTCTGAAAAGGCGGCGAGCGTACGAATTCGGAAAGGGGCCTTCTTTCTTAATACAGATCTACACGCAGCAAGTTCAAAGATCCCGCTGTCGACCCATGTGCCGATCCATCACTCTGGATCGGCCGCTTTACGATGCGGCATCTGGAATTGCCAGGTCGTCTCGAGTCTGCATCGTGTAGTTGGTGAGCAAGTTCAAGAAGCATTCGCCGCGGTCATCCCTTCCGACGCTGATGCGGGCCTCGTCGCCAAAGCCGTGGTGGACGTCGTCAACAAAGAGTTTGGAAAGCGGCCGTTTCGGGCGCACATCGATCCGACCGAAGATGGAGCGAAGATGGGGGTGGAGCAAGCTGCGCGCGAATTTCTATCATAAGCGCCAAAGTTATATAGATTTGGCGAGTTATTCGGGGACATCGCAGTCGGTGCCGTTTCTGGATACCGGAACAGTCCCGACGGTCTCAAACTCTATCCGACGCCCGTCATTTGCAACTTTATGCGACTGGATGTCATCCGGGAACTGTGCAACTCAGTTGCCAAAACGATGGGCTTTATGACTGCGAGGCTTATGATAGAAATTCGCGCTCAGCTTGCTAATCCCCGAGATATTCCGGGCGCGGCTAAACAATGCAGCGGCAGTCATGGCTGTCGGAGTCCGTTGCGCCCTCGTGGAAATCTTTTCGAGGTCGGCAACCAGCAGTAACAGTGCCCGCCGTCGCTCGGAGTTCGTCGTCCCGGCCTGTATGGGCACCATGCCTCGCGTCGGATTGCGTCGCGACGGGCGACCGGAGATTCACAAGTTGGCGATAAGACCGCGTCGTTATCGCATCCGGATTTATAACAGAGCAAGTTTATGAAGCAAGCGCGTATGACGCGCTCCGCGTACTTGCCACAACATCCGTCTGCATTCGCGCACTACCTTAAGGCAGGCTGAAGAAGTCGCCGTTCCTCGTCGCAGCGGCAGATTGGGCAAGGTCGTCCGTCAAAGCCAACCCGGGATTCAGCCTGTCGACGGGACGCGAGCGTCCGGTTACAGATTGCGCCACATCCTGAGGTATAAATAAAAGCGTATCTATACCTAAAACAACTATTCAGCATTACCCGCCAAGTACTAAACCGCTGACGCGGTAGTGGGAGGTGAACACAGGTCCATGGCTGACGTTTCATGAAGAGGGTTGTCTGGCGCTGAACCCCGGCAAGGTGGTGGGCGGTATCGCCAGGAGCAGTATGTGAACGCCCGGTTGGGCATTCCACCCACTGCTTCCAGGAGGCTCGCCATGACGCCACTGCGCCAACGCATGCTACATGACATGAAGATCCGCTAATACGGAGGATTTTGTAATGTGAAGGAAACCGCGCTACGTGTTGTCGAAGCTAGACAGAATGCTTCTTTCCTTCACATTACGATATGACATCTCAAAGCGAATCAAGCCATTCCAATAACGAAGCGGACCGCTTCCAGCGAGGGGGTGGCCTGATCCCGGAAGGCGCATCGAACCGTTGAAGTGCGTCGCGCATCGTTTGCATGTTAGCGCGGGCATACTGATTGGTCGTATCGAGGCTCGAATGTCCAAGCCAACTTCTGATGACCGTAACATCAACCTTTGAAGCCACCAGATGGACGGCCGTTGTGTGTCTCCATACATGTGGCGTGATGCGTTTTGACGATAAGGAAGGAAGCTGTTGACACGCAGCCTGGACATATTTGCGCATTTTGAACCTTACGCCGGAGGCGCTCAGTGGGGTGCCGTAGCGATTGACAAAGAGACGCTGATCTGGAGCACGCGGTTGGCGTTTCAACAGAGCCAGGAGTAGCGCTGCTGTTTCGGGCCACAACGGACAGACCCGTTCCTTTTTGCCTTTCCCCACGAGTCTCGCCTGGCAAGGTGCATCGAACCGTATGTCCTGCGGGCAAAGATCCAGAGCTTCCTGGATGCGCGCGCCTGTATTGTAAAGAAAGGACAGCAGAGCGTGATCACGCTGCCCCTCTATGGTACTGCGGTCTGGCTGGGCAAGAATGCCTGCTACTTCGTCTGATTCCAGATAGCAGATCAGACGTCGTTGCATGCGCTTGCTCGGAATGGCGAGTACTTCCGCACACTGGGCCAGCGCCGAAGGCTCTTGCGCTTGCACAAAACGGAAAAAACTTTTTATCGCTGCGAGACGGCAGTTGCGTGTGCCGATAGAAACGTGCCGCTCAACTTCAGTATGCTGGAGGAAGGCACAGATCTCAGTAGCGGTGATTTGCGCCAGGGTCAGGCGTGCGATCGGCCGCTTTTGGCGTTCAGAGGTGAAACGAAGAAATAAGCGCCATGTATCTCGATAAGACCAGACGGTGTGAGCAGAGACGTTGCGCTGCTGCACGAGCCAGTTCTCGAAAAAGGCGTGTAACAGTTGAACAAACGATGCGGTCATTCGCATGATTTACCTCCAACCGAGTCACCGAGGTTGTGCGCGCCGAAGACCTCGAAACGTTCGGACGCTTGCTGCAGCAACTCTTGGGTCGTGGTGAGATAGACGAGGGTCGACTTGATACTGGCGTGCCCAAGATATGCCGCCAGGTAAGGCAGATGCACCTGGGGATTAATCCCGTCGCGATACCAGGCGGTCATCCGATTCACCGCCATGGCATGACGAAGATCATGGACGCGAGGACCAGCACGACCTGGCAAGGGCTTCAGGCCGGAATCCCGGATTACCTGGACGAGCAGCTTGCTGACTCTGATTTGGGAGTAGCCTCGGGATGTCTGTATGTTCCAGAACAGGGCCGAGCCGCCATCGGCGGGGGCGCCGGCTAGCAGGCGGGCATGGAGATAGCCGCTCAGCGCAGTCATGACCGTTGTGGTGACCGGCAACCGGCGCGACTTAAAGAATTTCGTGTCGCGCACTGAGATGGAGGCGGTCTCCCAATCAATGTCTTGCACCTTCAGGCGGACGATTTCCCCAAGCCGAAGCCCGGCACAATAGGCGAGCACGATCATTGTGTACAACGCAATCGGCCGCAGGGGCGCTCGCGGAGATGGGAAGGCGCTCGCAGTCTTGAACAGTTGCGCGACCTCGTCTGGCGTATAGATGTAAGGCCGCCGCTGGCTTCGCTTGACCGCACCACGCAGACCCCGAGGCGATTCAGGCGGCTCGACAGGTTCGCCGTTGCGCTGAAGGGCTTTAGCGATAACACGGCCGGTGTCGATGCAATCCATTGCGTGCTGCGGCGTCGATGCGGCGTTGGCCCACTCTCGAACGAGCACTTTGAGGGGTTCTGACTCGAGATCAGGCCGGGTTTGAAGAAAACGATCGAACCGAGCCAGCCTGTTTGTATGGTTTGGTAGCGATACCCCAGCGACTGCATCAGCGTCACGTGCTTTCGCATTAACGGGCCGAGATGACTTGCGAAGCGTGGCAGCGGCCGAATTGCCTCCAGGGCGCCATCGGGATCCTGTCTGAGCAAGGCACGAACCACTGGTGTAGTTCCGCGTGGGCTATACGAGGCTCGCAGATTCGCCAACGGATTGCATTCAAGATGCCCATTCGCAACCAACCAGTCGAGAAAGCGATCCACGAGCCTCGCATGGCCGAAGAGCACATATTCTGGCAACGACCTGGCTCTCTCTTTAAGCCAATACTCGATAGTTGAGCGCGAAGGAGGCTGAGTGCCAGCACACGCCAGAGCGCACCGCTGGAACCCATCAAGAACATAGTGGTAAGTGTTGCGCGCAGAGGAGCTTCGCAAGCATAGTTGTTTGACGAACACTCTGTACAGGTTGCGTTCGGCGTCGGGCCAACTGTTCATGATTTGCTCCCCGTCGGAACTTCCAACGCCACTTCGCGCAATTCGTCCATGGACAGTTTTAAATACTGCTTCGAGGAGCTCAATGAGCGATGGCCCAGAACATCTGCGATCGTCTTGAGCGAAGACTCCGCACCCAGCAGGCTGACCGCACACGCGTGACGTAATGCATGAGGTCCCTGTTTGCCGGAGACGGAGACGCCTGCATCATGGAGGCGATCTACAACAATGTGATACACCGCGTAACCTTGTATCGCCTGGTAGGGAGCCACAGCCCGAACAAAGATCTCGCGAGCCGCGGTATGGGGACGACCGTTGCGCAGATACTCGAGAATGGCTTCGCCAACAGGTTGCAGCAATGGCAGCATGGATTCCGATCTGGTCTTGGTATGGCGGATGCGCATGCATTCCCTCCTCCAATCCAGCTCTTCCAGGCGAAGTCTCGCCACTTCGCTTGCGCGCAGACCATAGGTACAAAGCATCAGCACGATCGCATAGTCGCGCAACCCCTTCGGGCTGCGGTCCTCACGCGCGGCTTTGAGGAGCAACTCGACTTCTCTGCTACGTATCGCCGATGGAATACTCTCATCGGTATAGAGTCGAGGACTGATCAAACTCGGGGCGAGATTAAGGGCGATCCAGCCGTACTGGTGCAGGTAGCGCAGGAAGCTTCGCAGAGCGTTCACCAGATTCTTAAGGGCGCCGCGCCCCAGTTGAGATGACCTTGACTGCACATAGCGATCGACGTCGGTCAGCGTGAGCTTAGCAAGCAGTGCCTCCGTACCTCTTTCGCCCAGTGATTCGAGAAAATGTTGGGCAACGCGTTGACGCACGGACAGCGTTCCTCTCGCAAGATCACGCATCATTACCAGCGAGCTGAGAAATGATTCGCAAAGTTGCTGATGAAAAGCCTCTCGTGGGCTTGCCGGCTTTGCAACTGGAGGCCAGCGGCCTTGCACCACGCGCAGTAGCGTGTGAACACCGCTGCGATGCCAGTTGCGCCACGCGGCAAGATTCTTCGGATACCTTCCGTTAGAGCGCCGGAACCGGCGCAGCTGGTAGTCTAGATACGCCGTCACGTGGACGGGTCGAGTCTGTTCGATGTCGACCTGGTGCTGTTGCATATAGGTGAAGAACCGCTGGGCAACGCACAGGCTGCGCTTACATGCCTCAGCGGAGTACTTTTGCTCGCGCAGATGGGCTTCGAGCCGGGCGATAGGCTCCGGCAATGACTTCCTGTGTGACATGTGCACCTCCTTGAATGACGCTACCAAGGATCGCGCACTTCCCATTCTTACGATTCTTATGCGGAGGAGATCGCCGCAGCGGTCCGTCCAAAGACGAGCTATTGCTTCTCCTTCACATTACAAAATCCTCCGTATTAGCGGATTAATCGCAAGCTTGCGATTAATCCGCAACCTTGCGGAGAATACCCAGTATTCCTACCTGATTCAGGTATCCAGTTTCGCCCGGCATTTCCAGCGCTCGCCAGAATTGCTCGGCCCCGAAGAGATCCGGGCGTGGCTCATCCATCTTCGCGAGGGGCGCAAGCTGGGGGTAATCGTTCGAAACGTGCAAAATGTAACGGTGACTCCCCGGGAAGCCGCTTACAGCAAGGCTTTCCGGTCTCGCTTCACTTGAGAAATCGCTTCTTCTGCAACCTCTTGAATCACAAGCCTTTTTGGAGACCAACCGTATCAATCTGCTGCAAAAGGACGATTACCCCTTGGTGCAGAGAAAAGTGAACGGTCGTATCGTTATGCCACCGTTTCCCCGGGAAACGGCTAACGAAGCCTTCGTAACTTATCTACGCGATCGTAAGCGATCAAACATTTCGTTTCGCCGGGTAACGCACACGACTGATTGCGAAACGGTTGGAGGCGATCATGAAACGCAAGGTCGAATACGATGGCTGGACAATCGAGGCATCCCCAACCATCCTCTCGAAGCAACGGCTCTTCGCATCCGGCGTCGCGATCTCGCGTGGCGATCTGTATTTCTTCTTTCACGATCTCGGTAACCACGTCTATCGGGCGCAGGCGTATGAGCGCGGGATCGAGTGGGCAAAGCAGTGGATCCTAAACATCAACGTCCACGATGGCAGTCTGACCATCGAGGCGGAATCCATGGTGCCCCGTGCCGCCGAACCTGGCGCTCTCGCATGCCGAAGTGCGGGCGCCCTACTTCTCGCGCCGCTTCACCGTCAGCGAAGACTTCGATACCTCGCGGATTGAGGCGTCCCTGAAGGATGGCGTCCTGAAGCTGACGATACCGCGTCGCGACGAGGCGAAGCCGAGACGCACTGAGGTGCGTACAGGCTGACGCCAGCTACCCGATGCATACGGTAAGACTGCGGAACCGCCGCCGTTCCGCGGTCGACGGGACTGTCTAAAAACTCTTGAGGGCACGCACAAGCGGAACAAGGCGACCATCGGCGCGGCGATGCCATCCATAAGGAACGACTTTTAATGGGGGACGTGCTTAACACCCGCCGACTTTGCACTTCGCTCGTGGAAGTCTTGGACGTTTGCGCTGAGTGTGCAGACATGAATCTGGAAATAAACACTTCTCCAACCGACACAGGCATTCGTGCGGCGCACCGGGAGGCGCGGATTAACGCCGAACTTGCGCCTCGCGGGCAAGCAGGCGCCCCAACTAAAGGGCGGAGCACACGCTCCATTGTCTGCGACAACGCAAATATAGCGTCCGCCAGTGAACCGCGTCGCGAACGCTCCGCGGTCGGGTATGGCGCTTGACGCCATAATCTCTGTATGGCATTCTGCGCCATATGAAGAAGAAAGCCACACTCCTGTTCGAGGACCGGACCGTCTATCCGGACGGGGCCATTCTCGAAATGCGCATCTGGCGACTACCTGAGAGCGACGGCGAACGCCCGCACGGTCTCAAGTACAGCCTGTTCTATGGTCGTGCAGGTCAGCGAATCATCGGCTACGACAATGAACGAGGCAAAGGTGACCATCGGCACTACCGCGATCGGGAAGAGCCGTACGCATTTTCGACGCCTGAGCAGATGGTGGCTGACTTTCTGGATGATGTAGAACGTGAGCGAGGTGAATCATGAGAAAACTCAATGTGCATGTTGGTGGGGCGCGGGATATGGGTCGTCGGTTCGCGGCGGCGTTCAACCGTGCGCAGGCAGGCGAGAATTTCGACGAGCGGCACGTGACGTTTTTGTCGCTCGAGGAGATGCTGGCTGCGCTGTCGCCGAAGCGCCTAGAGATGCTTCGTCATTTACATCGTGAAGGCGCAGAGAGTGTGAAGGCGTTGGCAACTGCGCTGGATCGGGACTACAAACGGGTCTACGAGGACGTGGTGATTCTGGAGAACGCTGGCCTTATCGTGCGCGAAGAAGGTCGTCTGACCGCGCCGTGGGATGCGTTGACCGCCGAGGTTTCTTTGTGACCGAAACACGCACGGCCCTTGGTGCGCCTGATACTGATCGTCGGCTACGAGACGAGAGCGGCTCAGATTTTCGAATTCGAGCGGTGAACGGTAGCCCAGACTGCTGTGCAGGTGGATAGTGTTATACCAGCCTTCCCAGGAATGCAGGATGACGCCCTCGTGGTGTCGCAGATGCAACGCCATGTCCAGCGCGCGCAACATGAGTTCGGTTTACAGATGATTCGACATCGCCCAGCCGACGAGTCCGCAGGATATGGCATGCTATGTCCTGCCCATTTCGACACCTCCTTCTGTTCAAAAGGATATGTGTCCGTTCTTGCGGGTCAAGCTCAAGAACAGCTGTTCCAGGCGACGAGCTGACGGTCCAGCAGTGTGTCGAGCGCTCGTCGCGGTTCAGGTCAATCTGCCCGGGCGCAGCCGCGACTAGCATCAGGGTGGCGAATTCGTGCGGACTCAGCATGTCTCCGCTTGCTCTGGAATGAACCGAGATTAACTTTGACGGAACTGGCCGTTTCCAAGTTCCAGGCTTCTGAGCGCCGGCAGATCGCGAACAATCCAAGGAAAAGGGGCCGAATTCGGTTGACATTTATCTGCCATCACCACCTCGTATCTAGGAGTACGATCTGATCTGTCAGAAACGGCCTTCCAAGGTAACGATGGGCGGGGAGCTGTCGGAATGAAAAAAATCGCTTTGCTATGGAAGATTGTCAGGGACGATTTGTGCGTGCTCTTCTATGCGCTGCGTCATCCCGACCGTCCTGGATGGCTGACGCCAGCGACCGCTCTGGTGGCGCTGTACGCGATCGATCCTTTCAATGTCGCTGTTCCATTCGTCGGGATCGTGGGCGACGGTGTGCTGGTTCCGCTGGTATTGCATTTGATGGTCCGTTGTCTGCCAATCCAGTTACGACAGCCACGCAGCCCGTGATGCAATCCACAATTGCGGGTTGCGCCGCACCGCATGAATCAAGGCGCAGGACCCGCGCAGAAGCCATTTGCATGAGGTGTTCGGTGCAGAATAGTCAAAAGTTGAGGCGCACCGACTGGCTGGCTTGGCTATCGGATTGGCTAGATTTGGCGATCGCCAGGTCAGCTAACCCACCACGCACCGAAGTACTCCTCAACGAGGTGAGGCGCATGCTGTTCAAGCAATGTTCGTGTCTCTTCATCCGACAGGGACGCGCACTGCAGGATTGCCTCCCCATTGTGATCGACCACCAACCTAAAAAATGGACCTTCCAGGGTTGGTAAATGGCCCAATAGGCAAAGCTTTCTTTAGGGCCGTCCACGCAAACCACCTTTGACTCGTTGACCGTGGCCTTATAAGTCTCGTCGATAACCCGTTCCCACCCCATTATCGTGGTTTTTGGCAGTGAGATCGACGGTCTGATCGGCGTAAGCCGCGGACGTGCAACCTCGGCGACGTCAGCGAGATAACGCCCGATGTCGTCAGGAACGTTTGTGGCGATTGGTCCGTCGCGGCAGACCGACGGCAAACAGACTGCGATTGAGCGTTATCGCGAAGCGGGCCGCGACGCCCGTCACGCCGTGTGCGCTCGCCTACATCGACAAAGACGGTGTGGGAAGTGACGCCGACTGGCCGATCCGCCTTCATCGGCATGCGTGGCAGCGCGACGCGCGACACCATGCCGGTAGCCGCGGCAAAGTCGCCGTGTCTCACATGGTCTCCTCTCTGTTGGCCTTTCGCGCTGGCACCCAGTAACGCGATGCTGCACCACCGAGACAGGGCGCAGTAGCCAAATAACTGTCGGCATCCGTCACGCAAGGTAAAAAAATCGCGTTACATGAAACTGATTTTCCGGGATTCATTTGCGTGCCGGCTGTGGGGCCGTCTCGTGTGGGTCCCTGTTTCGACCGACATGGGGAATCCGTCAGCATTCTCTATTGACGATCCACGAGATCTGCTTGTGATCGATGGTGTCCATAATGCATGGTTTTGCCCGACGCCACGGTCGGAACAGCGATGGCGACCAGCGTACCCTCGTGCGGGATAAGTTTTGGTTCTCCCGGTCCGGATCGGCTACTGGCCGGATCTCTCTGTAGCGCATCGTGGATTGCGAACTGCAGCGATGACCGAGTGTCCGGCACGTCGTATAAAGGCCGCTGGCCGAACGGTGTGCGGGCGACGGGAGCGAGGCACCCATCGACATCCTTCCCCAGCAGGGCCAATCACGGCCTTCCCGGTGCCGCCGCGACCGCCTCCATGACCGCCGCCCTGCTCCAGTCTGTTCCGTCGTTCTGTTGTTTAACTCCCGTTGAAAAAATTACGAGTCGAGGGTGATGTCGCCCGAGCGAGTGACGCGTGGAGTTCGCCCGGAAGAAGGGTGACCATGGGCGCACGTGCTATCGGGGCAACGCTTTTTGCCGACGATGAGCGCACGCTTACGACTAGCCCGGCACCGGGAACTCCGCTTGCTATTCAGCTTAAGTCGAACGCGCGAGATGCCTGCCGGTTCCTCCCGCAAACCCTCAGCAGAACTTGCCTGCTGCCAGAGAGCGTTCATTCGAACCGACGAAGCAGAATCAGGAGCAGTGCGTGTTACCCCAGAAGCGCGTTTGTACTGTCGCGCTTGCCATCTTCGCCGGTTTCGCTGGTTCGATACCTGCTGCACTCGCTGCCGATGTTGCGCCGTCTCCGTCGGGACAACTCGATGTTGACCCAGTGGAATCAGGCGAAAGCGAGCTTGACGGTTTTCCGGCTATCGTGGACCGGTACGGCCCCGCTGTCGTGAATATCACGGCGCGGTCCGGGCGGAAACTGCCGGCCGTAGAGCCCCTCGATCCCGTCGATCCGCCTGTTGCGCGCTTTAACAGTTCACCGCCTGTGGACCAACGAACGACGGGCAGTGTGCCGGGTGTAATGACGGGCGCCGGTTCGGGGTTCATCGCCAGCGCCGATGGTGTCGTCCTGACAACAGCGCAAGTTGTCTATCACGCAGACGATGTGACAGTTACCCTGACCGACCACCGTGTATTCGCGGCGAAAGTACTTTTGGTCGACGCGGAAACCGACGTGGCGATTCTTAAGATCGATGCCGCACAATTGCCGGTCGTCACATTAGGTGAAGCCTCCCACGTACGGATTGGCGAACCGGTACTCGCGATCGGCACGACGGCCGCGGGCAGCAACATCGTGACAACGGGCATCGTAAGTGCCGCGCCGCGTACGTTGTCCGACGGCAAGGGGTTTGCGCTCATCCAGACTGCGGTACCGGCGAATCTGGATAACTCCGGCGGCCCACTCTTCAACCGTGCCGGCCAGGTTATCGGCATTGACGCGCAGGTGCATCGGGGCGGCGATCGATATGCGGGAATGACGTTCGCGATTCCGGTCGACGCGGCAAATACGCTATTAAAGACGTTGCAAAGCCGGCAGGAACGCCCGACAGGACCGACCCACAACAGTCTCGGGCTGGAAGTGCAGGACGTTAGCGTTGGCGTTGCTGCTGCGCTTGGTTTGTCTACGGCATCAGGCGTACTGGTTAATACGGTGAAGCCGGGGTCTGCGTCCGCAGTGGCCGGCATCATGCCGGGGGACGTCATAGTCCAGGTCGACGGCAGGGCAACTGGCACTTCGGCTGCCTTTTCAGAAGCTGCGACAAAACTGCGACCCGGCGCGACTACGCCAGTACAGCTGGTTCGTGCCCGGCAACCAGTGAGCGTTGCCGTTACCGTCCTCGACGCGGGGAGTGCCGGAAGCCGCCAGCCGGATACAGGTGACGGGATGGATCATTTGGGTCAGATGTCGCATGCACTCAACGTGGCCGGGAACGGCTCGCCAGGCACGCGCGCCTTACATCCCGTTCTGATGGCGAAAGAGGGGCAAAGGCCCGCCGCCCGGCTCGACCAATACCAGGTCGCCGTTGCGCAACGCATCGAGCAAAGCAACCCCTCGGACGTGTTGCATGGTAATCCCCAGGCAATGTTGCGCTCGGTCGTAGTGGTTGCTTTCGTCGTCGATCGAAACGGACACGTGCTGACGTCCTCAGTGTATCGGACCAATGGCGACGACGAAGCTGAGAACACCGCGCTCAGATCACTACGCCGCTCGTCGCCGTTGCCGCAGCCACCGGCGGAACTGCTCAACGGAGACGGACAGCTGGAGCTTTTCGAGGACTGGCTGTTCAATGACGACCGAAAATTCCAGCTGCGGGAGCTCACGCCACCGCAGGCGCAGACGCTGAACTGAAGAGGCCATCGCGAACAAGGGTGCACCGGGCGTGGACGGCATGACGGTTCAGGCGTTACCGGCGTACCTGCGGGAACACTGGCCGACGATACGGGCCGCACTGCTGGAAGGCACCTACCAACCCCAACGTGTGAGACGGGTCGTGGGATCCGACGTTCTCGGACTCCCGTTACGGCTTCCTTCCGGGACGCTCGGCGCATCAGGCCGTGGCGCGCGCGCAGGGCTACATCCAGGCAGGACATGCCTGGGTGGTAAACCTGGATCTGGCGCAATTCTTTGATCGCGTGAACCACGACCGTGCGTTCCTGACGGCAGGCGTGCTGGAGAATGAACTGGGTGGGGCAACGGAAGAGGCTACTCCTCAAGGTGGTCCCCTGTCGCCGCTGTTATCCAATCTGATGCTCGACGATCTTGACAGGGAGCTCGGCCAGGCGATTGCCGAAGGCATCGTACTGCTTACCCACGACGATCAGATCAGGCAGTACGACTTCGCACCCATTCGATACATCTAGCGCCGTCTCGCCGTCTCGCCTTGCGCTTCGGGGTGCTGCTCGCATGTGTTTGACATCCGAACCTTGACGTTGCAGGCGAGCCCGCTTACGCACGCCGACCAACACGGAGCCAGTCGCCACCTCTCCGCATGAGTACGTAAAAAACGCGCTTACTTCTCCCGGCCCACGTTCACCTGAAACCTGAAGGCCTTCGACAGATCGCCAGTCGAAAGGCCCCACCGCTCACAAAGCACAACGCACACTTACCAAATCGGTGCGGGCGAAATCCAGCGTAGCTCCGTGCGACGTATCCTCAAGAGGCGAACCTGTTCACGAGCTCAGCTCCATGGTTGCCCTGATAGCGAGCAATGTTAAGCGCGTTCGCGTTCTTCTGGCGGCGGTCGCCTGCACCAGCCAGCGTCGTCACGCTATACGGCTTGCCGCCCGTGAGCTTGTGCATGTAGGACTACGGAGTACAACGAACACAGTTCGCGCCGATGCCGATCTTGACCGTCTCGCTCAATTTAAGGGAAGGCTTTACACCGCTGACGAACGGGAGGTCGGTTGTGTCCTTCGTCGCGGCGTCACCCGTTATCGCACCGCCGGCAATCGCCGCACCAGCCACGACGCCCGCTGCCACTTCGCCGCCCGTAGCGTGCCGATAGCGTTGCCGTAAAACAGCCGGTCAGAGAGTTTGTAAACAGGCTGTTCGGATGTGAACTTCGTCGTTGAGGACGATTATCTGGTGGCGATCGCGCTTGCGGAAATGCTGAAGGCGGTAGGGGCCAATGTCATCGGCCTGCTGAGCGAGATGCAGGAAGCACTGTCCTTCGTCGAAAAAGGCAACGACGTGGATGCTGCGATAGTCGATGTGGATCTGCACGACGGCCAGAAATCATATCCCGTCGCGCAGGCGCTGGCCGCCAGACGGATCCGCTTCGTGTTTGCAACCGGCTATGGCGACGAGGCGCTTGACCCGCCCGGCGCGCGTACCCGCGCGTCCAGAAGCCTTTCGACGAGCATGCCCTCGTGAAAGTGCTCCTGTCTGTCCGTCCCTCCTGAGACGGTTTTCCATCGCATAGACGGTGCGTAGCACTGCGGCTCCCCTTCGCAGAGCACGCCGTGCGAGGGCCCTCAGGTTCGCTCACTGCGACGACGCCGCCCCCTTGACCGCGTTCACCGCCGCAGCCGCCGCGGAGGCCGCGGACGCCACCGACTCGGGAGGGTTCTCGCGCTCGTATTCGCGCCTTTCGGTGATCGCGTTGTAGAGAATCGTCGCGAGCACCAGCAACACGATAACGACGATCAATACTGCGATGCCAAGTGTCGGGTTCTTCTTGCGCGGATCGTTCATGAGTCGGGCTCTGCTTGCAGGTTGATTCGACGAAGCGGGCACTCTATGCAGAAGCACCGTGACCACGGAAGCGCGCACCGGCAATGCCGGCGAATACTTGATCTGCTCCCTCACGAACCTGGAGCTGACATCGTACAGCGGCACTGCGCGAATCAGCTGTTTTTAGACGCGGTCGTAGTCGTCGATATCCGGGACGACTTCGCGCGGCAGATAGTCGGTCTCACAACCCATCCGGTAGACCTGCACCGCTTCCGCGATATCCTGCACCGGGCCCGTGCAAGTCTGCGCCCGGGCCTCGTGTGCTGATTTCGTGCACGCTTTGACGAACACCATCTTGCCGACGACAGTTTGCGCGGATCGCACAGCGTGACCCGCGCGCGCACCCGGGTCAGATGCACGGTCCCTGACGCAAACGACGTCTGGAAGACTGCTCATTGAATCACATCCTTGTGCTCTGGACTCCGCAGACACATGATCCGCTCTCACGATGTTCCCATGGCGCAACGCCCAGTTCAATCGTTATGCTCAATCCTTATTCGCTGATGTCGGCCTGCGTCATCAGGTCATCGACGACGGTGCGGATGGCTTCATCCAGCCGTTCCGTTTCCAGTTGCGACCGGATGCTGTCCCGCAATGTGTCAAAGCTGGGAGGTGTATGGGGCGCGCTGTTCGCAAAAGATACAGGCGTTGACGGGTTGACCGGCGGCGATACGTTCTGTCTGACTTCGCTGTTTGCTTGCGGCGCCACCAAATCCCGGTCCGGCGCGGCGCGGCGAGCGAATGAAGTCAGCCAGCCGGCCGTTAGCGGACGATCAGCGGTCTCTGCGGAAACCGTCGATCTTTGCGTGCTCGCCTCCAGGCTTTTGATGACCTGTGCATAGCGAGCCCGGACGTCGGCCTCGGTCACTGCCGAGGGACGCACCGTATCGCGCAGGTACTGCCGGATAACTTCGATGGTTCCACTCGCTTCAGACGCTCGCCGGATACCCCGCGTCGCATTGACATGCCGCGGTTTCTCCGCAGCCTGCCGCAATAATTCCATTGCGACGAGGCGGTGCCTGAGCGTGCGGCGCAAGACAGTCGTGTCGCGCGCACCGGACACGGCAACCGCGTTGTCGAGGTCCGCTTGCGTGATGATCTCGTCGTTGACGGTCGCGACGACTACGGATGACGGTGGTCGTGATCCACTCGTGGCAGCCAACGCCGATGTGCCGCCCTCTGCCATCACCCCAAGAGGACATGCACAGGCGACAAATGCGGCAAACCTGGAGATGAAAGAATGGATCCTGCACGTCATCTGTTCGACCCTCTCGGCAGCATTTTTCAAGCTGCCATCAGAACGAATTTACAAGGTCACGACGGATCCAGAACCTATCAAACAGGATAGGGATTTTTGCCCGGTCTTTTTGGTAAAACTTCAGGTACCCTGGCTGAGTTGCACGCGGCGATTCGACGTCCGTCTGCGCAATATCTTGTAGACATGGCCTCGCGCAAACGGCCTAGTACAACATCCCGCAATTACTTTTAATAATTGATTGCATGGCCTGACCGGCCTGAAAAATCCGTGTGTCAATCGCCAGCCAGTACACACGCGACGCCGATCGCGGTACCCATCATTCGGATCCGAAACGCCGAGCAGAGGCTCGATGTGATCCTCAATGCGCGCCCGTGCAGTCTTCCGGTAGATCAGGCCTTCTTGGTATAGCCGCTGCACCATCCCTTGCTGTTGACTTGCTTTCCGCCGAACAGTGCACACGGGCCAAAGGCGTCGCCCGCCTTACCCGAATACAGCGAGCAGTTGCTGCACATTGAGCCGGCCACGTACTTTGACCCGTACTTGGCCTTGTCGATCTTGGTCGCGTCTTCCTTGTAGCCGAGCGCTACCGCGGTCGGGTCGCTTTCGCTAACGTGCGGTGCATCGGCGAACGCCTGGCGCGAGAGGGCGAGCGCCGAAGCGGCGCCAAGACTCGTAATCAGAAACGTGCGACGAGACTGGTTCATTGGGGGATTCTCCAGGTGTTGTGTTGGACCCGTTTGGCAGGGACCTTTACTGCCGCCGTTTTGCGACAGCGGCAACGCGCAGCATACAACGAAGATCGTTTGTGGCACTGCCGTCGCTGCAATGAAAAGAATAACGCCGCGGCCCGCTCCCGCAAGTGTGCGCCTCCTCTCGTCCTCGCCCAGAATCCGCGCCTCTCGTCCGCTCAGGCCGATCCGGGAATGTTTTCGCAATCACGCTGCGCGATCGCGAGGCACGCCGTCAAGCGGAGCGGAACAAACTGGCGGCTGGAAGGTATGGCCCTGAATTTTGCCAAGCCTGCGTGATCATGGACGAAGAACCGGGTCGGGTGCGACCGCTTCCCGCCAGCGCGCACTGGCGCCGGCGTGCACTACGAACGAAATACGGAGCGCCCTACTCGCACCGGCACCCTGGGTTGAAGCCGGGCAGATAGCGGGCACGTTTTCAGGAAACGGGTTCAACTGAATGGACCAGCCATTGAGGGCGATGCGGTTGCGGCGGCGAAAAAAAGCCCGTCTTGAGGAACGGGCCATCCAGGATAAACGCGCACTGCTGGGGAGGAGCCCCTTGAGCACGATAGGAGGTAGTTTGTGCAGGCGCAATATGTGGCGGGCGAATTGTCTGAAAGATGCTAAATCCCCACCCTCTCCTACCATCCTTGATGCCCGCTGAACTGATGGCAAGGTGCCGGTGTTGTGGTCGTTCCAAACCCCTCAAGGGTTCGCGGGGCCTCCCGCCAATTGGAAGCGTGAAGTCGTTCCGTCGAGACGCGTGCCTCCTCCAGGTCTGTGACGACCGGCGATGCTGGAGTCGACCGCGCTGCCGGTCAACGGGCAGTGGCCAGGGAGGTGAGTCGACCGCCTGAACACTTGTTGTGAGTTCTTGTATGTGCGCCGCCGGTTGCAACTTACAGGAGAGACCTCGCCGAGACTTCCCGGGACTACGCCTTGCTGCCAGCCAGATTCCTGCCCCGTAGCGTCGTTCGTAGTGCCATCGAGCATGGCTCTCCGGACTGCCCCGCTACCATACCCACAAGGAGGCTGTAATGAGCAGTGTTTCTGGAGAACGAGCAGTCGCATCGCAGAGAGCCGGTATCGAAACCCTGTCCGATGTGTGGACCAGGACGTTTGGCTGCATCGAAAAGTTGACGGAACTTAATCTGCGCGCGTGCAAATCGACGCTCGCCGAAAATCAGGCAATCGCGGTTGCGGTGTTGTCAACCAAAGATCCGCAGGAGCTATTCGCATTGCAGGCAAAGCGGACGCAAGCCGCGATGGATGAAGCGCGGTCGTACTGGCGGCACGTAAGCAACATCATGTTCAACACGCAGGCCGAACTGGCCGCGACCGCTGAGGCGCAATTCAGGCAGCGACAGCGCGACGCGCAAGCGTTTGTCGACACAATCGCAACCAGTGTACCGGTCGGAAGCGAAGCCGCTGTGAATGCCTTGCAATCAGCAGTTACGGCCGCCAGTGAGGCGACAAATGCAACGATTCAAGCAAGTAAAAAGGCCGCTAAACAGGCGCTGGAAATCGCAGAGAATAACGTAGCCGCAGCGGCTTCCGCCGCAAACGGCGCGAGCAGACAGGACGTTGAACAAGAGAAAGCTGCCGCGAAAAAATGAGGGGTCATGGACGCGCTTTGACCGCCATCGTGACGAGCCGCGCCGGTGACGAAATCGATGCCGGAGAGTAAATGCGGCCCGGAGGCATCCACCGGGCCGCGAGAAGAATAGCATCGGTCATGCGTGGAGTCGTATTCACCGGAGATGTCATGGACGACCAATTTGACAGACGCGAGCTGCTACTTCACCTCGGTGACATGTTCGAAGCGTTGAGCTGTCTGGCCAAGACCGGTCGGCCGGACGCGCCGGCGGCCCAACTTGCGAAGGAACAGGAATCCTTGCAGGACTTCGAGTTTCTCCGTGCGCTTGCACCGAACATGACCGGGGCCGAGTTCGGCGCACGCGTCGCGAGCGCGTTTTTCCTACGGCCGAAGGAACTGCTCGAGACAGAGCTCAACCGCAACGCGCTTGCCTCTACCGTTCAGCATGACCTCTTTGACGGCAATCCCTCCGGCTGGAAAGCCTATGTCGCCCATATGCAGAAGAAGGTAAGCTGGTTTGGCACCGGGCTTCCCGCGATGAAAAGCGGCGCTTCGAGCAAACCGGCGCACACTGAAGCTGAGGACGCGAGTCCGGTCGAGGCGTCAGTCGAAACAGCACCGCTCGCTGAGTGGGATGCACCCGACGAGAAAAAGGGATGGCCCTGGCCCCAGCCAGGTTCGACGTCCTGATGCAATGCGTGCGGCTGCAGCGCCGCTGATCGCCGCCGGAAGCGACACAGCGGCTCATCATTGGAATTTTTCGAACGTGTACGGCCGACGCTCGCCGGCCCTTCCCGCGTTTGTCTGCTGCCGGTGCATGTCGACGCTCAGATCGCAGAGCATACGCCGTCAATGTGACGATCGCGATACAGCGCCGTCGTCCTTAGCCGCCAGCCCCCGGAATCGCAACATATGTCGGTGACGCCTGCCGCGATCCAGAGGCGAGTGCCTGCCGGCAGGCCGATCATCGCGACAACTCCCGGATCAGCAGCCGCGGCGGGCGGCTTGCCACCGAACTGGAGGATCTGACCGGACGATCCCCATCTTTCGCCAGCGTCCGTCGCCGGCTGGGCCGTCTGGTCGGACGCACCACGAGGTTCCGTGTAGACTACGATTGTGGCCAGCACTGGCCCTTTCATCTGATAACTGAGCCGTATGGACGCGATCAGTCCCGCTATCGTCGCCACCGGAACGCCCAAAGAGGTGGATGAGTTTTTGGTTGACGCGCTCTGGAAAACGCGCTTCGGCATACTGCCGACCGGCCTCGTAGTGGAATGGGCTGCGTTGCTTCATCAGCGCGGGGAAGAGTTTGCATCTCATGCGTCTACCTGTCACTACTGGCTATACGATCGTCTCGGAGCGTTTCCGCACCTCGGCCCTCCGAGAGGAGCGAAACAGGCCATTCCGTGAACAACGTCGCGGCGACGGCCCGGGTCAGGGAGTCGCGCGAATCGCCAACGTCCTCAAGTTCCTAAGCGGTCCGCGGCTCGTCGTGGTAGAGGCCGCCCGTCAGCTGATGAGCTTGGTCGAGCGACTAATTGGACATAGCCTTAGGTATTGAGCGAGCGTGCTATTTCAAGTGCGAACTGATTTCGTGCCTGAGGCCGGCATCGACGCAGCGTGCGGTTCCGGCGCGCTGTCGCGCCACGACGCAGGTGCCGCATTACCCGATCAGACGGCATGATGACGCGACGACTGAAAGAAAGAGGCCAGGCGTCCCGCTGCTGGCACTCCTGATAGACGCCTGGCTCTGTAGACAGTTCGGCGCTGTCCGTACAAGGCGCCGGGCTGGCAGTTCTGAAACAGCCCCATGCGGGTCCTCAGAACTGCGTCTGAAGAGCAGCATCCCGCATGCCCGATGTGCTCAACGACTGTCGAGTATGGACCGCTGCGCTCATCGGCGGCTATAGTGCCGCGCGACTGACCGGCCATTCGGTAGCGCCGAACGAACCCTCTCTTCACTGCTGAGTACCGTCCAATTGCATATTCCGCGCTTCGCTGCTGCAGTCCGATGTGTCCGGTGGACTTGACCGTCATGATGGACAGCCCGCACGACATTCATGGCCGTAAAACTCATGATCATGAAGCATGACCTGGAGGTGGTGCGTGCGCCTCTTATCCAGCATTACCTGCATTGCCCGTCGGGTCCAGGGACGTCGTCATTGCGTAGTACCAAGTTCCTGTCCCGCGTCCGCAGCGCAATGGAAAATGCTTCCAGAGACAATAGGACCGTATCGCGCTTCGGTCCTTCGGGACGTCTGGCAGGGGTCGGTCAATTCGCTTTAGCGCTCCATGCAGACTGTGACGACCGTAGCACTGTGGAAAAGCGGTAGCGACCGAACACGTATGATCGCTGCAACCGACGTGGCACGCTTCGCGCTTATCGGTGGTGGATGCGAACCACACGGCTGCGGAGGCACTCGTGACCCGAAAGGTCGGCAATTCCACGCGTTGTCCATCACCCGACGGGCGTCAGGCGCGGCTTGCGGAAATTCGCAACCGCAAAATGACACGCTCGGCGCACGCATACGTTCGCGGTAACACCACGAACTTTTACTCGTGGCTAGACAACCTGCAGCCCGGAATAGTGCCCGAGGGACCGGCCATATGGATCTGCGGCGACTGTCACGTCGGCAACCTCGGTCCGATCGCGGATGCTGCGGGAAATGTCGCCATCCAGATCCGCGATCTTGATCAGACCGTCATCGGCAATCCGGCGCACGACCTGATCCGGCTGGGCCTTTCGCTGGCGACTGCGGCGCGCAGCGCCGATCTGCCGGGCGTCATCACCAGCCATATGATGGGCGCGCTGATTGACGGATATGAACAGGCAATCGACCCGAGCCGCAGCGATGCTGTGCGGCGCGAACAGCGGCCGGCCGTTGTCCGTGTTGCCATGAAGGAAGCCCTCGATGCTGGTCGAACTGCCTGGGGCTGGCTGCCACTTCAGCCTGACAGCCTCCTGACCCAGTGGTTCCACCGGCGCTTTGCCGGTGGCGGCAAGCGCATGCAACGCGTGGGCATCGTGGCGTTGGCGAGGCGCCTGGCCATCGCGCCGTGGCGCTATCTCGAGCACGGCGAGGTCCCGACCGGCGCTCGCTCAAGCCGGCAGCTGCCTGAAATTCCAGGCAGCACGCAGCCGCACGCAACGCCTTCGCCCGCAACACGTCATCATGATCCACGGTCGACGCGCCCGGAATGTCAGCGGGTCACGGCACCCGTGACGATCCGTAGAGATGGGGCGCGCCCATAAACTGGGTTTGCCAGCGCGCCTTGCGCGCATGCTTGGATAACGCGTTATGATATTAGTACTCCACAGGAATGGTGGGTCGGGCGCGAACCGGAGACGCGATTTTGGAGCGTCGATATCGATGCGCTAATGCATCGCACTGGAAGGGAAAAGTCGGACGATCTTGGCGGATGAATATCTTATGGATGAACGGAAGCGGGACTGCATGGTTGCGTATCTCCGCCACCGCATGCAGGAGTTCGGCATCAAGCCGGATGACCTGGCATTAGTACTGGCGAGCGACCAGTCGAAACAGAAACACGCTCGCTATCGCAATGCGAAAGGCGAGGTGTGGAGCGGCGAAGGGGAAATGCCGCAATGGCTCAGGCAGGCAATTCGCGCCGGGCAATCATTACAGCACTTCGAATTGTCGGCGCAAGCGGCGGCACCACAGATGGATAAAACCGTCGACAGGAGTGGTGACCCGTTTGCGGGAAGTCCGCTGGCGCGACGGGATGGTCATTAGCGGTCGTGTCTTTATCTCTGCCGCATTCGGCAGTTGTATTCCATGCTCTCCAGAATTTCAGATGAGTTTGGTTTTGGGAAATCCGACCTGCGCGCGGCGAAAATTGGCAGCAGTCGGGGAATCGCTTCGGATCAACCGTTGGTGTCGACCCACTCGCGAGCCCACGCTATGCGGGCCGCCATCGCTTCTTCTTCCGTTTGAAAAAACTCAAGGACGCCGTTGGTCCCAACGGACCCGGGCGGATGCAACGTTGAGGTCGAAACGCCACTGAATGGGCGCCCCAGAACACGGACGGCTTGCAGACAGTTTGCCCGCTTACGGTTTGGTGGGAGATTCCGGTCTGCGAATGGCTAAGGTCGCTGTCCAGACGGGAACTTCCAGTAATGCAGGCCGCTGGTTGCGCGCATGAAGATAGACGCGCTGACGTTCTGTCAATGCTATCCGTAATCGGCTATTTTTGCCCATCCCCCGAAAACTGAAAATCCTCCTCAAATCTTTTCCAGGCAAGGCATTCCGGGAATGCGCAGTAGGAAAATCGCCGACCAAACTATGTTGGAGACAGGGAGTCGAATTCCTGCAAGACATGCCGCAAATCCCCTGCTGCGTTCGCTATTCGGACTGGGCGGATCCTCCAGCAATCGATGGAGCAAGGCTTTCAGGTCAGAGACGTAGGCAGGTGCCCACGGCTGAGCGGATGCAATAGCCCGAATCAGGGCACGGTACTCTCCGTACTGTTCGGAGGCGATCGCCGCGACAACTTTCATGGTGAATTCCATCGGTTCGACGTCCGCGTCGACGCTTACCCTGACCAGATCGGAGCAGGCCTCGTCGAAAACGCAGCTGACTTCCCATCCCTCTTCGGTCGTACGCTCAAAGATTGTTCCGGCCAGCGTGAAGAGCTGCCACATCAGATCCGGCGCAAGATCGGGCGCCGCCGCGGAAACATTCGAGGCAATTGTGACCCGCATGGCGTCGAGCTCCTCGGCCAGTTCGCCCACCTGCTCTGCGTCGAGAAATGCCGTTTGTGCGCCAAACTCGCTGACCCACTGGCGAACGGCATCCGCAACGTTTTCGCCTTTTTGTGCGGACAGCTCGAATTGCAACCGACGACGCATGGCCGGGTTCGTCATAGCCGCCTCGGCCAGCAGCGTCGCCAAGCGTCCTGGTCCGACAGCCGCCAATGCTTTGGCATCGATCGGATTCTCCTCGTTCGACGTTGCTCCTCCTGCAGAATGAAAGCCGCTGAGGCCACGGTTACGGTGAAATGGTGGATCGCTCGGTTGTGCTACGTTCGGCAACGCAACTCAAGGCCCGCCCGCAGCCAGCAAGCTGACGCTCAGGCAAAGCGAAACTCTGATTCCCACTTGCGCGCGTTCAAGAATATAAACTCATGTCCGCCTCGCACCGCCTCTCGATCCTCACACGTGCCGAAATCGACGAACTGTATGCGTTGCCGCGCTTTACCGACGAAGACCGGCACACGTACTTCGAGCTCGGCAACGCCGAACAGCAGCTCGTCCGGGCGCGCACACTTCCGGTCGCGGTCCACCTCATCCTGCAACTCGGGTACTTCAAGGCCAGATTCCAGTTCTTCCACTACGACCCGCCGGCCGTGGCAGATGATCTGCGCTACATCGTCGCGCGGCACTTCCCCGACGAAGCGCCTCCCGCCATAGCGATTCCTTCGGCACCGACGCGCCGCGCCCTACAGCACAGCATCCTTGATCTGTTCGGCTTTCGGCTATGCGAGGGTGCCACGAAGGCCGACCTCGAAAAGCGGGCACGGCGCCTTGCGAGGCTTTCCACACAGCCCGCCTTCATCCTGCGCGAATGCCTGCAGTATCTGAAGCACGAACGTGTTGTCGCGCCTACCTACTCATTCCTGCAGGACATGGTTGGGCGTGCGGTCGCTGCGGAGCGCCAGCGCGTCTCGGCGCTGCTCGAACGTGCGCTCACCAGGTCAATCGCGCAGCAGCTCGATGCGATGCTCGAGGTCGACGACTCGATCTATCAGGTGACGCTCCTCAAGCGCGAACCAAAGGACTTCAGCTACAAGGAACTGCAGCAGGAATCCGAACGCAGAGCGTTCTTCGCACCGCTTTACGCATTCGCCCAGCGGTTTCTCGACGCCACCGGCATCTCCGCGGACAGCATCCGCTACTATGCCTCGCTCGTCACCTTCTACACCGTCTACAAGCTGCGTCGCATGGCCCCCGGCGTCGCGCGCCTGTACCTGCTGTGCTTCACCTGCCACCGCTTTCGCCAGGTAAACGACCGCCTGATCGAGGCCTTCATCTGTCTCGTCAACGACTACGAGCAGACTGCGCGGCAGGCTGCGGGCGAGGCGGCGCAAAACGCGCTCACCGAAGCGGGCACTCACCTGAAAGCCGCGGGTGAGGTCCTGCGCCTGTTCGTCGACGGCTCGATTCCATATAATGCCTCCTTTGCCAGCGTGCGCCAGAGAGCTTTCGCGTTGCTCGCGCCCGAACGCATCGAGACCGTTGCACAATACATGTGCAACGTCACCTTCGATAAGGCCAGCTTCGAGTGGTCACGCTATACGGCGCTCTCACACGCGTTCAAACGCAATCTGCGGCATCTGTTTGCCGAACTGGCCGTGGCCGGCCGCGTCGAAGATACGCCGTTGCTCGAAGCCGTCGACTTTCTGCAGGAGTGCCTGCGCGGCGGCACGCCACTTCGACAGTGCAATCCATCGTCCTTCCCCACGGCGTTCATCCCGAAGACACTCAAGCCCCATCTCTATCACCCCGGATCCGGCAAGGCGAAGCGGCTCGATGTGGATCGCTTCGAGTTTCTCGTCTACCGGCTGCTGCGCAACGCACTTGAGGCAGGCGACGTCTTCTGTCACGACAGCAACGAGTTTCGCCGTTTCGAAGACGACCTGATCAGTGACGCGCGCTGGCGGCACAAGGACGCCATTCTCAACGAGCTCAACCTGCAGGTCCTGCTCGCGCCCGTCGCGCAGACGCTTGCCGGTTTGCATGATGACATCGAGCGCCTCCTCGAACATGTCAACCATCACATCGACGGAGGCGACGATCCCTACCTCAGGGTTCGGCACCAGGGCGGCAAGCCTCGCCTGAACCTGGGCTATCCGGAGCCCGATGAGAACGTCAATCACGCCTTCTACGGCCAGATCCCCAGCATCGACATCGCGCGGCTGCTCTGGTTCGTTGCCGTTCGCACCGGCTTTCTCGAGGGATTCACGCATGTGCTCGACCGGTACGTCAAACACGAGGCCGATCCACGGGAGCTCCTCGCCTGTATCATCGCAATGGGCACCAATATGGGGCTGCGCAAAATGGCCGAAGTCTCGGGCCTCAGTTACGCCGCGCTCGTGAGTTGCGCACGCAATTATCTTCGCGTTGAAACAGTGCACTCGGCCAATGATGCGATCAGCAATGCGACTGCGGAGCTGCCCGCCTTTCACCTCTTCAACATCGGCGACCAGATCCATTCAAGCAGTGATGGCCAGCGCTTCGAGACCCAGTTCGATACCTTCCAGGCTCGCCATTCGCCCAAATACTTCGGCCTCGACAAGGGTATCAGCGCAAACACCGCCGTCGCTAACCACGTGCCGTTCAACCTGACCGTCTTCGGCGCTAACGAACACGAGAGCCATTACGTGTTCGATCTGCTCTACAACAACACCTCCGACATCCGCCCACAACTGGCATTCCACCGACACGCACGGCACCAACCAGGTGAACTACTGGATCCTGTATGCATTCGGCTATCAGTTCGCGCCGCGCTATCGCGACTTTCACAAGAAACTTGCCGGCCTCGTTGGCCGTCATGCACCGGGTCACTACGGCAAGTGGCTCATCAAACCCTCGCGCAAATCCAATGACGAAATGATCATCCGTGAATGGCCCGCCGTCCAGCGGATCATGGCCTCGCTCGGCCAGAAGCAGGTCTCGCAGGCCACCATCGTGCGCAAGCTCGCGAGCTACAAGCGCCAGAACCAGACGAAAAAGGCGCTGTGGGAGCTCGACAACCTCTGCCGTACACGCCACATCCTGCAGTTCATCAACGATGTCGGCCTGCGTCAGTCAATACAGAAGGCCCTCAACCGGGGTGAAGCGTATCACCGGCTGCGCCGCGCCGTCGCCTTCGTCAACGGCGGCAAGCTGCGCGTGCACACCGAGGCCGAGCAGCAATTGTGGAACGAGTGCGCGCGCCTCATCGCCAACGCCATCATCCATTACAACACCACGCTGCTCTCGCGGGTTCACGAGCAGAAGCGTGCCACGGGCGACGAGGCCGCGATGGCGTTCATCGCCAGCATGTCGCCAGTCGCCTGGCGGCACGTCAACCTCTTTGGCGCCATGGATTTCGGCGCCGCGACCGCGCCAGTCGACATCGACGCGCTCGCCTCGTATTACGCCGACCCCGAGTACTGGGCCCGCATGCTGCAGGCGGCAGCCGACGAGGAGGATGAGGACGGCTGACACCCGACTTTCAGGACGCCAGTTCCGCCATTCATCTCGCCCGGGAAGCCTTGTCCGTGAGGGTCTAAAGGAGATTTTCACTTTTCGGGGGTTGGGCGAAAATTGCCAAGATGTCCCACAGAAACGGCCTGCGCACAATGATCACCGGCCCGACGCGTGTGGAGCAACCCCGCAATGAGTACCTGCGAGATGACCCGAGACCTCAAGGATGTCAGACTCTGCCAGGATCCCAACGACGTGACCGCGCCAGTCGAGAACCGGCAAGCAGGGACTCCGCTCGTTCATCAGGAGGGAAAACGCGGTCCCCAGGGTATCCGTTTCTCCAACCACATCGACTTCCGCGAGCATGACATCGCCGACGCAACGCGGGTCAATACCCGCTTCCGGGCAGTCGTCGCAGCCGGCCATCAAATCTTCGCGGGTGACCAGTCCCTGGAGATCCTGATTGCCGTCAACCACCAGTAGAGCACACAGGCCATTGCGCTCAAGCAGTTCCAACGCCGCGCCGATAGGCGCATCGTGCAATATGACAAATGGTGCACGCATGACCTTTGCACAACTGATCCGACTCCATTCGTCGCGGGAAGCCTGGTCCCGCCAGGAGTTCGTCAGCTCGCTCAGCCGCGAGCCGTTCGGCAAGTCTTGCGGCAGTTCGCGTCGTCGGCCCCGCCTTCTCTTTCTGAAAGCGACACGAATCCACCGACGAATCGTTTCCAGATTTGTTGACATTGCAGCCATTCCGCCCGTCCGCGTCAGTTACATCATGTGCAGTCGCAGCACCGAAACCGTTGACCGATCAGCACGTCACGCTCCACTGATTTGGACAGAATCGACATATGGGCGCAATTGGGATTCATCCCCTACCGGGGCGGATGCCACCAACTGGACGCGATAGACCATGCTGCATTTGCGTCGAGAAGGTCGTTGAATGCTCGCCATTCGCAGGCAAATATCGAGACCAAGGTCTACGCTGTACTGTAGCGTAGCGTCCTTTCGCCTGGCGGCTCCTGGACGAGTTCAGCTCGCTCAAGCCTATTTCTCCTCCCCCGTTTAACGCGATCTCCGTGCCAGCCAGCAACTGAAGGCACGGCTTGAAATCGGCCGTGAACCTCTGCCTCATGGAAAGAAGCGTCGCATTGGCCTGGAGCGGGTAGTAATGTAATGCGAGGAGCTCGCAATTCGCATCATCTGCTTGACTGTCCCTGGTTTGCGCGCACACTCCACGCTGTATGGACCGCCCTCAAAACGGAGCTCGATGATGCCCAGGCCTTTTCAGCAGTGGAAAGTATTGCCCCATGGCAAGCTCACCGAAGTCGACGAAAACGTCCTCACGGTGACTGGTGAGCTCCATATGCCGCTTGCCGACCTTCCGCGACGCATGACCGTGGCGCGTTTGCACGACTCGCGACTGGTCGTATTCAGCGCAATTGCGCTTGATGAGGTCGAGATGATGGCACTCGAGGAATACGGACAGCCCGCCTTCCTGGTGGTGCCCAACGACCATCATCGGCTTGACGCGAGAGTCTGGAAAGAGCGCTACCCGTCGATGCAGGTTGTTGCGCCAGAAGGTTCCCGGGCGAAGGTGGAAGAAACGGTGCATGTCGACACGACTGACCCAAGCTTCGGCGATCCGGATGTGCAGTTCGTGACCGTTCCTGGAACGCGTGGACATGAGGCGGCGCTTGTGATACGTACGCGGCATGGTGTGACGCTGGTACTGAATGATCTCGTTGGCAACATTCGCGATGAATCGGGGTTCGGTGGCTGGCTGCTGCGGATGATGGGATTTGCGGGAGACGCGCCGCACATCCCGACGCCGGTGAAGCTGGTCCTCATTGAGGATAAAGAGGCACTACGCGTGCAGCTCCTGCAATGGGCAGAACTTGAGCCGCTGAAGCGCATTCTCGTATCCCACGGTTCACCCATTGAAGATAATCCGAATCAGACCCTGCGCGCTCTGGCGAACTCACTGGATTAGCCGTTCGCGCAAGTACCCGGCATGGCCGCTACGATCTGCGTCAGAAACTTGGCCGCGTGCTGCCGAACACGCCGGCCTCCCGATTATCGGTAGCACGAACGGGTCGCATCAGTAAGGCACTTTTGGTACGCCTCCTGGCAGTCTTGCGCGCACCGTCTCTGCTGTTCTGCTACGTTATCGGATCCGTTCGGCCGTCCCGAAGCAGTGCATTGACAGCGCGCGAGGGTGGAATTGCACGTGCTCGTCTGAACCGATATACAACGCTGATCGACTTCCGCGCACGCGCTGGAAGAAAGCAGGGCCAAGACGAAAATAGAACTGACGATCAGAATGCGCACGTGCGTCTCCCGCCAAACGCTTACCATGCAGCATTTGACTTCCCATTAATCGTAAACCGTTTCATTGCCAAAGACCACAGAGACGACCAGGGCTTCCCTGTTGCATTTGCTTCCTTTGCGAAACATCAATATGAATGACATGAACGCCAGACTGACTTCGAAATACCTCAGTTTATGCAAATCGGACAAATCTTCGTGTCCCCGGCGGTCGAGCTGCGAATTGCTTAAGCCACTCGTCAGAGCGTGCGAGGCCTCAACCACGGACTGACCAGGTGGCCGTCACCAGCAGGACGAAGCCGACCACTGCGACGAGCGCATGGATGACGACCAGAGGCTTCGGCAGCGCCCGCCGGTTCCAGTGATAGCCGAGGTTCATGACAACGCCGCCCGCAGCAGCGAGCACAAACAGGACCGTCGCCCCAAGTGCGAAGCCTGGCAGGCCGACGGTGAGAGCCGCATAGATCGGCAACGTGACAGCGGTGGCGGCTAGCACGCCTATAGCATCGCCAGCCGCGCCGATGTCGGCGCAACATGCTCATCAACACCCTCTTCGGCGCTAGCGGAAATTGCGGACACGGGAAGAGGCGCATTAGCAAAATCAGTGAACATACACCGATCTTTTTGTCGCGAGAACGCAATCCGCCAGACCCGACGAAATAGTGCTCTCGGCCTTGCCCGGCGGAGCTTTCGAGGATTTACGCCGCTCGCATCATCTGTGACCACGGCTAGCAGTAGTTGCGAACAGCAACACGAACGCATCGCGAGCCCGCGTCCTTTCATGCCGGGTCGACAGGGGTGGCGAGGCGGACAGGCTGCTCATCGGTCGTACCAGGGCAACCGGTCTCGCGCGAGTTTCGCGGGCAAGGCCTCAAAGAATCCTCGGACCGAGTTCACAGCGGCGTCGAAATGTTCAGGAGCAAGCAACAGGTCGACTGCGCCGGGGTCCTGTACGGGAGAGTTTTCATTCGAATTGAAAAGCTCCGGTGCAATTGTCTCCAGTTCCCTCGCGGCCGTTCCCCGACCGTGCTTCACGACATTGGCGATGAGCCGTAGCCGATTCAGTTCTGAGTAAAACGGCTGACCTTCGAACGGCGTGCCGTCCTTATTCCAGGTGAAACGGTCCAGCCACTTTTCCAGTGCTTTGAAATCGGCTTTGGATAGCTGGCGTGAGAGAGATTCGTAATCGGTCTGAGGCGACCTCAAGGCCCAGTACACGATTTGTTTGGCCAGTTGTTCCCATAGGTGATATAGCCCGGCCATCGCCAGCCCCAGCATCTGCCGAGGTATCGCATCGAAATAAAGGAGCTGCCGCGTGTTGTGATAATCCTCCGCTTCATTGAGGCAGCGGAAGGTCATGTCGTCGTTGATATCGAATTCGGCCCACTCCGACTGCACCCATTCCCGAAAGCCTTTGTCTTCCTCCTTCCCTTGCGCCTTGAGGTCGTCGAACAAGGGAAGGACCTTTTCGGTTACCGCCTCGGCGTAAGCATCGACCGCGTCCAAACCGGATCGCCGATCAGGAATATCGGACCACATTGCGTGACCTCCCGGCAAAATGGATGGCGGCGTTCGGCGACGGCGACCTTCAGAGTATCCCGAACGCCCCCGCTTGCGAAGGGGGTGGCGCGGCGTAACAGCGATCCGGCTGGATGGATTTGGGATGGGCTTCGCAGGTTGCCGTGCGGCGTGAGCGAAGAAAAGGGGTTTGGTTGCCGCTGCTGCCGCGAGTCCCGTCAGTCCATCGGATGCCGTCTCCACCGTGTATCTCTTCCAGAGACAGCAGGCGGCGCCACGCGCGCGCGACGCCAAGATCGTCGTCGACCATAAGTATGGTGGGCATAGTCCTGCCGGACGGTTAATGCATTTGTGCAGTCGCCCAGAGTTTGCGGGATCGATGCGGATCGCTGGACAAATGCCCGACTGCGTCTGGCCGTCGAGGCGCGGTATGGCGTAACGTATTCGCACTCTCACCATGTGGAAACTTGTGTCGGATTTCGACCTGTCGTCCCTCGTCAGTCGTGGACGCAATCCGACAGCGAAGGCGGGAGGAGCATGGTGAGCATCTGCCGCTCACAAGTGCGGTGTTTCCTCACGCAAGCCGTCGCGATAGAAGTTGTACGTCGCTTTCACAACGATTCGAGCATCCGTTTGCTGCCGTGACGTCATTCGGTCTGAAGCTCCACTGTTCGATGTGAATTCGCCGCTCGAATGGCTGCACGGGGGTAACGGCGAACGGCAGATAATGGCCGGGATGAAATGGACGCTTTCAACGGAAGTCTTTCGTTGCGCTCGGCTAATATCCTCGGAGGGCTAGAGATGAAGTGGAAGCGCTCGCAAATACAGTGCACAGCGACCTGCCCAAGCACGATGGCCACTCCGAACTGAGGACATTAACCTCCGAGAAATCGGGAGGTGGCGTTCAGCTGCGTGATGTCGCGAGACACTTCGTCTCGGACCTCCCTCTCCTTCCGTTGTCGTCATCGCTTGGCCGATGACGGAGCCCGCCTCGCGCTGAAGGTAAAGTTTCAGCTGTCCCGGTCGATATATCGACCGATGCTTTGCCTGGGGAAATTGGGCTAATAGACATCCTTCGCCTGTCCCGGCGTTCACCTTTCTGCTTGCAGGGTCCGATACAATTCGGCGGGTTTGCGAAGACCAGGGCAATAGCGTGCATGTGAGCCCGGGTTCTTACACGAAGCTTTCCCGGGCATTCCGGAAGACCATGATTCGACTTTCAAGCTCCCTCTTTAACAAGCCGGCGCTGTTTATCTGCGCCGGAATCGGAATCACGCTCGCGACGACGGGAGTCACGGTCGCCTCGCTTTATCAAATGAGGCTCGACGCCATGGGGCAGGCGCGCGATGCCGCGCAGAATATGGTCGTCTCACTGCAAAACGAGATCGAGCGCAATCTCGACATCTATCAACTCGCCATGCGCGATGTCGCGACGAGTGTCGGGACGACCAGCATTGCACGGCTTCCCCCGGAAGTCCGGCAGCTCGTCGCATTCGGTTCAGCCACCAATGCGAAGGATCTCGGTTCCCTGTTTGCGACGGACGCAACGGGAAAGCTGGTGCTCGATTCGATTCGCGTTCCATTCAGCCTCGAAAGCTCGATGTAAGCGATCGCGATTACTTTCAGATTCAGCAGCGACAAAAGGATGCCGGCCTCTATATCAGCGCGCCGTACCTGCCATTCAAGGCCGCATCCGGAGTACCACAGGCAAATATCGCGCTAAGCCGGCGGCTCGAGGACAAGAGCGGCGATTTCGCAGGAATCGTCGGCGGCACGCTGCGGCTTGGCTATTTCCGGCAACTTCTCGAACATTCGATACTCGGCCGGCACGACACCCTTACGTTGCTGCGCACAGACGGAACGGTTCTTATGCGCCAACCGTTTCACGAGAGTGACATCGGCAAGTCTCTCGCGGGCGGTCACTCGTTCGAACCGCTCGTACAATCCGATCACGGCACCTATGTCGACATAGCCGTGCTCGACCACATCGAGCGCCTGTACACTTTCCGGCGAGTCGGGAGTTATCCGCTCGTCATCGTCGTGGGCTTTGCAACGGACGACATCTTCGCAGGCTGGCGAAAGCGAGCGATCGCAATCGGTATCGTCAGCGCCATTCTTGATGGGCTTCTCATCCTGCTGTCGCTGATGTTCAGCCGACAATTGCGCAAGAGACTGACCATGGAGCGGCGCTTGCAACGACTTGCGTGGTTCGATCCGCTAACGGGTCTGCCGAACCGGGCACAGCTCCAAAGAGAGGCTCTCCGGCTATTGACGAACGCAAAACGCAACGGGGCGACGCTCGCGGTGCTCTTCGTCGATCTGGACCGTTTCAAACGCGTGAACGACACACAAGGTCATGCCGTCGGCGATCAGGTTCTCAGCGAGATTGCACGACGCCTCCAAAGCCAGATCCAGACCGGTGACGTAATTGGCCGCCTTGGGGGAGACGAGTTTCTCGCCGTCATCCAGGAGTGCGACGTGCTAAAAGCCAAGCATGTCGCTGCGCGCATTCTGGGGTAGTCGTCCTTTCCGTGCAAAATCTGGCGGTAGCATCGCGCAGAGCAGCTTGCAGCAAGGCGCCGCGTGTCGGCGACTGCCGAGCAAACCATGATTGTCCAAGTCATTGATTAGTATGGCGTTTTCGAATCGAAGCGCCAGATTTTGCACGGAAAGGACGGCTACCCCTGGAAGAGTTCGACGATGCGTCGCAGACTGATAGCCTCGCCGCACGTTTCAGCCTCACCAGCCGCGAGGCCGAAGTGTTGCTCTGGCTTTCACGTGGCAAGACAAATCGCGATATCAGCGACATTCTGGGCATGGCGCCGCGTACTGTTAACAAGCATCTCGAACACGTATTTAGCAAACTGAATGTCGAGACGCGATCGGCAGCGGCCGCATCAGCCGCGCGACGTATCTCGCAGCAACAAAAATGATGGCCGAGGTTAGCCTATACGAAGAAGCACACGCTGAAGATGAGCGCGCCTTGCTTCTTCCCTGCACTTGGGATCACTCGTCTACCATCGCCAGATAATCAGGTGCCAGGTTTTCCCGCGCGTGCGTCAGCCGCCCCTTTTCGTCACATCCAGCAGATGTCATACAGCGTTCACGTCGTCCTTGAATTCGTTTCCTGCCGTGAACTTGACGGTCTTTTGCCGCGGGGATCGTTGTCGTCTCATCCGCGCCCCGAATTTTCAGGAAAATGGGAAATAAAACCGTGCTATTAAGATAAGTATTCATATCGCAACATCCGCCTGTTCAAGAGGCAATTCATGAACTTAATATATAGTTGTCCAAGGCGTTGCCAATGGTTCGCAAGATCGATTATTTGCCGAGCGTTTCCTGCTCGAAGCATATTAGCGCCTCGCACGGTCGGATCAATTGTGCATCTCCCGCACGTACGCCCGCCCCTTCTCTGTGATCAGAAACCCACCGTGTGGGGCCGCCGAAATCAGGTCGCGCTTTTCCAGTTCGGTTTGGATGTCCCATTCAACCATGAGAGGTTGGTCGCTCGCCGCGCGTTGGCTGAGTTCCAGAAGCGTTTCTTGCGCTTTGGTGCTGAGTTCTTGTGCCATGGTCGTCTCCTTCCGAGTCTTCAAGGAATTCTAGTATGAAGCAACGTCCGATCCCTTCGCTGCCTTTGCATCCAACGCGGCCACTTGCTCCTGCGATTCGACCAGCGTGCCATTAAGCGACAGGACGATATCGCCGGGCTGGATGTCTGCGGATGCCGCCGGCCCATGAACCTCGTCGACCATCAGACCTACAGCAAGCCCGCTCGCGCGCCGCTCGCCCTCGCTCAGCGGATGCATGATCAAGCCCAGGCTTTCCGTTGTGCTGCCTTCGTTTTGTCGAGCGTTAGTGCTTCTCCCGACGCGCCGACCATGACCGTCATCGTCATCGGTCTTCGACTGCGGATCAGCCCGAGTGTGGTTTTCGTCCCGGGCTGCAGAGTAGCAGCATCCTCGACGAGTTCGGCCGAGCGATCAATCGTCTTGTCACCGAACTGCACGATCACGTCGCCTGGCTTGATGCCGATCGCGGCAGCCGGTGTGCCGGACTCGACCGAATTGACCAGCGCACCTGCCGGTCGCGGCAGGCCAAAGGCCATTGCCAACCCGGGGCCGACGTCCTTTACCTCGGCGCCCAGACCGCCCGGAGGTACCTTGCGCTGGGTTTGCAACGACGTTCCTGTTCAAATCGACCTCGGGGAACATCGTGAGTGCAATCGTGGAGGCGATCCCGCTGTAGGCGTTGAAGGCCATGTCGCTCATGCGCGACTCGAACTGGCACGCAGCGTCTCCCCCGTGACTATGTGCTCTCGATCCGGCGAATCACTGCGGCGGCGAACTCGCGCGTTGACGCAGTGCCTTTCAGATCACGCGTACAGATATGGTCGGTGTTGAGTGTTTCAGTGATTGCAGTTCGCAATCGTTGGGCGAGATCACCCTTACCAACATGCTCCAGCATCAAGCCTGATGCAAGTAATAAGGAGATGGGGTTGGCGACGTCTTTACCAGCGATGTCCGGCGCCGATCCATGCACGGCTTCAAAAATTGCCGTGTCAGTACCGTAGTTGGCGCCGGGCGCCATGCCCAGTCCGCCAACAAGGCCCGCTAACTGATCCGACAGAATGTCTCCAAACAGATTGGTGCACACAAGCATATCGAACTGCCACGGGTTCAGCACAAGCTGCATCGCGCAGGCGTCGACAATGATGTCATTCATTTCCACCCGACCTTCGTAATCCCGGGCAACGTCTCGAGCGGCTTCCAGGAACACTCCTGTGAGTGCCTTCAGGATGTTGGCCTTATGCACAACGGTGATCTTCTTTCGACCGTGCCTCAAGGCATATTCGAAGGCAAATCTTGCGATTCGTGCGCACGCATCGCGTGTGTTTACCCCGGTCGCGACTGCAACCGCTTTCGGATCATCGCCGACGGGAATGTAGTATTCGTGTGCGACATAAAACCCACCAAGGTTTTCGCGCACGAGCACGAGGTCGATCTTGTCGTAGCGGCCAGGGATGATGGTATGCACGGGCCTAACGTTGCCAAAAAGCTGGAACTCTTCGCGAAGCCGAACGTTGGAAGAGCGGAACCCATCGCCGATCGGGGTCGTCAATGGACCTTTGAGGGCAAGCTTGTTCTTGCGAACGCTCTCGAGTGTCACATCCGGTAGCGGGTCCCCACAGTGGGTGACCCCGGCGATTCCGGCATGCTGTACGTCCCAGATGAATGGGGATCCTAAAGCGTCAAGAACCTGAACCGTTGCAGCAACCACTTCCGGCCCGATTCCATCGCCAGGAATCAGCGTTGCGGGGATTTTGTGTCTCGGCGTGCTTTCCATATCAGTCTTCCAGATTAGACAGGGACAACCGTCCGTGGCTGACCGACTATCGCTGACGCCGCTGGGTGCGATGAGTTGGTCTCAGACATGGACCAAACCAAAACTTCATTTCCGCCGCATGGCGCACTCAGGCAGATGTGTCGCCGCGTCACGATTCCCAACGCGGGGACAGCTGATCTGGCCTCGCATTCGAGATACGGCGCCAGCGGCGATACAAGGAACAGGCCACATTACGTATTCCGGTCGACCTGTCGTCACGGAAGGTTCGACGGCAACTCTCCGATCTGACGAAATACACCTAGCCAGTCTTCCAGGTGCCATGTCTTGGCAATATGTCCCTCGCGGAATTCGTGAAACGAGTGAATCGCAAAATTGACAGGTTTCGATGTGGCTGCGATCCCCATGAGTGGGGCCGACTGCGTCCCAGTCACGATCGCACGCACGGCCACCTTGTCTCCGTGAACCAAGACATCCAGAATCCTGATGTCCATGTCAGGCAGTGAATACGACAGATCCGCGAACACCGGGATCATTGAGTCGGGACCCGACACCGGTCCAGGAGAAGGCGGGATGTACTGCCAGTCTGGCGTTACAACAGTCCGAAACAGGGATATATCTTTACGCGACATGGCACGGTAAAACACAGTTAAAGCCGCCCGCGCGACATCGTCCGTCACCTCATCCGCTCTGCTCATATGAACGTCTCCAGTGTCGAGGCCGGCGCATACGAGCGCAAGAGCGACACCACATCGTATGTCATTGAGCAACCGATGACCAGCTGATACGTTCTCCGGTAAAGGGCCATTTTCCACTGCCAATGATTCCGGTGACCGGGCAGGCTTATGTAGGCCGCACAAAGACACGCTCTTTATATCGCCTTCAGATCAGGCAACAGCCGGTCGAACTCCCGTTTCACCACGCTGTAGCATTCGCACACGCGCTTTTCGAGACCCGGTCGATCCAGCACCTCGATGTGGCCATGACCGTAGCGAATCAGCCCCGCGTCCTGGAGTTTCAGCGCCGCCTCCGTCACGCCGGATCTCCGCACGCCAAGCATGTTGGCGATCAGTTCCTGTGTCATTGGAGTTGACCCGGTTTCGTGGATACCTATCCTTTGGAATAGGGTGCGACACGTGTCGCCGTCAGCCGCGCGTCAAGCGGCATGTAGTTGGCGGTAAAGCTCGTTTTTGTCTTGTCGCATTTGAGCGTTGACTCATTACGGTTGAAGCTGCGACCTGTTGTGCGACCAACAGTTGCCTACCCGGGCATGCGCGATTGGCAACGATCGGGTGTGAAGCCTCGGGGACAAAGTACTCCGCAGAAGCAGGCCCCGCTCGGTGACGAGGGAGGTCCGACACTGCCAGCAGCCGTGCGGTGTGGAGGCGAGGCAAATTCCGTATGCACAACACAAGTGAACTGCTGTTAAACCTCGTAAAAAGGGAAGAGCCAAAGCTGCTGATAGGCTCTAACCAAAAAGGTGGGTGGCCGGTTGTGTTCCTCCTTTTTGAACGCACGTCGCCAGAGCGCCACCGGGGGATAGGATTCCGCGAAAGAACTGGATGCCGCGATGACTCGCGGCCAGCGCGCCGCCGATGCCGTAGCCGCTTTCGGTGGTTCGTGGGTATTCATCACATGCTTTATCGCGATCATGATTGTCTGGGTGGGGTTGAATTCGCTGATTCTGGCAAAGTACAGCAAGACTTTCGACCCCTACCCCTACATTCTGCTCAACCTGTTTCTCTCGATGCTCGCGGCCATCCAGGCTCCTATCATCCTGATGGCCCAGAACCGACAGTCGTACAAGGACCGGATGTCCGCCGAGCACGACTACGAGATCAATCTGAAGGCCGAACTCGAGATCATGTTGCTGCATGAAAAGGTGGATATCCTGCGTGACCAGCAATGGACCGAATTGCTGACCATCCAGAAGCAGCAGATGGAAGCGCTCAAGAACCTGCTCATTTCCAGCGGGACGTCGAGCGACAAGACATCGGGGTTGCCCGCTGAGTGAAGCGCCATCATCGTACGGCGACTGGTATTGTCACGTTGTTGGCAGGGTGAGGGAGATGCAGCGACAATCTCGGGTATGAAACGAACCACATTGCCGCAGCGCGCGCCGACCACCGACACCTCCTATGCCGGCTATCGGTTTCCGCCTGATGTGATCAGCTACGCGGTGTGGCTGTACTACCGTTTCCCGCTGAGCCTGCGCATGGTCGAGGAACTGCTGGCCGCACGCGGCATCGAACTGACCTACGAGACAGTGCGGCGCGCCGGGCGGTGAAGTTCGGCCTGGGCATTGCCCGGCGTATCCGTTCCACCGCCCTGGCTCGGGGCGACAAATGGCACCTTGATGAAGTGGTCATCACGATCAACGGCAGGAAGCACTGGCTTTGGCGCGCAGTGGACCAGCATGGCGCGGTGCTGATGTGCTGGTGCAAGGCCGGCGCGACCGGCACGCGGCCAGGCACCTGATGCGCAAGTTGGTCAAGAGGCACGGGCGCGCCCCACGTGTACTGATCACCGACAAACGCAAGAGCTACGCGGCGGCGAACCGGGATCTGGGGATCAACGTCGAACGCCGCCAGCACAAGGGGCTGAACAACCGGGCGGAAAACTCGCACCAGCCGACCCGGGTGCGCGAGAAAGTCATGCGCTGCTTCAAGTCGGCGCGTCACCTGCAACGTTTCGCTTCGGTCAACGATCAGGTAGCCAATCTGTTCACGCATTGCCGTTACCACACCGACGCAAAGCAAAAGCGGGCGCTACGCACCCAAGCCTTCGAGGCTTGGGAAAGCGTGACGGGCGCTCCGATGCTGGATCGTCTTGCCGCATAAGTTAGCTATCCTTATATATTGCGTGTTCGGTCGCACGCCGGCTAACGAGTTGACAATACCGCATGGTGGTTTGCTGCATGGTCACCCGTTCAGAAGAGCTGACCGTGAAGAGCCGCCAGATTAGCCCACTTGACCGTGCTGCGGAAGGTGCGGCCCTCTTCGTCCACCGATTCGATGATCACACGCTGGCCGCTCGCTTCGGCGACCACCTGAACGGTCCGCTCGCCAAAGCGCATCAGCGCGCCAATCGGCGGGGACAGGCGAGAGCCTTTCTCTTCCGCTGGCGCGATCTACTTTCCATCCGTCTTGCCCCGCTTGCGGCGCGCCGCCAACTTGCCGGGTGTCGTGGATGTTGGCGGAACCTTGCGCGCAGTACGGGTCGCCGCCGGGCGTGCCGGGGCGTCCTTCTCGCGAACTGGTCTCGTCTCCTCGGTTGCCGCCTCACGCAGTGCCGCCAGCTGCTCAGGGCTACTGGTGCATATGGGAATGCGCCGCGTGGTCGGAGCGCTGGGCCGCGAACCACGCGTGAATGGCCGCAATCACCCCTTCTGCTCGCATCCACGCGAGAGGCGGTACTAACTGATAGGTTAGCCGAGAGCGATCGCACGATTGAAGCCGATGTATCGACCACGAATTCATCGTCTCGCCAACAGGACGTTTGCGTTGGCATCTCGGATGCATGTCATCGGAATAGAGTTCGTGCGCGGCGGTAATAATAGTTCGCACTCCGAATATAAATGCCGAAGCATTCCGTCACGCATGACGCGGAAAATCGCTACCCGGTACGGAAACAGGCGCTTTCGTGGCCGTCCGTCTCGGCGTCGGCAATGTCGCAACATTAGTTCACTTTCCAGAAATGTTGCAGGTTTAAGTCAATCTGAAGTGACACAAACATGGAACCACAATACCCGTCGTTCCTTGACTGGCGGGGGTTTCCGGGGCGTCAAGGGGTTCCATGTTTAGTTCGATTGACAGAAATGCCGGGCGTCTACCGCATGGAGGATCAGGCCTTGGGGGGCAGCGGCAAGCTCGCGCGCCGCCGCGGCGCCCAGCGTGCCAAGCCTTACGGCGCGTCACGGGCGGGTGGATCAGTGCGCATGGAATCGCAGCGAAAGCGGGCGTAGACCTCCGAGTCGACGAATCGCGTGATCACAACTTCGGCGCTCCCGAACAGCTCTTTGGCCGCCCAATCGGCGAGCGCAAGCGCGGGGGAGCCTTTCACGCGGCGGGACGGATAGACGAAGCCGTCAGGCTGCCCGGCCGGAGGCATCATCAGCATCGCCTCGCGAAGCCTCTCGCCGAACAGCTGACACGCCGCGTAGTCGCCTTCAGAAATCCCGTCATGAAAGCCGAGCCGGCTGCTATGGTCCTCACCGAGGTTCCACAGCAGGAGCGGCCGCGTAAATCTGACATAGGCGAGTAGGCCCTCTTCCTCCGCCCGGACAGTGATATGGAAGCCTGTTCCCGGACCGCGATTGTTCAGGACCAGCCGGCCTTCCCACGCTGCCACAAGGCTGTCCATGCCCAGATACAGCCAGGTGAACGGAAGCCGCTGACCGGCGCCTGCCGTTTCGGGCGGCGGCCCGAAACGGCCCGGCACGAACGGCGACGCCGTTGCAACGTACTTCGGGTTGGTGACGGCGCGCACAAAAACGCGATCGACTTCGTAGGTGTAACGCTGCTCCCTGAGGGCCTGCAGGATCTGGGCTGCCGCCGGGACCCTTTCGTCCAGCCGCAGCAACCGTTCCACTTCTGATTGTTTGTGTTCTGACATTGATTGTCTGTTGCTCAATCCAGGTCAGCCACCTCCATCCTCGCCAATGCACTGATCCTGTCGAGCCGCGCCCTGACCGGAAGCGACAGCATCCGGGCCTGCTCTGGCGCCACAGTCCGCCGGTCCTCGAACGGCATTCCCGCGAGGACTTCAGCAGGCGACAGTTCATTCAGCGACTCCTGCTCGGACATAAAGAAGGTGTTGACCTGCATCCGTGAATTTCTGCGGAGAATCTCGAGCAGATGCGGCAGATGCGAGGGCACGTCGGCGGTGAACTGCCATGCGGGATACGCGCGGCCATTCTTCTTGCCGGGCGGCACCACGCTGTAGAACTGGGCGTGGTCACCGCGGTAGAGCGTGCTCTTTGACATCCCGGTGTGCTCGATCACCTCCTCAGGACTCCATCTGGCAACTGGCAAACAGGACGGGTGATCGGCACCGCCGCGACCGGTGTCCCGAATCAACCACTCGGCCAGCCGCGAGGCAATCTCCCGGCGGGCCGCCTCGCTGGTCAGGCCTGCCATCTTTCCGGCGCCTGACTTCACCCCGGCACGTGCGGATACACCAGCGAGCAGGTCGGCCGCGACCTTCTCGATCAAGGCATTCGCGTCGCCCGCGTACTGTCCGTTCACAAGGGCTCGTAGGTCAGCTTTCGCGCCTGCGTGGCTGCGTTTGGTTGCCAGTTCCATTTCAACTCCTACTCAGCAATCCAGGGGGGCGCGCCGACAGCCGCGAGCATGCGGGATCGGGAAGCGATACTCCGGCTATGGAAGGGATGCGCGTCAGGCAAGCGGGCGTGTTTCCCGCAACGGGAAGCCAGCCTGCCGGCCGCTTTCCGCCGGAGCATGCTCCCGACGAAATCGAGACCGCGCGCACCGGCGATGCGCAAACCGTGCCTGCGTCGAGGACTGCCAACCGCGCGGAGTGGCCGCAAAAGAGCGTTCCTCGACTCGAAGCTGACCACCTGACCATTGCGACGAATGACCTTATGGTCGCCATAGTCGTAGCGGTTGAATGCCGCCGTCAGGTCGCCCGCCCGTACCGGGACGACGCGCTCGGTCTGTGGCAGCATGCGATCCAGATGGGCCAGGCGCTCACGCTTGATGGCCAGCCGTTCCTCACGGAGAGCGAGAATCCGTTCGATCAGCCGCTCGCGTTCGGGAGACGCATCCAGCTGCCGCACCTCCGCGAGGAGGTGGTCGGTGTGCGCAATGGCTTCGTCCAGCGGCGCAACGGCGAGTCGCCTCGCCTGCTCGACCTCGAGCCGCGAAAGCTTGATCTCGTCATCCCAGTTCAACATGGTTCTCCCCAACGGGGTTTCGGGTACACGGAACCAATTATAGCAGGTTTTCCCATTTGTCCCATGTTTTCCCAGTTTTCCCGAGCGCGACTGGTCCGGAGATCTGCGGAACCTCGCACGCGAAAACCCTCCCCCCTTGACGGCGCCCGCCCCCGTCCTATGCCCCCGGATCCGGATCGGCTGATTCCGCGGCGGTTCCCGCCAGGCTGCCGGGGCGAGCGCGGTGACCCATCTACTCGTGGTCAAGTCGCGGCAGGTCCGCAAGCGATTGGCCGGGACCGGAATCCACGTCCACCGTTTCGATCCCTTCGCGACCCGCCTCATACACGACGCGCCGGACCTCCGGACCCGCGACGCGTTGTCCATCCAGCGGAAAGACGGTCACCACGGTATCGCCTTTGGCCAGCGCGTCGACCACTTCGATAACCGGCGATTCGTGCGGCACGACCTCAAACTGTTCTCCGCTCACAGAAACCTGCCCCCACAGTACGTGGGTGACCCTTTGCGAATCCTGCTCAAGCCGGACCGCGGTAATCGCGTGCACTGTCATCGCACTTCCTCGCAATTATGTTGTTGCAGCTGATTTCTGCACACTTCCCTATAACGCTACGACGAATGGGCTGCCACCCCCTGCGTTCCGAACCCCGTCTCCTTGAAGCACGAGACGCCGTAAAACAATCCCTGCAGTCGGAAAAGCGACCAGCATGCATTTTCCACGTGACCGCGGAGTAACCTGCGGGAGCGTCCCAGCCGCATGCTGCCTTGGCGGGCGGAGGCGCTCCGGCGCCGTGCGGCACCGGGAGGAACACCACGGCCGTGAGATGCCCACCCGGAAGGGCCAGGCCAACCGATCCGTCCGGAAACGGGAACAGGTGTTGCTGCGCAATTCGTGCACGGGAGACGATCATGCTCAGACTTGTCAGCATCCTGGCGCTAGCGGCCGCCGTGTCTGGATGCGTAGCCGCTCCGCCGTACGGTTACAGCGATCCGGCGTATGGCCCCGGCTATTACGCACCGGGTCCCAGCATCGGCGTGGGCGTGGGTGGCGGCAGCCTCGGCGGTGGGGTGGGCGTCGGCGTCGGTGTGGGATTCTGAGCACGGCGCGGCCACTTGGCCCGCGTGGGTCGGACAGCCGGATTTTACCGCGCGACCGCCGGCGTGCTTACCCATCGCGGGGCGCACGCCTTTCACGAAATCTGCTTCGTTCCGCCGACACGGCACGCGACAGCGTGCCGCGGTCAGTGCGAGCCGCCGCGAGCGCATCATGCGCCCCGCCTCCAACGTCGGCGATATGCAGTCAGATACGCTCGGCCGCCGCCAGCCCCCCGGGCGGAGCGCCATTGACGCGTCAACTAATGTCCACAAACGAAGGGTCGGATAGCCCCAACTATCCACCCCTTCATATTCCGCACCGACAACCTGCACGCACGTCGCGCGTAGGTTCGGGTGGACTTTTCCCGCCGACGAAATGTGCCAGGCAAAACGTATTCCGCAAAACTTGGGCGCCTCGGCGTCGCCCCTTTTGCACGCGTGCACGTCTGCAGAGGCGAAATTGCCACGCGCCGGGGGAGCGGGGATTCGCGTGCAGGCCCAAACGCCTCGCGCTCACCCAGCCCCTTTTCGGATGGCAAAAAAATTGGCCGATCGCCCCAGTTGGACGGTCGGCCTGAACACGCACCAAAAGTCGGGAATTGCCTTAACTTTCGGAACTGTAACCATAAAGCACGGGGCGCCGTATAACAATTCCTGAATGCGAAAAACAACACCGGGCGACCCGCAAGCAGTGTCCGCGTCACCGCGGTGTCTGACAGGGGCGCCCGGCCGGACGCGCCTTTGCTTGCGACGGCGCCCCAGCGTCATGCGACACACCGACCTCGTGAGGTGTACGCTGGAAGCCCAACTGATCCGTCCGGAAACAGGATCGGGTCTTGGCGCGCAATTCGCGCACGGGAGACGATCATGCTCAGACTTTTCGGCACCCTGGCACTAGCGGCTGCCGTCGCGGGATGCGTGGCTGCTCCGCCCTACGGTTACAGCGATCCTGCGTACGGGCCAGGCTATTACGCGCCGGGTCCCAGCATCGGCGTGGGTGTGGGAGGCGGCAGCCTCGGCGGTGGGGTGGGCGTCGGCGTCGGTGTCGGGTTCTGAGCACAGCGCGGCCCGCTGAGCTCCGTTGGCCGGACCGCCCGCCTGTTTCGCGCCACCGCAAAAGCGCTTGCCGTCGCCGGAAGCGCGCCGTTCACGCCGTCTGCTTCCCGCGACACGTCGCGTGACAGCGTTCCCGCAAACTGTTCGGCAACGACAACGAATGGCTGGAACATCAGCTACGTTCCGTCCCACGCCTGGCGATCGCTGCGCCGGTACCGGTCGTTGTCGACAATGAGGTGGTCGATCCGCTCGCGCAACTGCAGGTTCTGCGTGCGCAGCGCTTCCGCTTCGGCAGACACTTGCATCTGTACGGCGTCGTTCTGCGCCTTGAGGAATTTCTCGGTCCCGGCGAGCTGCCCGGCCGCCCGGGCGAGCGACTCCGCATCCCGACCCGACGCCGCGACCGTCTCGCGCAGATCCGCGAGCATGGCATTGACGTGTTCACCCGCGAGATCGCGGGCGGCCTGCGCGGCGCCGAGTTCGCGGCGTAGCTCCCCCATTTCCTTTTCCAGCTGGCGGATCCGCGCGTGCGCATCCTCGAGCGCCGCCATCGTCAGCTGCGGCTGGCGCCCGTCCCCGTTGCCAGCAACAGCGGACTTCCCCGCTTGGACGAGCAGCGCATGCACAGGCGCGATGCTCTCGCGCAGCAGCTCGCGCACCAGCGGCGCCAGCGCCCCGCGCAGTGCATCGGCGTTGAGGGTGATGGGATAGCCGGCGCCTTCGCCTGCCCCGCCATGTGCTGCCGCAGGGCGCATCATGCTTCCACCCGTCGACGCGAAACGTGACGCGACCGGGACCAGCGCCGTCGCTTCAGCCGCGGCCTCGACCGCGCCGTGCTCGAGGGCCTGTGCGCGCAGGACGGCCGCCTGGATGGTTGGCGTGCTCGGCCGCCGGGTGACACCCGACTGCGGCGCGACATCCCGCAGCAGCCGGCCGTACGTCATCGCGCCATAGACCCGGCCCGTGATCGCACGCACTGCCGCGACCAGCCCGTCCAGAAAACGCGCATTGTCCTGCGGGAAGTCCCGCTCAAGCGCGGCGAGCGCGCCCATGATCGCGCGCAGCTGCGCGTCATTCCATTCGATGCGCGGACGCCCCATGCTCGCCTCCTAGAACAGCGACGCCTGGCGCGGATCGCGCACGGGCGGCCGCGCCGCGGTGGCCGCCTTGCGACTGCGCGCCGACGCGCGGCGCTGTGGCACCCGGCGCAGATGGGCAATCAGCGACACGACCTGCGCGCCCACGGTCAGCGTCAGGGCAAACAGGCCTACCTCGCCCGGCGCGCTCGCCCCACACAAACGACCGGCGCGCAACGATGGCCGCAGCGCGTGGCGACGCGCGCGAGCGACGAGTTGGCCGCGGCTCATGCCGGGCCAGCAGTTGGCGACGAACTGTCGGACGGTCGCGGGCAGCGACTCGGGGGCGGTGTCGCCGGGCAGCGCCAGCGCAACGAGTTCGAATGTCTCGGCCATCGTGAATCGGACTCCCCTTCTGTGACGTCGTATTGCGCTCGGGCGGGACGGATGAAGCGAGCCACGCGGCGTGTGCCTGCGCGCCTTCGCCCGCTTTGCCGGGATTGTGCCACATCTGGAGGTATAAATACTCCAATATCTATACCTCCTTAGCATGTTGCAATCGGCAAAAGGTGAGCTAGAATCAGGTGCATTCTTCACCACGGAATCGCTCACCATGCAAATGGAAAGCTGGGTTGGGGCAATCGAGCGCGAATGGCATCAGTTGCGTCGCGCCGACCCTACACTGGATGTCGAAAAGTTCTCGCGTCACGTCATTGCGGCAAACAAGACTGGATTCCTGTCACCGGAGTCGCTCGCCGCAATCGCAAACGCCCTTCTCACCAGCACGTTAAGCCATGCACCCTATCTGGGCCGCTGGTTACTGGAGCGCATTGGCGCGAACCGCCATCCGGCCTGGCGAACGGCAATGGCCATTTCTCTCGTCACACCAACAGGAGGGGAGGCGGACTTTGAGAAAGGTAACGCGATTCTCGAAGACGTGATGAAGGATGAAACCGCAGAGGATCGTCTGCGCGGCCTGGCCGCCGCCGCGCTGGCCGACAGCGCACGGCTTGGGCGGGGCATGCAGGCGGATGTGAGTCGTGCGCGCTCGCTCTACGAGCAGGCCATTGAACTGGGACACAAAGCCTCAGCGCACAATCTCGGACTTTTCTGGGAGGGCGTGTGGGGTGCAGAAGACAGGAGCGTTGTCCCGGACCGCACAAAGGCCATGCAGAGCTATCGACGCGGTGGAGATGACAAACGTTGCCAACGCCGTCTGGAAGCGTTGCGCTGAGGCCCTACCGCCAGTGAGTCGGTCGGTGGAAGCGTTTGAGAGGCACCCGACGGATTTCTCTCATCAATGGATAGAGGCAAGGTGACGGAGAAGAGACTCTCCGTCTTCCGTGATGCGAGGACGTACTGCTCCGCCCGCAAGTCGCTCCAGTGCGACAAAGCTGCTGTTCAAGCAACGTACCAAGTTCTTCCCGTTCGGCAATGTGATCGGCGGAGTCCCTGACCAGCATCAATGTTGCAAATTCGTGGGCGCTCAACACGTGATGCTCCTGATGCAAAGAGGGAAACGCAGGTCGTCAGGTTTCCAGTGACTGGCGTTCGATGACGACCCGCAACGGTGGATTTAATACCGAGGCCGAAAAGCTTAACGTCGAAATGTGACAGCATGAGGACGGCCGTTTTGGCGCTGGACACCCGGCGGAGACGCATAGCTAGCGACCGACGCTAGATGACAGCATCGCCTCCTCTATAAGTGATCCTGGTAAAACTGCTTGGAATTCGGTAACCTGGATTTTTCCCTGGTGCCGAGGTGTCGATGAAATGCCGTGTGAAGCTTGTGAAGGCTGAGGAGATCACATTGCAGGAGATGGCGATCAATCACCGGTTCAAGAACACACGCAGACGCGCCACTGGTATTTTGATGCTCGCTCGTGGGGATAAGCCAAAGGTCGTCTGTGAAGCCCTCGGTGTGAGCGACCAGGCTGTCTACAACTGGGCTCACGCGTGGCGTATTGGAGGCGTTTGCGCGCT
>NZ_JAWRXV010000406.1:0-340 GCF_046534875.1 Paraburkholderia sp. SIMBA_054 | reverse complement strand
ACACGGAGCCCCGATTAAAACCCCAGGACAGCTCATCGCCGCGGTCATCGCCGGGTTTGCTGTGCCGATCATCATCATCGTTCTGCTGGCTTACTACGTCGACAATTCGACGCGCACCGGCGCGGGCACCGACAGTCTCTCCGAAGCCGAAGTCACCGCCCGCATCAAACCACTCGCCCAGGTCGACGTTCGCGACGCCAACGCGCCGCGCGTCTACAAGACGGGCGAGGAAGTCTACAAGGCGGTCTGCTCGGCGTGTCACGCGTCGGGTGCGGCGGGCGCGCCGAAATTCACCAACACGGCCGACTGGGCGCCGCGCATCTCGCAAGGCTTCGACACG
>NZ_JAWRXV010000405.1:0-343 GCF_046534875.1 Paraburkholderia sp. SIMBA_054 | reverse complement strand
TTCCGGGCGGCGCGCGAGTGCCCGCGCGATGCCCACGCGTTGGCGCTGACCGCCCGACAGCTGATGCGGATAGCGCGCCAGCACGAATGTCGGCAACCGCACCATGTCGAGCAATTGACGCACCGGCACGCCGTCGTTGCCGATCGCTTCGGCCAGCGTCGTGGCAATTGTCTTGCGCGGGTTCAGCGAATTCGTCGTGCTCTGAAACACCATCTGCACACGCTGACGAAACGTCGCATTCTGCGCGCGCGTCATCGTGTTCAACGCGTCGCCTCTGAAACAGATCGAGCCGGCGGTCGGCGCAGTGAGGCCGACCATCATGCGCGCGACAGTCGATTTGCCG
>NZ_JAWRXV010000404.1:0-343 GCF_046534875.1 Paraburkholderia sp. SIMBA_054 | reverse complement strand
GCAACGTCGGCATGGGCAAGGCCGCCGCCGCACTGGCCAAACTGCTGGGCGCTTTCGTCACGCTGTCGGTGCCGAATATCCGCGTCGTCGGCGTCGAGCAATTGCGCGTCGCGCTCGGCGCACAGGACGACAGCGAATTGCGGCCGGTGCGCCAGGCGTTTCAATCCGACATATCCGGCGAGGCGATCGTGCTGGTCGGCAAGGACGGTCAGCGCGAACTGCAACAACTGATGGGTCATGACGTCGGCGAGCCCGACACTGAAGTCGAAGTGTTGTGCGACATCACGAACCTGCTGGTCGGCGCCTGCGTGCAAAGCGTGTTCGAGCAGTTGGGGCGGCACAT
>NZ_JAWRXV010000055.1:0-64410 GCF_046534875.1 Paraburkholderia sp. SIMBA_054 | reverse complement strand
CGTCTTGGGTTTGCGTGGCATACATGCTCCTTGAGCTACATGTTATGCCTTGAACACAAAATCTATGACAGGCCCCACGCAACGCGCCCCCCAACGCGTCGCAGACGAAAAAAAATCAAGCAGCGATCCGCGCGCTCCCGGCAACGCTTTGCCGGACATCATCACGCCGATGCACCCGCTGCCCAGCGGCATAAGTCTCAAACACAGCCCGATCATCCCCAAGCAGCGCAAACGCGAACAACAGCTCCTCAAGCGTCTCAGTACGCGCAGTCCGCCGCGCCAACAACGGCGTAGCTTTAGGATCAAGCACCACAAAATCCGCCTCAGCCCGAGGCCTTAACGTCCCAACCCGATCGGCAAGATCAAGCGCCTCAGCCGCGCCAGCAGTAGCCAGCCAGAACATCCGCGTAGCGGTCAAATGATGCCCACCCAGCCGCGCAACCTTATGCGCTTCATTCATGGTCTGCAGCATCGAGAACGACGTACCGCCACCCACGTCGGTCGCCAGCGCAACAGGCATCCCCGATTCCGCAGCCTTGTCGAAATCAAACAGGCCACTTCCAAGAAACAGATTCGACGTCGGGCAATGGGCAGCAACGGAGCGCGTCTCGGCCATGCGCCGCCGATCTTCAGCATCGAGATGAATACAGTGCCCATACACAGCCCGCGGCCTCAACAACCCATAGTGATCGTAGATGTCGAGATAACTGCGATGACCAGGAAAAAGACCCGCGACCCACTTCACTTCGTCATGATTCTCGGCGACATGACTTTGAATGAACACATCAGGATGCAGCTTCGCCAGCGCGCCCGTCGCTTCGAGTTGCGCCTCCGTCGAAGTCGGCGCAAAACGCGGCGTCAGCGCGTACATCTGACGTCCCTTGTTGTGCCAGCGTGCAATCAGTTCGGCGCTGTCGTCGTAGCCCGATTGCGCGGTGTCGCGCAGAAACTCGGGGCAGTTGCGGTCCATCAGCACCTTGCCGCCGATCATCCGCACATTGCGCCGCTGCGCTTCAGTAAACAACGCATCCGCCGATTGCTTGTGCACCGTGCAGTAAACGAGTGCCGTCGTCGTGCCACACGCAAGCAGCTCGTCGATGAAAAAGCGCGCCGTGTCCTGCGCGACAGCAGCGTCGCTGAAACCGCGCTCGGTCGGGAAAGTGTACGTGTCGAGCCACGGTAACAGCCCCGGCGCCGGCGACGCAATCATGTCCGTCTGCGGATAATGAATGTGCGTATCGATGAAACCGGGGACGATCAGCTTGTCGCGCATCTCGACCACCTGCGTGGCGGGCGCGAGTTGCGCAGCGACAGACGCATACGCGCCCGCCGCGACGACATGTCCGTCTTCGACGATCAGAAGGCCGTCTTCGTTGAAGACTGCAGCATTGGACGATTGCGCAGGATCGCCGTTGAACGTCAGCAGTTGCGCGCGATAAGCTGTTTGAGTCATGGTGAAACCGTCTCCGAACTATAAGATCAAGCGGGGATCAAGCGGATGCGCGCCAATGCGCATCGAGTTTGGCGATCATCGCGTCGCGCTCCGCAGGCGTCACGAACGACGCTTCGAAGCTGTTGCGGATGATCGTGTACACCTCGTCGTCGTCGAGCTTGAGGGCGTCGATCGTCGCGAGGTAGTTTTCGTTGACGTAGCCGCCGAAGTAGGCGGGATCGTCGGAATTCACGGTGACGGCGACGCCCTTGTCGAGCAGCGCCTTCAAGGTGTGTTTGGTCAGATCGTCGAACACGCATAGCTTCAGGTTCGACAGCGGGCACACCGTCAGCGCGACGCGCGTGTCGGCAAGCCGCGTGACGAGCGCCGGGTCTTCGATGCTGCGCACGCCATGATCGACACGGTCCACTTTCAGCAGATCGAGCGCTTCGTAGATGTACGACGGCGGACCTTCTTCGCCCGCGTGCGCGACCAGCTTCAAGCCCTTATCGCGAGCCTTGGCGAACACGCGCTCGAACTTCGACGGCGGATGGCCGCGCTCCGATGAATCGAGGCCGACGCCGATCAGCCGGTGTTTGTATTGGTCGAACAACGGCAGCGCTTCGTCGAAGGTTGAGAGCGCATCTTCTTCGGACAGGTGCCGCAGGAAGCACAGAATCAGCTTGCTCGTGAGGCCGCGCGTTTCCGCTTCGGCCAGCGCGCGCTCGATGCCCGCGACCACGGTCGCAATCGGCACGCCGCGCTCGGTATGCGTCTGCGGATCGAAGAAGATTTCCGTATGCACGACGTTGTCCGCGAGCGCGCGCTCGACGTAGGCCATCGTCATGTCGTAGAAGTCCTCTTCCTTCAGCAGCACGCTTGCGCCTGCATAGTAGATGTCGAGAAACGACTGCAGATCGGTGAACGCGTACGCGGCGCGCAGCGCGTCGATCGAGTCGTACGCAAGCTTCACGCCGTTGCGTTCGGCCAGCTTGAAGATCAGCTCAGGTTCGAGCGAGCCTTCGATATGAATATGCAGCTCGGCCTTCGGTGCGCCGTTCGTCTTGTGAGCTAGCGGGGAAAGTGTGGTTGTCGTCATGGTCGGTCAATGATTCGGGTTATCGGTTGATTTATTCAACGCCCGATGGCTGGTCGGACGTCCCCCAATGCGTTCGATGCATATTCGATGTTCAGGCCGTCTGCGCCGCATGTGCAGCGTTGGCTTCGACGGCCTGCAGCAGTTGCGCCGCCGCCGAAATCGCAATGATTTCCGGCGACTTGTCGACGATGCCGTCTACGCCAAGCGGACATTTCATCCGCGCAATCGCGGCAGGATCGAAACCGCGCGCCGCAAGCCTGTGCTCGAACTGCTTGCGCTTCGTATGCGAGCCGATCATGCCGAAGAACGCGAAGTCGCCGCGCCGCAGGATGCGCTCGGCGAGATCGAGATCGAGCGCGTGGTTGTGCGTCATCACGATGAAGTACGTGTGCGGCGTGGCCTTGTCGATTGCTTCGTCGGGTGCGTCGTTCGCTTCGATCGTCACGTTCGTTGCGCCCAGTGTGTCAGGTGCCGGGAACTGCGCGTCGCGTTCATCGACCCAGTGCACGTGGCAGGGCAGCGTCGCGAGCACACGTACGAGCGCGGCGCCCACGTGGCCCGCGCCGAACAGCACGACGGGGAAGTCGCGCGGCGCGATGGTCTCGGTGAGCAGCGCGCTGCTGTCGTCGAAGCCCGCGCCGTCCCACAGCAAACAGTCGGCGCTTTCGACGCCCGGTTCAGGATCGGACAGCATCACCGCATCGGGTGCGGGGCCGAATGATACGCTACGCACCATCGAATGGCCCGCGGCCAAGCGCTTGGCCAGCGACGTCACCCAACCCAGGTCGCCGATATCGAGCCGCTCGAACGCGAGCACGACAGCGCCGCCGCAGCATTGGCCGAGACTCGGTCCGAGCGCGAAGCGTTCGAGCCGCCGCATGTTCGGTGCGCGCATGCCGTCGCGCAAGACGCGGCGCGCGCTTTCGATCGCTTTCCATTCGAGATGGCCGCCGCCGATCGTATGGCGCGCGGAATCGCGTGTGACGATCATCTTCGTGCCAGCGTCGCGCGGTGCCGAACCTTCGGCGCGCGCGACCGTCACGAGCACGACGGCGTCGCCGTGCGCGAGCAGTTGCTGCAGATCGGTGAGCCAGGCATGCATCCGGCGGTTCTCCATACGAGGCCGCGCGGGTTGGCCGCGCAGCCGGTTGATCTTCTGTGCGTTGCGGTCGTGTCGCGCGGCACTTTATGCGTGTGTGTTGCTATGCCGTCGTGCCCGCGCCCGCAGGTTCCTGCGACGTTGGACTGGCCGCTGCGGCGATTGTTGCAACAGGCGTGCTTGCGTTCAGCGCGTCGATCGCATCGAGTATCGCTTCGGGCGTCGCGGGCGCGCGCAGTGCAGGGGCGTGCGGTGCATCGGGCGCGGTGGCCGCGACAGCATCGCGGATCGCGAGGAACACCGAGAACGGCAGCAACAGCGGCGGCTCGCCGACGGCCTTCGAGCGGAACACGGTCGGCTCCGCGTTCGGGTTGTGGTACAGCTTTACGTTGAACGCGGCGGGCGTATCGCTGACGGCGGGGATCTTGTACGTCGACGGCGCGTGCGTCATCAATCGGCCGTCGCGGTTCCACCAGAGTTCTTCCGTCGTGAGCCAGCCCATGCCCTGAATGAACGCGCCTTCCACCTGGCCGAGATCGATGGCGGGATTGATCGACTGGCCGGCGTCGTGCAGCGCATCGGCGCGCACGAGCTTCCATTCGCCCGTCAACGTATCGATCACGACTTCGGACACCGCCGCGCCATACGCGAAGTAGTAGAACGGATGGCCCGTCAGCGTCTTCGCGTCCCAATGCACTTTCGGCGTCGTATAAAAGCCGTCGGACCACAACTGGATGCGCGCGAGATACGCCGCGCCGACCAGTTGCGCAAACGGCATCGCCGCGCCGTTCGCGCGTACTTCGCTGTTTTCGAAGGTCACATCTTCAGCGTTACCGCCGAGTTCTTTTGCGGCCAGCACGGCGAGGCGTTCGCGGATCGCGTGCGCGGCGGCTTCGGCGGCCTTGCCGTTCAGGTCGCTGCCCGTCGACGCCGCCGTCGCCGATGTGTTCGCCACCTTCGACGTATCCGTGGCCGTCACGCGCACGCGGGAGAGCGGCAGGCCGAATGCGTTCGCGACGACTTGCGCGACTTTCGTGTTCAGCCCCTGGCCCATTTCGGTGCCGCCGTGATTCACGAGCGCTGAGCCATCCTTGTAGACATGCACGAGCGCGCCCGCCTGATTCAGGAACGGCACGTTGAACGAGATGCCGAACTTCACTGGTGAATACGCGATGCCGCGCTTGAGCACAGGGCTCGACGCGTTGAACGCTGCAATCGCTGCGCGCCGCGCCGTGTAGTCGCTCGATTCAATCAGCTCATCCGTCAGCGGCGCAATCACGTTGTCTTCGACGGTTTGGCCGTAGGGCGTCACATTGCGCTCTTCGATGCCATAGAAGTTCGCGCGGCGCACGTCGAGGGGATCGCGCCTCAGCTCGCGCGCGATGCCGTCCATCATCACTTCCATCACGAGCGCGCCCTGCGGGCCGCCGAAGCCGCGAAACGCAGTGTTCGACTGAGTGTTCGTCTTACACGGCAGCGCGACGATATCGACGTCCGACAGGTAATACGCGTTGTCGAAGTGGCACACGGCGCGCGTCGCGACGGCGCCCGACAGATCCGCCGAAAACCCAGCCCGCAACGCGATCTCGACGCGCGCGCCGAGAATGCGGCCGTCGTCGTCGAAGCCGGCTTCGTATTCGTAGATCGCGTCGTGACGCTTGCCCGTGATCATGAAGTCGTCGTCGCGATCGGCGCGCAGCTTCACGGGGCGACGCAACCGGTGCGCGGCCAGCGACGCCGCGCACGCAAACAGCGCCGACTGCGACTCCTTGCCGCCGAAGCCGCCGCCCATGCGCCGACATTCGCACATCACGCTATGCGTCGGCCAACCGAACATATGCGCGACGACGTGCTGCATCTCGCTCGGATGCTGCGTCGAGCTATAGACGAGCATGCTGTCCATTTCCTTTGGCACTGCATACGCGACCTGGCCTTCCAGATAGAACTGCTCCTGGCCGCCGACTTCGAACGTGCCCGTCATCCGATGCGGCGCTTGCGCAATCTTCTCGGCGGGCTTGCCGCGCTTCAGATGCAGCGGTGGCAGCACATATTGCTTCTTCGCCTTCGCTTCGGCGGCAGTGAGCACGGCTTCGAGCGGCTCGTAGCGCACGACGTCGTCGCTCTTCGCGAGCGCCGCCGCGCGCCGCGCCAACTCATGGCTTTGCGCAACGACGATGAAGACGGGCTGGCCGAGATACAGCACTTCGCCGTCGGCGAGAATCGGGTCGTCGTGCAGCACGGGGCCGCAGTTGTTTTCACCGGGGATGTCGTCGACTGTCAGCACGGCGACGACGCCGGGTGCCGCGCGCACGGCATCGAGATCGAGCGACACGATGCGCGCATGCGCATGCCGCGACAAACCGAGCGCCGCGTGCAGCGTCTGTGCAAGCTCGGGGATGTCGTCGGTGTAGGTGGCTTCGCCGCTCACGTGCAGCGTCGCCGATTCATGGGGCAGCGGCACGCCGATGGCAGCTTGCGCGTCGTGTGCGGCAAGCGATGCGTGATGCACGAAGGCTTCCGTCTGCTTGTTCATGGCCTCTGCTCCTGCGCGCTCGCGGCTGCATCGAATGCGAACGCGTTGACGTCGCACAGCGCGAGCGGATTGGCGTCGCGTGTTTCCAGATGGAAGCGCCACAGCAGATTGCGCGCGACTTTCAGCCGATAGGCGCTCGTCGCGCGCATGTCGGTGAGCGGCTGATAGTCGGCGGCGAGCGCGTCCATCGCGCGTTGCGTGGTGGCGGCGTCCCACGGCGCGCCTTTGAGCGCGGCCTCGGCGTGCTGCGCGCGCTTCGGCGTCGCGGCCACGCCGCCGAACGCGATGCGCGCATCGGCGATCACGCCATCGGCGATGCGCAGAGCGAACGCGCCGCACACGGCCGAGATGTCCTGGTCGTAGCGCTTCGCGACCTTGTACGTGCGAAAACGCAGATCCGGCGCGGGACGCGGCACGCGGATCGCCGCGACGAACTCGCCGGGTTCGAGCGCCGTTTTCTGGTAACCGACGTAGAACGCGTCGAGCGGCAGCGTGCGCGTCTTACGCTCGCGCTGCAGCACGACGAGCGCATTGAGCGCGATCAGCGCCGGCATCGAATCGCCGATCGGCGAACCGTTCGCGACGTTGCCGCCGAGCGTGCCTGCATTGCGGATGGGGAGCGACGCGAAGCGCGTCCACAGTTCGGCGAGTTCGGGATAGTCGGCTGTCAGCGCGGCATACGCGTCTTCGAGCGACACCGCCGCGCCGATCGTCAGCGTCTGCGCATCGCGTTCGACCGTTTTCAGTTCGGCGACGTTGCCGATATACAGGATGTCGCCGAGATCGCGGAACTGCTTCGTGACCCACAGGCCGACGTCGGTGCTGCCCGCCAGCAGCCGCGCATGCGGGTGCTGCGCGCGCAGCGCGGCGAATGCGTCGAGCGTGACGGGGGCGAAGAAAGCCGGCGTGCCGTAGTCGGTGCCGCGTGTGTCGGGCGCGCGGTATTCGAAGGTGTCGTTGCGCTGGATCGATTGCAGGGCATTGACGACAGCGGCGCGGTCGAGCGCGACGCGCGGATACTGCTGCTCGTCGAACATCTTCTGCGACGCTTCGACGATCGGCCGGTAGCCGGTGCAGCGGCACAGATTGCCGGAGAGGGCGGTGTTGATTTCGTCGCGTGTCGGCAGGCCAGCGCCCGCGGGCTGGTTCTCGTACAGCGCCCACATCGACATCGCGAAGCCCGGCGTGCAGAACCCGCACTGCGAGCCGTGGCAGTCGACCAGCGCTTCCTGAACCGGGTGCAGCGCGCCGCTTGCGGCACGCAGGTCTTCGACCGTGAACAGCGCCTTGCCGTCGAGGGTCGGCAGGAACTGGATACACGCATTGACGGCTTTGAGCGTCAGTTGCCCGCGCGAATCAAGTTCACCGACGACGACCGTGCAAGCGCCGCAATCGCCTTCCGCGCAACCTTCCTTCGTACCCGTGCAATGCAGATCTTCGCGCAGGTGCTGGAGCACGGTGCGCGAAGCGGGCACGCCGCTGAGCTCGCGGACGGTTCCCTGGTGATAGAAGCGGATGGTTTGCGTTGTCACGGCGAATCCTGAAGACATTGCGGACCGGGCGCGCGTTACGCTTGGGGCCGCGCCGTAGCTGGCCTCGCGCACGTAGATCGCCATCCATGGTCGAACATAACACCACTTTGTCCCAAAAATATTTCCCCGCGCGAATGGGGGTTATTCGGCGGCGGTCATGAGGGAGGGAGGCGTGGTGCGCTGCGAGGGCGCGAATTTCGCGCGGAGCCTTGCTGGGCGGTGCTTCGATGTGCGCAGGGTTTGTGCCGAACAGGCGGTGGTGTGGCGGTATGCCTACAGCATCGACGTTTGCGGGTAGCCGGGATTTGGTTTTTGCAGCGCAAGATGCTGGTCGGATTTTTGGCTTTGCGGTGGGGGCGGGGGTATGGTTTGGGTTTTTGATGGCATCCCGCGTTGTGGTGTTTGCTGCGCATGGCGTTTGGTGCTTTTAGCCTTTGCGCTGGCATCCGCGCTATGCCTTCGTGCTTCAAGCGTCGCCCCTGTGCGGGGCGGCACCTACTTTTCTTTGCCGCCGCAAAGAAAAGTAGGCAAAAGAAAGCGGCTAACACCGCCAGTTCTAGTTTTTGCCTGAGGGCCCCCAGCCGGTCCCACGCTTCACGCGGCAACGCACCTGTTCGCGTGCGTTGCCAACGCTCTCTCTGTACGCCTCACCCGCTTCATGTACCCGCGTCGCAGCACGCCGTGCCAGATAGTCCTCCGCCGCCCAGGTGGCAAACTGTGTGTCGGCTTTCGCGCCATACGCGCCTCACTCCGGACTGGGAAGCAAGGCTGGTGTTACTGGTAAGAGCACTAACCTGTGCGGTGCGACAACCTACACACAGTTTGCCACCTGGGCGGCAGAAACCATTCGCTGTCGCCAGCCGTTGTGCGGGCGTCTGGAGCGGGTGAGGCATCTGATCGAAGCGTTGGCAACGGGCAGGCGATAGCGCGTTACCGCATGAAGGACGGGGCCGTTGGGGGCCCGCAGGCAGGAAGAAGAGTTGGCGGGGTGAGCCGCTTTCTTTTGCCTACTTTTCTTTGCGGCGGCAAAGAAAAGTAGGTGCCGCCCCGCACAGGGGCGACGCTTGAAGCACGAAGGCATAGCGCGGATGCCAGCGAAGAAAAGGCAAATGCCGGCAAAAAGGCCAGCCGCGGGCCAACACACCAACGGAACCGTTGACCACTTGAACCCGCGTTCCCCAGAAAACCCTCGGTAACCCTTTCTTACCGCGCGCGGCGATTACGCCACAGACTGAGCGCCAGCGCGACAAACGCAACGACGAACCCGATCAGCGACCAGCCAGGCAAAGAAATACCGAGAATCGGCGGATACGGCGTTTCGCACAGACCCGCGACCTTGAACACGCCCGGCAGCCAGTGAGCGGGCGGCAGACCGTCGACGATCGGCTGCAACGCATCGAACCCGCAGCTGAAGTTCGGATGCGACTGCACATACACATGTCGGGCGGCCGTCAGCAGCCCGCCAAGCGCCGACAAAAGCGCGAGCAGTTCGAGCAGCCTGACGCCCGTCCAGCCGCGGAGCCGCGCGCCGAGAAACGCGAAGATCGCGATCAGCAGATAGAAATAGCGCTGGATGATGCACAACGGGCAAGGATCTTCGTGCTCGACGAACTGCAGGTATAGCGCGCCCCCCACGAGCGCGAGACAGACGAGACCGAGTAGAACGAGCAGACTGCGCTCGCGGCGCAATGTAACGTTATCGATAATCATGATCCTGCTAGCGGTGGAAGTTCGGTAAAAGGTGCGGCGATTCTAGCCGAAGCACACGGCACATGCCGGGGCCTCCGCAAGTGACGCCGCCCATGTCAACAAATCTCAGCGAATCGTATTCAATACCGCTTCGACGGCCCGTCCTATTCCCAGCAGCGCGTCGTCCGCGTGCGGCGCGGCGGCCAGCATTAGCCCGACAGGCGCGCCGCCGCGTGGATGACAGGGCAGCGAGATCGCGCACGCGTCGAGAAAATTGAAAGCGCTCGGGTTGCGCAGCACGAGGCCGTTGGCGCGGAAGAACGCCTCGTCGTCATCGACCAGGCCGGCGACGCGCGGCGGCACGATCGGCACCGTCGGCGCGACGACGGCGTCGAAGCGCTGCCACATCGTGCGCGCTTCGGCCAGCATGGCGGCGCGTTCGGCGAGCAGGTCGAGATAGTCGGCGGCTGTCGCCGGCTGGCCCTTCAGGATGCGCGTGAGCACGCGCGGATCGTACGCGTCGCGTTGCGCTTCCAGGAGCGGCCGGTGCCACGCGTAGGCTTCGATCGGCGAAAAGCCGAAGCGGTTGATCGTGGCGAGCCGGTCGAGCGGCGCGAAGCGCACGTCGCTGACGATTGCGCCCGCCGCCTCCAGATGCTTGAGCGCGGTGTCGTAGGCCTGCGCGACTTCCGGCTCGACATCGTCCGTCACGTAATGGTTCAGCACGCCGAGGCGCACGCCTTCCAGCCGACGCGCAGACGGAACGACAGGCTCGAGCCCGGCGAGAATCCGGTCGACCAGCGCGCAGCACGCGACCGTCGCGCCGATCGGGCCGAAGGCGTCGAGCGTCGGCGAAAGCGGCACGCCGCCTTGCTTCGGCACGCGGTCGGCGGTCGGCTTGAAGCCTGTCAGGCCGCATAGCGCGGCAGGAATGCGCAGCGAGCCGCCCGTGTCGCTGCCGAGCGCGACGGCCGCCATGCCGTCCGCCACCGACGCCGCCGCGCCCGACGACGATCCGCCCGACACCCGTTCGTCGCCCTTCACGCCGCGCCGGTACGGCGACAGCGGGTTGCCGTAGTGCGGGTTGAGGCCGAGGCCGGAGAACGCGAATTCGCTCATGTTCGTGCGTCCGACGATCACGGCGCCCGCGCGCTTGAGTCGCGCGACGGCGGGGGCGTCGGACGTGGCGGGCGCGGCGTTCGCGAGCACCTTCGAGCCGGCGCGCGTCACCTGGCCTTCGATGTCGAACAGGTCCTTCACCGACACGGGAATGCCCGCGAGCGGCGACAGGACGGTGCCGGCTGCGCGCAGGCGGTCGTGCGCGTCGGCGGTGGCGCGGGCGTTGTCGGCGTCGACCTGCATGAAGACGGCCGCGCCCTGGCCGGCGGGATCGGCGATGCGTTCGAGCGCCGCTTCGACGAGCGCGCGGCTGGTGGTACGGCCGGCGGCGAGATCGGCGGCGAGCTGGGCGAGCGGCGGGAAGGGCGTTGAATCGGGTGACGCGGCGGGTGACGTGGCGTTGGTCATGGCGTTGAGATCGAAGGTCGGCAGTCGAGAACCGTATTGTGACGCGTCGGGCGCGATCGGCGCGAATGCATCAAGACCGCGCGACGCCGCGCGAGTTTCGCCGAAAGCCGCTGTTTGTATCCTTTCTTCGTGCTGCGCTAAATGGTTTTTAACCGTTCGTGCGTTACCATCGCGTTCTGGATTACTTTTTGTAAGGAACAAGACTATGCACCACGGCATCGGCTTCATTCAGGATCTGGCAGTCGTAATGGCGCTCGCCGGCGTCGTTACCGTGCTGTTCCATCGCCTGAAACAGCCGGTGGTGCTCGGCTATATCGCGGCGGGCGTGATCATCGGGCCGTACACGCCGCCGTTCCAGCTGATCCACGACGAGCAGACCATCCAGACGCTCGGCGAACTCGGCGTCGTGTTCCTGATGTTTTCGCTGGGTCTCGAGTTCAGCCTGCGCAAGCTGTTCAAGGTCGGCGCGACGGCCATCGTCGCCGCGCTGTCGGAGATCGTGCTGATGCTGTGGATCGGCTACGAGATCGGCAGCGCGTTCGGCTGGAGTTCGATGGATTCGCTGTTTCTCGGCGCGATCCTCGCTATTTCGTCGACCACCATCATCGTCAAGGCGCTCTCCGAACTCGGCCTCAAGCGTGAGAGCTTCGCGCAACTGGTGTTCGGCATTCTGATCGTCGAGGACATTCTCGCCATTGCGATGCTGGTGCTGCTGTCGGGTATTGCGCAGACGGGCGAGCTGTCGGCGGGCGTCGCGTTCGTCACGCTCGGCAAGCTGATGCTGTTCATGACGGTGTCACTGGTGGTCGGCATTCTGGTCGTGCCACGCGCGCTCAACTACGTCGCGAAGTCGCAGAGCGACGAGATGCTGCTCGTCTCCGTGCTCGGCTTCTGCTTCGCGTTCTGCCTGCTGGTCGTCAAGCTCGACTACAGCATCGCGCTCGGCGCGTTCCTGATCGGCGCGATCATGGCCGAGTCGCGCCACCTGCACCGCATCGAGCATCTGATCGCGCCGCTGCGCGACGCGTTCTCGGCGATCTTCTTCGTGACCATCGGGCTGATGCTCAACCCGGCCGTGCTGGTCGACTACGCGTGGCCGATCGCCGTCATCACGGTTGCCGTGATTCTCGGCAAGATCGTCTCGTGCGGGCTCGGCACCTTCCTCGCGGGCAAGGACGGGCGCACGGCGATGCGCGTCGGCATGACGGTGTCGCAGATCGGCGAGTTCTCGTTCATCATCGCGTCGCTCGGCCTCACGCTGAAGGTGACGAGCGCGTTCCTCTATCCGATTGCCGTAGCCGTCTCCGCGCTGACGACGCTCTTCACGCCCTACCTGATCCGCGCCGCCGACCCGCTCACGCAACGCCTTGGCCGCGCGATGCCGCGCACGGTCGCCAACGTGTTCGGCATGTACGGGCAGTGGCTCGGCAGTCTGCGGCCTGCTTCGGGCGAGCCGACCGTGTTCGGCCTCACGCGTCGGATCATTCTGCAGATCGCGGTCAATCTCGCGATCGTCGCGGCGATTTTTCTGGGCGCGTCTTATGGCGCGCCTTACGGGAGTGGATTTATCGAGAAATGGCTGCCGTCCGAGCCGATGCAGCGCGTCGTGCTATGGAGCGCGGCGCTGCTCGTCTCGCTGCCGTTTCTCGTCGCCGTCTACCGGAAGACCAAGTCGCTTGCGCTGTTGCTGGCCGAAATCAGCGTGCAGCCGGCGAAGGCAGGGCGCTTCACGAGCGCGATCCGCTACGCCATTTCGGACCTCGTGCCTGTCGTTTCGATGCTAGGCGTGTTTCTGCTCGTCGCGGCGCTGTCGAGCACGATTCTGCCGCCGACGGGCCTGCTCGTCGCCGTGCTGGTCGTCGCCGCGCTGCTGCTGACGCTGTTGTGGCGCTGGTGCGTGCGGATTCACGCGACGATGCAGATCGCGCTGCGCGAAACCTTCGATGAGCAGCCCGATCCATGATGTGGTGCGCCCGCATCGCGCCGATTGAGACACGTTCGCGCAAGGTTGCATGTTGTGTCCTGATGTGACGAATTGTGTGCTGGTTTGCCCCGGTGGGGCGCGAGGCGGATAATGAGACATGTCTAATCGTTCGCGCGCGAAGACGCGTCTGTCAAACAGTCATGAGCGAGAACAACTCCGATAACGCCGGCACACCCGGCACACCTTCTCCTTCGACGAGCCAATCCGGCGCAGCCGGGTCACCATCGTCACCGGCCCCTTCGTCGACTCCCTCGGCCCCAACACCCACGCCCACTCCCGCACGGGAAGCCAAAGAAGCGGCTTCCACCGATTCCCCCGAAAGCGCCTCCAATGTGACGCCCGAGAACGCCGCCGCCGCGCAGCGACGCGAGGCCGAGCAGGCACGCACGAGCGCCGCGCAGGCTAGCGCGCAGCAGGAAGCGGCAGCGCGGGTGCAGTCCGTCGTGTCGAACGCGGAACGGGCGGCGGCAACGGCGGCGTCGGCGAACCCGCCAGCCGCGAGCGCTGAGTCAGGCGCGACGTCCGGTGCTACGGGCGCGCCGGTTAAGGCGCCTACGGGCGGCGAGCCGGACGGCACGCTCGGCGCGTCGGCCAAAAAAGACGGCTCTCCGCCGCCGGGCTTCGGCTCGGCACCGGATTTCAGCGCATCCAATCCGCCACCCGCGAGCGCCTATCCGCCGGGACCGCCTGCTTATCTGAAGCACAACGATTCGGCGTGGTCCGTGTTCGGGCGAATCATTGCGGCGCACGCGCGGCAGATTTTCGACCGCGCGGGCCGCAGGATCACACAGCGGACGTTGCGCATTGGCGTGTCGGCGCGAATCTTCCACCCGGAGCCGGGCGCGAGAGGGTTGCGCGGGAAGACGCTGCAGTATCTGGAAGAGTCGATCGCGCACTGGGTGATGTCGCGCGACGTGCTCGTCTTCATGATTCCTACGGTCGGCCATCAGGGGATGCTGCACCCGAGCAACATCCGCCTGCGCGACTACGCGAAGCATCTGGACGGTCTGCTGCTGCAAGGCGGCGCCGACGTGTCGCCGCAGTCGTACGCTGAGGTGGCGACGCGTCCCGAATGGCCCGGCGATCGCGTGCGCGACATGTACGAACTCGAGCTGCTGCACGAGTTCGTCGAGTCGGGCAAGCCCGTGCTCGGCGTGTGCCGCGGCTGCCAGCTGATCAACGTCGCGTTCGGCGGCACGCTGTATCAGGACATCGCGACGGATGTGCCGACGGCGGGCATCCACGTCAACGAGCATTACGACCAGCATCGACATTCGATTCATTTCCCCGAAGGCTCGACGCTCGTCAACATGTTCCCGGGCCGGCGCGAGGCGATCGTCAATTCGATCCACCACCAGGCGGTCAACCAGCTGGGACGCGATCTGAACATCGAGGCGGTGTCGGGGACGGACGGCATCATCGAAGCCGTGCGCTACCGGCGCGCGCCGTTCGTGATGGGCGTGCAGTGGCACCCCGAGTTCCACCGCGCGGGCGGTCCCGAACTGCTCGATTGCACGCCGTTGCTCGATACGTTCCTGCGGGTCGCGCGCGAAACGCGCTTCTGATTGCTGCGTTTTCTGCGTTTTTCGATTTGACGCGAGCGGGCCGCTGATGGCTCGCTCGCGTTTTCATTTCTATCTGTCGCAAGTCTGCGCGGCACCTGGTTGCAAACCCATGCGCTTGGAAAACAACGGTTGTTTTTACGATCTTTTGCGTTTGCGCGTCGAATTGCTTAGTTGTCCGTTCATCTCGATTTAAAGTTCTGTCACAGCGCGTCAGAAACGGCATATTCCACGCGATAATCCGAGGCTGTTTCTGGATACGCACGGAGTATCGACGTATGAAGTACCCCTTCGATCTGCGCCGCACGGTATTGCTCACGCTTGCTTGCGCGCTCATGCATGGCGGCGTCGCGCTGGCGGCCAGCAAGTCGGCGGCAGGAGCGGGCGTCGTGCGCGCGGGCGCGGCGAAAGGCACACCCGCCGACGCGTCGGACACCCAAAGCGATGCCGAGTCCGCCGACGATACGGGCAGTGCACCCGGCCTCGATGCGAATGTCGACGCAAGCGGTAGCGTACAAGGCGATGTCGCCGATCTGATGCAACTGATCCACGACGGCGGGCTGACGGAAATGCGCACCACGTACAACGGTGGTTATGGCGCTTCGCTGTTCTTCCACGCGCAGCGCATGACGTACTACGTCGCGCTGTTTCAGGACAAGCATTTCTGGCGCGTCATCAGGACATCCGACCAGGCGCGGGCCGAATCCATCTATACCGGCTTCGCGCGGCAAACGGCGCAACTCGCTGACGTCGAGATACGCCGGGCTCAGTTGCAGGCGCAGAAGGCATCGATCGAGCGGGTGATCGGCGAGTCGCAGGCGCGCGCGCAACGGCTGCAAGCGGATATCGAAGTGGCGCGCGCCCAGGAAGCGAAGGTCGCCGACTATCAGCGGCAAACGCAGGACGAAACGCTCGCGTTGCGTGACGAAAAGGATAAGGCACAGGCGGAATTGCGTCAGTTGCAGCAGCAGGTGCTGCAGTTGCAGCGTCAGGCGGAGGCTGGGCTGCCGGGGAATCGGTGAGGCGTTTGCCTTGCGGCAATGGAAACGCAGCGTTGTGGTTTGGCGGGAAGGAGAAAAGGGCTGAGTCCAGGATTTTGCTGGACTCAGCCCTATTTGTTTGACACTGATTCGGATGGGTCGCCGCTCGCGGACTTACTTCGAAAAGCTATCGGGGACTTCGGTGACGCGCCGCTGTGACATGTGGTTCATCCACTCGGTGCTGTTGGTGTTCACGCGGTCCTGGCGGATCGTGACCGGCGCGACGTTCCGTACATGCGTGCCCGCCGACATCGTGACGGAATCATAGTCGCCATTCAGGCGCGCCGACGGCGCGAGCGGCGAATAGTCGCCCGCGACAGAAGGCAAGTGACGCGCGCGATGTCCCGTCGAAAGCCGTGCTTCCGACGATGCATGCAAGTCGTGACGCGGCGTGATGTCCGGCGCGCGGGCCGCCGCATGTGGCACGCGACGCGCGCTCGTACTGGCAAACTCATTGCGCTCGCGCTTCGTCGAGTTAGCTTTGCGTACGTCTCGCGCAGCATGATCGATCCCGGACGGCTTCGCGCTCTTTGGCGGGACGCTTGCATAGACATCGGCAGCGCGCGGAGCGATGGGCGACGCGCGCTCCGTGGTGATTCGCGAAGCTTGAGTAGCAGGCGTTTCGTGGCCAGTAGCAGGCGAAGCGGAAGCATGCGTCGTTGCTGGCCCGGTACGCGTGGAGAAAACATGTCCGGCATCACTGCCCGACGTGTCGATCGTCGTGCTCTCGTCCGGTTTGCGCGCCGTCAGATCACCGCGCGTGCGATTCCACGCGACGGGCGCATCCGCCGGGCGTTCGATATTGCCGGAACGGCTGTGCACGTTTCCATCATGATTCGCAGCGGCGTTGAGCGTCACCTCGGGCGCGTCGGCGAGCGTCGGCGACGCAGGCTGTCGCGGATGGTTCGCCATCAGCCACGCAATCGCGGCCACGCCACCGATTGCGCATGCGCCGCCCGCAAGCGTGTTCCATTGACGGCTCTCACGAGCCGGCGTGCGCGTCGGATGACGCATGCCCAGTGGAATCGGGCTGGGCGTGGCGGCAGGCGCCAGCGTGGCCATGGTAGCGGAGGGCTTTCGCAGACTGTCCGGGTCCCAACGGCACATGGTGCGGATAGCGTCGGCACTCAGGCAAAAGGTGCGTAGCATCGCGGCGTACAGCGCCTTCAGTTCCGTGCGGAAGCTGACGTTGGGCGGCAGCAGCGACCATTCTCGGCCGAGCGAGCGGGACACCAGCTCAAGAGGGCGAAGGCGCGGCATTCTGATTTCGCCGACTACTAGTGTGAGTGGGGATGTCGACACGGTCTTCGCCTCGTTCTTGTTCGTGTTGTTTGGCCTCGAAGCGGCGGACGACAGCAGATGTGAACGCAACGCACGTTCACGGCCCGGTCGAGGCGTTGGGTCGCGGTATCGTGGCAGACGGTTGTCGATTCAACGATCAGATAAATCTTAAATATTTAGTTATCTTAATAATGTGTCGATTCGCGATTCAGACGATAGACATATCTCAATGCAGTGATGTCGACGCCGCCCATATGATCGGGCTCGGCGCCCGAAAACTGCCAGCCTTGCCGTTCGTAGAACGCGATCGCGGACGCATTGCCTTCCAGCACATACAGATACAGCTGCGCCTCGCCTTGCTCGCGCGCCCAGTCCTGCGCGGCGCGCATCAGCAGCTTGCCTGCGCCGATTCCCTGGTGCGCGGGCAGCGCATGCAGATTGTCGAGCAGCACGCCCCACGGCGAATCCGGCTGACGTTCGACGCACACGAAGCCGATCGGCTCGCCTGCACGCTCGGCGACCAGCACGGTCCGCCGTTCGGCGCCCGGCGCCGACATCCGCGCACGCCAGTACGACGCGCGCTCCTGCGCGACCTCGCCGTCGAGAAATGCATCCGGCAGCAGCCCGCGATAGGTCGCCTGCCAGCTCGCGCTATGGATGGCAGCGAGGAGATCGGCGTCGGCCTCGGTCGCGGGGCGAAGCGTGAGGGACGAAAGAGCGGGCAGCGAAGCGGAATCGGACATTGCGGCGGTAGTGCGCGGTAGAAAGGAACGGATTGGCCGTCAGCAGGCGGCAAGAGAGTCACAGAGAGTCACGATACGGCGCATGTCGCCCGGCGTCACCTGGCGCGGCTTGCCGGTCGAAAACCGCATCGGAAGAATTTTCTTGGAATAGCGCGATTGTAAGAAAATTGTATTAAATGCACGCCCTTCAGAGTAACGTTATTATCACGGCAGGCCCATGTCGTAAGCGAAATATCACGTTTACCCTGATATCTCGACAGCATTTGCCGCATGAGAATACCGCGCCCACGCAAAGCGCTGCGCCCCGACGGGCGCAGACGCGACCCGGCCGAGCCGGAGGGGCATCCGCGCTGTCCCGGCGGATCGTTTGAACTGCCCAACGCTGTCTGTTCTTGCAGGCAGCGGGCTCATTTCGAGAAAGTCATGGCAATTGCATCCCATGCTCAAGTAGCGACGGACGAATCCAAGGTCCGTACCGTATTCCGCGTCGTCAGCGGCAATTTCCTGGAAATGTACGACTTCATGGTCTACGGCTACTACGCCGCTGCGATCGCGAAGACGTATTTTCCGAGCGGCAATGAATTCGCATCGCTGATGCTGTCGCTGTCGGTGTTCGGCGCGGGCTTCCTGATGCGTCCGCTCGGCGCGATCGTGCTCGGCGCGTACATCGACCATCACGGCCGCCGCAAGGGCCTGATCCTGACGCTCGCGCTGATGGCGCTCGGCACGCTCACCGTCGCGTCGATCCCGGGCTACGCGACGATCGGCGTGCTCGCGCCCGTGCTCGTGCTGATCGGGCGGCTGCTGCAAGGCTTCTCGGCGGGCGTGGAACTGGGCGGCGTGTCGGTGTATCTGTCGGAGATCGCGACCAAGGGCAACAAGGGCTTCTATTGTTCGTGGCAATCGGGCAGCCAGCAGGTGGCCGTCGTGTTCGCCGCGCTGATCGGCGTGGTCCTGAACCGCATGCTACCCGCCGACCAGATGACGGCATGGGGCTGGCGCGTGCCGTTCCTGATCGGCTGTCTGATCGTGCCGTTCCTGTTCATCATTCGCCGCTCGCTGAAGGAGACGGACGAGTTCCTCGCGAAGAAGCACCGTCCGTCGGTCGGCGAGATTTTCTCGTCGATGCTGCAGAACTGGGGCGTCGTGCTGGGCGGCATGGGCATGGTCATCATGACGACGGTGTCGTTCTACATGATCACCGCGTACACGCCGACCTTCGGCAAGGAAGTGCTGAAACTTTCGTCGATCGACACGTTGATCGTCACCGTTTGCATCGGCGTATCGAACCTGGTCTGGCTGCCGGTGTCGGGCGCGATCTCGGACCGCATCGGCCGCCGTCCCGTGCTGCTGACGTTCACGATCCTCACGATCCTGACGTCGTATCCGGCTGTGCAATGGCTCGTCGCCGATCCGTCGTTCGCGCGCCTCTTGATGGTCGAGCTGTGGCTGTCGTTCCTGTACGGCTGCTACAACGGCGGGATGGTCGTCGCGCTGACGGAAGTGATGCCGGTCGACGTGCGCACGGCGGGCTTCTCGCTGGCGTACAGCCTGGCTACGACGATCGGCGGCTTCACGCCCGCCATCGCGACGTACCTGATCCACTCGACGGGCAACAAGGCGGCGCCCGGCCTGTGGATGAGCGTAGCGGCCGTCTGCGGCCTGATCGCGACGCTCGTGTTGTATCGCACGCCGGAAGCGCGCAATCAATATCGGACGGCGTAAGCGGTCGCTGCCAGTGCCAAAAACAAAACCCCCGCATGCGTGCGGGGGTTTTTTATTTGATCGACGGCTTCGGCAAAGCAGCGCTCAACTGCGTAGCGCCGCCGCAACCTCGTCGACGACTTCCCCCCACGCGCCGGGCCGTGGCTGCCGCACGAGCCGCGCGGACGGATACCACGGGCTGCGCGCGTCGCGCGTGAACCAGCGCCAGTCGGCGGCGAACGGCAGCATCAGCCAGAGCGGCTGGTCGAGCGCGCCCGCCAGGTGCGCGATTGCCGTGTCGACCGACACCACGCCGTCGAGCCGCTCGATGATCGCCGCCGTATCGGCGAAGTCGCGGATGCGCTCATCGAAGCGATGAATGTTCTTCGCGTGCGGATGCGCGTCGAGCGCGGCGCGTTCGTCGTCGCTGAGCGCGGGCTGCAGCACGATCCAGTCGATGCCGTCGAGCGCGAACAGCGGTTCGAGCGCGGCCAGCGGCAGCGAGCGGTTTTCCTGACGCTGCGCGCGTCCCGACCACGCAAGGCCAATCTTGCGCTTCGCCTGTCCGCCGAGCGAGCCTCGCCAGGTGCGCCGCGACGCGGCGGGCGCATTCAGATACGGCGTACGCGCCGGAATCGTGTCCAGTTCGGTGCCGAGCGCGAGCGGCAGGCTCAACAGCGGGCATTGCAGGTCGGCGCGGGGCCGCGGCGCGCCTTGCGCGATGAGCGTGACACGCCATTGCTGCGCCGTCGGTTCGAGCAGCGACAGCAGCTGCGGCTGCACTTCGAGCACGACACGCGCGGCGCGCTGCGCCACCACCTCGACGAAGCGGACGAATTGCAGCGTGTCGCCGAAACCCTGTTCGGCGTGCACGAACAACGTGCGCCCGGCAATCGGCTCGCCGTTCCAGCGCGGCAGCAGCGCCGTGTCCGGCGGCAGCGCCGTGTTTTCCAGCCGCCATTCGTATTCGGGCAGGCCGCGCTTGAAATCGCCGCGCGTGAGCAGCGTCACGCCGCGGTTCATGTGCGCGATGGCTTGATCGGGCCGCAGGCGCAGCGCCTGGTCGAAGGCGCGCAGGGCGGCGTCGTACGCGCCGAGCGCGTGATGCGCGGCGCCGAGACTCAGCCAGGCGAGCGCGAAGTTCGGGTCGAGACCCACGGCGCGCTCGAAGCGCGGCCGGGCTTCTTCGTGACGGCCGAGCGAGGCGAGCGCGTTGCCGAGGCCGAACAGCGCGGGCGGCAGGTTCGTCTGCAGCGTGAGGACGGCTTCGAATTCGGCGACGGCTTCGTGATGCTGTCCCGTCGCGTCGAGCGTATTGCCCAGGTTGAAGCGCGCGGCAACAAAGCGCGGTTCGATCTTGAACGCCGCGCGAAAATGCGCGATCGCCTCCCTGGCCGAGCCGAGCGCATTGAGCGCCATGCCGATGTTGTTGTGCGCGCCCGCATGGCCGGGCCGCAGTTCGAGCGCGCGCCGGAACGAATCGACGGCTTCGCGGTGCCGGCCGAGCGCGTGCAGCGCATTGCCGAGATTGACGTGTGACGACGCGTCCAGCGGCTGCAGGCGCAGTGACTTCTGGAACGCGTCGACCGCGTCTTCGTGGCGCCCGGCGAGCGCGTACGCATTGCCGAGGTTGTAATGCGCCATCGGAAACGTCGGCGCGAGGGTCAGCGCATTGCGAAAGCGTTCGATTGCCTGGTCGAGCCGGCCGAGCGCCTTCAGCGCGTTGCCGAGGTTGAGTTGCAGCGCGGCGTCCTGCGGGCGCAAATCCGCGGCGCGGCGCACGAGGTCGGCCGCTTCTTCGTGCTGGCCTTGCTGATGGCGCAGCACGCCAAGCAGATGCAGCGCATCGACGTGGACGGGATCGAGTTCAAGCGTGGCGCGATAGTCGCGCTCGGCGTCGTCGAGCCGTCCGTCGCGATGCGCGCTGTAGGCGCGGTCGAATACTGGATGCATGACGCAGGCGAGGGTGTGAGGCAGGAAAACGCGCATTTTCCCATACTCGGCGCATGCCCCCCGACTTGACGCGGATAGTGTTGCTCAATAACATATGAACACATGTTCAAATGTACGTATCGACGTTGCGTCGATACGGGTGCCCTCAATGTCTACCGTGCTCTCTCTGAATACCGACGACCGTGTCGTGCAGATCGCCGATTTGTTCCGCCTGCTGGGCGACCCGACGCGCCTGCGCATCGTGCTCGCTTGCGTCGACGAGCGGCGCGCGGTGGGCGCGATCGCCGAATCGCTGAATCTGTCGCCTTCGCTCGTCAGCCATCATCTGCGGCTGTTGCGGGCGGCGCGCATCGTTCGCGCGGAGCGGCAGGGCAAGCAGGTTTTCTACGTCGCCGCCGACGGCCACATCAGCGGCATGCTGACCGACATGCTCGAGCACGTCGCCGAACCCGTCAGCGAATCCGCCGCCGACCTCACGCAGGATCACGCATGAAATACACCGCTCATCAGACCAACGGCACGACGCCGCAGCATCAGCCGAAGTCCGACGCGCATGTGCACACGGACGCGTGCGATCACGCGGCGCACGACCACGAACCGCACGAAGCGGGCAACAAGGGGTCGCACGCGCATCATCATGGGCACGGTGGGCATCACCACCATCACGCGCCCGCGTCAGGCCACGGACGCGCGTTCGCGCTCGCCGTCGTGCTGAATGTCACGATCGTCGTCGTGCAGGCGATCTACGGCGTGCTCGCCAATTCGACCGCGCTGCTCGCCGACGCCGGACACAATCTCTCCGACGTACTCGGACTGCTGCTCGCCTGGGGCGCAACCTGGCTCGCGACGCGCCGCCCGTCCGCGCGCTACACGTTCGGCCTCGGCGGCTCGTCGATTCTCGCGAGCCTGCTCAATGCGGGGCTGCTGCTGTTCGCGTGCGGTGTGATCGTCGCGGAAGCGGTCGGCAGGCTGTTTCATCCGTCGCCCGTCGCGGGTCTCGACGTGTTCATCGTCGCGCTCGTCGGCATGGTCGTGAACGGTTTCTCGGCATGGCTTTTCATGCGCGGCCAGGAAGACGACCTGAACATTCGCGGCGCGTTTCTGCATATGGCTGCCGACGCGGCCGTGTCGGCCGCGGTTGCCGTTAGCGGCCTCGCCATTCTTTTCAGCGGCTGGACATGGCTCGACCCGGTGATGAGCATCGTCGTGGTCGCGGTGATCGTGTACGGCACGTGGGGCCTGCTGCGCGATTCCATCAAGCTCGCGCTCAACGGCGTGCCGCCCGGCGTCGACGTGCAGAAAATTCGCGAGTATCTCGCCGCGCAGCCCGGTGTCACCGACGTGCACGACCTGCACGTATGGGCGCTGTCGACGACGGGTAACGCGCTGTCCGCGCATCTCGTGATTCCGGACGGCCATCCGGGCGACATGGTGATCGACGGGATCGTCGGCACGCTGCGCGCGGAGTTCGACATGCACCACGCGACGCTGCAGGTCGACATGGGCACGACGCAGCACCGCTGTTCGCTCGATCGCGCGCCGCACGCGCACTGAGCGATAAGTCGCATGGCTGATGCGGGTTTGATGCGCCGCGTCGTCGGCCACACCGCAGCTAGCGGAATGCTCGGCGTACACTAATGAGCATGTCCGACTGCGGAGGTCTGCATGACGGGTGCTTCCTTCGACGTGCCGCCCGTGCTGATCGTCGGCGCGGGGCCGACGGGGCTGGCGGCAGCCATGAGTCTTGCGCGTGCCCAGGTGCCCGTACGGCTCATCGACAAGGCGCAGCAAGCGGATCCGCATTCGCGCGCGATCGGCATTCAGGCGCGCACGCTCGAACTGCTGGAGCAACATCGCCTCGTCGAACGGTTTCTCGAACTCGGTCATCGCGCGCGTACCGCTAATCTGTATTCGAACGGGCATCGGCTGACGCGGCTCGATTTCGATCCGCTGCAAACGCGCTATCCGTATCTGCTGTTTCTCGATCAGTCTGTCACTGAGCGCCTGCTGACGGAGCATCTCGCGACGTTCGGCGTGCACGTCGAACGTGGCGTCGAGCTGACGATGTTCGCGCAGGGCTCGGCGGGCATCAACGCGACACTGCAACGCGCGGACGGCCGTATCGAGACGCTGCACCCGTCGTACATGATCGCCGCCGACGGCGCACACAGCGCGATCCGTCACCGGCTCGGCATGAGCTTCGCGGGTAAGACCTTCGAGCAGACCTTCCTGCTCGCCGACGTCGAAGCGGATACCGGCTGGTCCGACGACGAGTTTCATATCTTCGCGTCGGGCGCGGGGCTGGCGGCGCTCTTTCCGATGGGCAAGGGCCGGCATCGGCTGATTGCCGATCATCCCGCGATGCCGGCGCGCGAGCCGGCCGAGGCAGCGTCGAGCGGCGACCCGGCGCCGCTTGCGTCGATTCCCGCGCCTACGCTCGACGAATGCCGGCTGATTGCGAAGAGCCGTATTCATCATCCCGTCGAACTGAGCAGCCTGTCGTGGTCCGGCTATTTTCATCTGAATAGCCGCATGGTCGAGCAACTGCGCGCGCAGCGCGTGTTCCTCGCGGGCGACTCTGCGCATGTGCACAGTCCCGCGGGCGCGCAGGGGATGAATACGGGCATTCAGGAAGCGTTCAATCTCGGCTGGAAAATCGCGCGTGTGCTGAAGGGCGACGCGCCCGACCGGCTGCTCGACACGTACCATCTCGAACGTCATCCGATTGAACGCGACGTGCTGCGGCAGACGAGTTTCGTCACGCACATGGCGGAAGCGGACCACGGGCCGCTCAAGCTGCTGCGCGAGCGCGTGATGCCCGTGCTCGCCGCGCTAGGGCCGTTGCGTGATGCCGCGCGTCTCACCGTCAGCGAACTGTCTATCCAATACCGGCGCTCGCCGCTGACGCTCGAACGCATACTCGACGGCGGGCCGCGCGCAGGCGAACGCGCGCCCGATGCGCTCGTGCATGTCGTCGATGGACCGTTGGGACGCGTGCCCGGCATCGGCTGCATTTTCGATCTGCACGACCCGGCGTTCTTCTCGCTGTTTCTGCTCGTCGATCCGCCGGAGGAACCGGGAATGGGCAACGGCAAAATACTGTCATTGCATCGCAAGCCCGTGCGCGCTGCCGATCTGGACCGTTTCGCCGCCGCCGTCGAAGATCTGCTGCCGGGTGCGGTGCGCGTGTGGCGCGTGTCGGATGTGAGCGGCGAGGGCGGCGGGCCGTCGCTCAGCGAATCGTTCGGACGCACGCGGCCTTCGTTCTATCTGGTGCGGCCTGACGGTTATGTTTGCGCGCGCGGCCGGCCTGGCTCCGATCTGAACGGGCTGTTGCGGCATTGCGAAGCGTGGTTCGCGAAAGGTGCGCCGTCTGAGCCGGCGGCGCCGTGACGCACCAATGCACAAGTTCGTTGCAGGTGCTGGGATGTTTTTTTGCTTTTGCGCTGGCATCCGGGTAGCGGTGTTTGTTGCGAAGGCGTTGCCGGACTTGGCGCTGGCATCCGCGATTCGTTAGCGTGCTTCAAGCGTCGCCCCGCACAGGGGCAACGCGTGAAGTACGAAGGCATAGCGCGGATGCCAGCGACAGCAACAGCAAACCCAAAACAACGACAACCCCAAAAAAAGCGTCCGCATCGCTTCCGACACGAACGCCCAAGTGCTGTTGCTATTGCGTGAACGCCGGCCGACGCCCGGCAAATGAAGCGCCTTAAGCCGGCGCAGCCTCCTTCGGCGTCAAATCCTCGCGATGCCTGACCAGCGCCTCACGAACCATCTCGTGCAGTTCCAGCTCGACGCCCTCAGGATTCGCATGCAGCGTAGCCAGAATCGAGCGCCGCATACGCGGTTCCCAGAACCGCCGGATATGATCGGCAATATTGTCGATCGCTTCGTCGCGGTCCGGCATCGACTCGAAGAAATCGCCGATGCGGTTTGCCATGTCGACCAGGTTATGTGCGTCCATTGCGTTGCCTCATTTGCCTGACGTTGTGGCCATCTCACGCTTGCTGAGATGCTCGAGCTGCTCGTTGTTGAAGCGCGAGTACTCCTTCTGCCATTGCGACGGCTGCTCGACGGGCATCACCTGCACGGCCGTCACCTTGTACTCGGGGCAGTTCGTCGCCCAGTCGGAGCTGTCCGTCGTAATCACGTTCGCGCCAGATTCGGGGAAGTGGAACGTCGTGTAGACCACGCCCGGCTGCATCCGGTCCGCCACCTTCGCGCGCAACACGGTGTAGCCCGCGCGCGACTCGATGCCGACCCAGTCGTCGTCCTTGATGCCACGGTCTTCGGCGTCGTGCGGATGAATCTCCAGACGGTCCTCGTCGTGCCAGAGCGAGTTCTCCGTGCGGCGCGTCTGCGCACCGACGTTGTACTGCGACAGAATACGGCCCGTCGTCAGGATCAGCGGGAACTTCTGGTTGACCTTTTCCGGCGTCGCGACGTACTTCGTGATCACGAACTTGCCCTTGCCGCGCACGAACTCGTCGATGTGCATCGTCGGCGTGCCTTCCGGCGCGTTCTCGTTGCACGGCCACTGGATGCTACCCAGCTTGTCGAGCTTCGCATACGACACGCCGTGGAAAGTCGGCGTGAGGCGTGCGATCTCGTCCATGATCTGCGACGGATGCGTGTAGTTCATCTCGTAGCCAAGCGCACGGGCGAGCAGGATCGTCACTTCCCAGTCCGAGTAGCCGGCGAGCGGCGGCATCACCTTGCGCACGCGCGAGATGCGGCGCTCGGCGTTGGTGAACGTGCCGTCCTTTTCGAGGAAGGTCGAGCCCGGCAGCAGCACGTGCGCGTACTTCGCGGTTTCGTTCAGGAAGATGTCCTGCACGACGATGCATTCCATCGACGACAGCGCCGCGCCCACGTGTTGCGTGTTCGGGTCGGACTGCACGATGTCTTCGCCCTGGCAATACAGGCCCATGAAGCTGCCGTGCAGTGCCGCATCGAACATGTTCGGGATGCGCAGGCCCGGTTCCGGCTGCAGCGTCACGCCCCATTCGCCTTCAAACAACGTGCGCGTCACCGTGTCGCTGATATGGCGATAGCCCGGCAGTTCGTGCGGGAACGAGCCCATGTCGCACGAGCCCTGCACGTTGTTCTGGCCGCGCAGCGGATTCACGCCGACGCCTTCGCGGCCGATATTGCCCGTCGCCATCGCAAGGTTCGCGATGCCCATCACGGTCGTCGAGCCCTGTGCATGTTCCGTCACGCCGAGGCCGTAGTAGATCGCCGCATTGCCGCCCGTCGCATACAGGCGAGCGGCTTCGCGCACTTGCTGCGCCGGCACGCCCGTCACGCTTTCCATCATTTCCGGCGAGTTCTCCGGCAGCGCGACGAAATCGCGCCAGTGCTGGAATGCGCGCGTCTCGCAGCGCTCGGCGATGAACGCCTCATTTAGCAGGCCTTCCGACACGAGCACGTGCGCGAGCGAGGTGACAATCGCGACGTTGGTGCCCGGACGCAATTGCAGGTGATGCGTGGCCTTCACGTGTGCCGTATCGACGATGTCGATGCGGCGCGGATCGACGACGATCAGCTTCGCGCCTTCGCGCACGCGGCGCTTCAGACGCGAGCCGAACACCGGGTGGCCATCGGTCGGATTCGCGCCGATCACGATGATCACGTCGGATTTATCGACGGAAGCGAAGGTCTGCGTGCCCGCCGATTCGCCGAGCGTCGTCTTCAGACCGTAGCCCGTCGGCGAGTGGCAAACGCGCGCGCAGGTGTCGACGTTGTTGTTGCCGAACGCGGCGCGCACCAGCTTCTGCACCAGATACGTTTCTTCGTTCGTGCAGCGCGACGACGTGATGCCGCCGATCGAATCGCGGCCATACTTTTCCTGGATGCGGCGGAACTCCGACGCCGCATAGCTCAGCGCTTCTTCCCAACTGACTTCGCGCCACGGATCGGTGATCTTCGCGCGGATCATCGGTTTCTTGATGCGGTCCTTGTGCGTCGCGTAGCCCCATGCGAAGCGGCCCTTCACGCACGCATGGCCTTCGTTCGCCTGGCCGTTCTTGTGCGGCACCATCCGCACGACGGTGTTGCCCTTCATCTCGGCCTTGAACGAGCAACCGACGCCGCAATACGCGCAGGTCGTCACGACGGAATGCTCCGCCTGGCCCAGCATCACGATGCTCTTTTCCGACAGCGTCGCCGTCGGGCAAGCTGCGACACACGCGCCGCACGACACGCATTCCGAGTCCATGAACGGCTGGCTTTCGCTCGCGGCGACGCGCGATTCGAAGCCGCGGCCGGTGATGGTCAGCGCGAACGTGCCCTGCGTCTCTTCACACGCGCGCACGCAGCGATTGCAGACGATGCACTTCGACGGGTCGTAGGTGAAGTACGGGTTCGACTCGTCTTTCTTGTCCTTCAGGTGATTCGCGCCGTCGAAGCCATAGCGCACTTCGCGCAGGCCCGTGACGCCCGCCATGTCCTGCAGCTCGCAGTTGCCGTTGGCGGGGCAGGTGAGACAGTCGAGCGGGTGATCGGAGATGTACAGCTCCATCACGTTGCGGCGCAGTCCTTGCAGACGGTCCGTTTGCGTGCGGACCTTCATGCCCGCTTCGACGGGCGTCGTGCACGACGCGGGATAGCCGCGCCGTCCTTCGATCTCCACGAGACACAGGCGGCACGAGCCGAACGGTTCCAGCGAATCGGTTGCGCACAGCTTCGGGATGTTGACGCCTGCCTCGGCGGCGGCGCGCATCACCGACGTGCCCGCGGGCACCGAAATCATCTGGCCGTCGATTTCGAGCGTCACGTCGACGTCGGAATGACGCAGCGGCGTGCCGTAGTCGGTATCGTCCATCGGGCCGCGTTCGTTGCGCAGCGCGCCCGCCTTGCAGGCGCAGTTGCCGGAGCCGCAGCCGCCGGATTTGAAGGTGATCGGATCGGACATGTTGGGCTCCTTGGTCAGGCTGCCGCTTTCGGAATGGCGGTTTCGAGACCGAAGTCTTCGGGGAAATGGTCGAGGGCGGAGACGACAGGGAACGGCGTCATGCCGCCCATCGCACACAGCGAACCCGACACCATCGTGTCGCACAGATCGCGCAGCAATTGCACCTGCTTCGTCGACGTGTCGCCGTTGCGAATGCGCTGGATCACTTCGACGCCGCGCGTCGAGCCGATCCGGCACGGCGTGCACTTGCCGCACGATTCGAGCGCGCAGAAGTGCATCGCGTATTGCGCGAGATCGGCGAGATTCGACGTGTCGTCGTGAATCACCAGACCGCCGTGACCGACGACAGCGCCGACCTTCGCGTATTCCTCATAGTCGAGCGGGATGTCCCACTGGCTCTCGGGCAGATAGGTGCCGAGCGGGCCGCCCACCTGCACCGCGCGCGCCGGACGGCCACTTGCCGTGCCGCCGCCGTAGTCGAACATCAACTCGCGCAGCGTGCAGCCGAACGCGAGTTCCACGAGACCGCCGCGCTTCACGTTGCCCGCCACCTGGAACGGCAGCGTGCCGCGCGAGCGGCCCATGCCGAAGTCCTTATAGAACGCCGCGCCCTTCGCGAAGATGATAGGCACAGTCGCGAGCGTGATCACGTTGTTGATCACAGTCGGCTTGCCGAACAGGCCTTCGAGTGCAGGCAGCGGCGGCTTCGCGCGCACGATGCCGCGCTTGCCTTCGAGCGATTCGAGCAGCGCCGTTTCCTCGCCGCACACATACGCGCCCGCGCCCTTCGCGACGAACAGCTCGAAGCGATGCTGCGAGCCGAGCACGCTGTCGCCGAGCCAGCCGGCTGCGCGTGCCTTGACGATCGCGGCTTCGAGCGTGGCAATCGAATGCGGATATTCGCTGCGCACGTAGATATGGCCAACCGTCGCACCCGCCACGATGCCGGCGATGATCATCCCTTCGATCAGCACGAACGGATCGCTTTCCATCACGAGGCGGTCGGAGAAGGTGCCCGAATCGCCTTCGTCCGCGTTGCAGACGATGTATTTCTGATTGGCCTTCGCGGCGCGCACCGTGCGCCACTTGATACCGGCCGGGAAGGCCGCGCCGCCGCGCCCGCGCAGGCCGGATTCGATCAGTGCGTCGACGGCTGCGTCACCGGACATCGCGAGCGCGTTATACAGGCCGACGATGCCGCCATTGGCGATGTAGTCGTCGGTCGAAAGCGGGTCGGTGATGCCGATGCGCGCGAACGTCAGGCGCTGCTGCTTCTTCAGGTACGGAATCTCGTCGACGACGCCGACGTGTTTCGTGTGCGTCGCCTTGCCTTCGATAAAGCCCGCGTCGAACAGCGATGCCACGTCTTCCACTTCGACATTTGCATAACCGATGCGGCCTGCGGACGTCTCGACTTCGACGAGCGGTTCGAGATACAGCAGACCGCGCGAGCCATTGCGCACGAGTTCGATATCGATGCCGCGCGCTTTCGCTTCATCGGCGATGGCCGTGGCGAGCGCGTCGGCGCCGAGCGCCAGCGCCGAGGAATCGCGGGGAACGTAGATGCGCGTCATACCGTTTCCTCCACACGTTTCATTGCCGCTGCGAGCAGGGCGTCGAACTTCTGCGGCGTTACTTTGGCGTGCAGTTCGCCGTTGATCATCATTGCGGGCGACAGCGCGCATTGACCGAGGCAATACACCGATTCGAGACCGACTGCGCCATCGCAGGCGTGGTCATGGTCGTGGTTGTGTGCGTCGTGCTTGTGCGCGTCGAAGCGGCAACCCGTGCGCGCCTCGATATGTTGCGCGAGCGCTTCCGTACCCATGCTGCGGCATGCTTCCGCGCGGCACAGTTGCACTGTGACGGGCGCGGCCGGCGACTGGCGGAAGTGGTGGTAGTAAGTGATGACGCCATGGACTTCCGCCCGTGACAGGTTCATCGTCCGCGCGAGCGGCGCGACGGTGTCGGGCGGCACGAAGCCGACGTCGTCCTGAATGGCGTGCAGTAGCGCAACCAGCGACATGCCGGGTCGTGCGTGACGTTGCACGAGTTCGTCTGGCGCAATGGCGTTCGGTCGATCCACAGTGGGGCTCCTCCAAAGTCGATATATGCACTTGTTATTCATAACCCGTGCATCTATGCTTTGCTTGTTTGATATATCAATGCGAACGATAGGCGGGTGGATCGGCTTTCGCAATAGGAACTGCTAGAACATATATGATTCGAATCGAATGCCAGGCGCAGCTCATTGTGCGGGACAGCAACGGCCAAACGTCCAGCCTGACTGACGCTATGCCGCTACTGTCCCTTGTGAACCAGACAGGCAGCATCGCGCAGGCTGCTGCGCTTAAGGGTTTGTCCTACCGTCATGCGTGGGGTTTGCTGCGCGCCATCGAGACTCAGCTGGGCGGCGCGCTCATCGAGAAAGAGCGTGGCCGCGGCTCGGCACTCTCGGAACTCGGGCGGGCAGTGTTGCGCGCGCAACGACTTTGCGGCGAGCGTCTGGACGGCAACATGCAGGCGCTGGCAAGCGAGGTCGCCGCCGATCTGAACCGCTGGCTGGCGCCGCCCGCCGAAGACGTGCGCATTCATGCATCGCATGGCTATGCGGTGGCGGCGCTCGTGACGGCGCTCGTCGCCGACGAAGTCCCCCTCGACATCAAATATCGCGACAGCGCTGAGGCGATCACGGCGCTTGCACGCGGCGAGTGCGATCTGGCGGGCTTCCATTTGCCGCGCGGCGAGTTTCGCGCGGTGTGCGCGGACAAGTATCGTCAGTGGCTCGATCCGCAGCGACATGTGCTCGTGCATCTGACACGGCGCAAGCAGGGGCTGTTTCTCGCGAAGGGGAATCCGAAGGGGATAGGCGGCTTGACCGACCTCGCGCGCGACGACATCCGCTTCGTCAACCGGCAGCATGGTTCCGGCACGCGCATGTTGATCGATCTTGCGCTGCGGCGCGTCGGTGTCGATCCGGATCGCGTCAACGGCTATGCGTCGACGGAACTGACGCATTCGGCGATCGCGGCTTTCGTCGCAAGCGGGATGGCGGACGTCGGCTTCGGCGTCGAACCGGCTGCGCATCACTTCGGGCTCGACTTCATCCCGGTCGTCGACGAGGATTATTACTTTGCCTGCGATCGCGCGCGGCTGGAGCGCGAGCCGCTGACAACGGTGATGTCGGTGATGCGCGGCAATGCGTTCCGGCAGAGCGTTGCGCATCTGGAAGGCTACGATCCCGGCGATTGCGGGAAACTGCTCGAACTGGAAGCAGGTCTGGAGGAGAGCGGGGCCTGAGACGTTGAAGCGGCTCGGGCCGCCGAAGCGTGCAGGGTAAGCGTCCGTAACAACGAAAGAAGCTTACAGACGCTGCGCGGCGCGGCGCTTTGCGATAATCTCTACGCTTTCGTCATTCCGCCTCAGTTGCGCGGCGTTGTCTGCCGCATCGATTCGATATGAAATATTTCGTTCCCGCTTGCGCTGCCGCCCTCACGGCCAGCGCCTTGTTTGCCACGATGTCCGTTGCTTTTGCGCAGAATTCGCCGGGCGTGCCGGGCGGTATCCTGACCGAAGAGTTCAAGCTGAACGAGCATCCGCAGATGCCGTTCGGCGCATCGGCACCGTCGAAGAAATATCAGAGCGACAAGCCTACGAAACTGCGCAAGCGCGGTGACAACGGCGATCCGAACGGCTGCAACCTCAAGTGCCCTGAGGATCAGTAAATGGCACAACGCACGTGGCGCCTTGCGGCGTCGCGTGCGTCATTGAAACGGCTGGCTGGATTACGGCTTCGCTGTGTGCCACATGTCCTTGAAACCGTCCCCCTTCATGTCGCCGGGCTTCTCGTCCTTCGCGAAACGGTAGAGCGGCTTGCCTTTGTACGCCCACTGCTTCTGGCCGTCCGCGCCGTCGATCAAGGTCCAGTCGCCCGAGGGCTTGTCGCTGGCTTCGGCGGCGGCGGCGGGCCATGCCGCCGCGCAACCGCCCGAGCAGGCGCTCTTGCCCGGTGTCGTGTCCTTGTCGAAGGTGTAGAGCGTGCGTCCCTGTGCGTCGACGAAACGTCCGTCCATGGTTTTCGGCGGCGCTGCGAAGGCGGCCTGTTGCACGGCGAGCGCGGCGATGAGAAGGAGAGTCTTGCGCATGATGCGGCTCCTGTTCTGACGTGTTGTGTATGGAGTTTATGCAATCGTTCGGTGGGTGCGCGCCTTAAATGCTTTGAATGTGCGCGCATCGAATAAACGGCTGGCGCGCCTTGTTATTCCATCGCTTGCTTGTCGAAAAGCGCCCGTCGCATACGTTCAGGAGGGCCCGTCTCGTTTGAGAGCGGGACTTTTCATATCTGTTCGTTCTGATCTGACCACGCTTTGGCTGTCCCGGAAGCCAAAAAGGGCGCGACCCCGGACGGTATAATTCCCCTGATCTATCAAGAGGCAATGCAAATTGCATTGCGCCGGCCTGCACTGTTGGACGCGAGCCGAGCGGCGAATTCAAGCCCTCGCATACGGGGAATGCCGAGAATGAAAATACTATTGACCAACTTCCATAAAGGTCGGGGAGGCGGTCACGTCACGTACGTCGTTTCTATTGCGCGAGGCCTGGCCGCGCGTCACGAAGTCTTCGTCGGTGCGCCGAAAACCAGCAGGCTGTTGCAGCATGCAAACGGCGTTGCCAATATCCGCGCGCTGCCGATGGAGTTTCCCGCCAAGCTCAAGGAACTCGGGCGCTTTGTCGGCGCGATCCGCGAACTGCGCGCGCTGCTCGAGCGTGAGCGCTTCGACGTGGTTCATGTGAACGGCTCGCCCGATCATCGGCTCGTGCTGCTGGCGACGCTGTTCGCCTCGTTCAAGCGGCCGTATTGCGTGTACACCAAGCACAACACGATCCGCGTCAAGCGCGACTTCATGACGAAACTCAAGGCGCGGCGCGCGACGCATCACGTGATCGCCGTGTCGAAGCCGGCGGCGCAATTGCTCGAAGGGTCGGTGTATGCGGATTGCGGGTTATCGGTGATTCCCAATGGCGTCGACATCCATTTTTATGCGCCTTTCGATGACGCAGCGGCTGAGCGCAGGCGCGATGCGCTTCTCGGTGCGAAGCATGCCGGAAAGCTGGTGGTCGGCACGATTACCGGGTTCGACTGGTACAAGGGGACGATGGACATGGTGACGGCCGTCGCCGCGTTGCCTGAGGATCTGCGCAAACAGGTCGTGATGGTTGTTGTCGGCACGGAGCCGAATGACGAGCAGCGCAAGGTCATCGAAGCGCTGAACATGAACGAGCACCTGCTGATCAGCGGCTTCACGGACGATGTGCGCGACTATGTCGCGACGTTCGATGCCGGCTTCATGGTGTCGTACGCGGTGGAAAGCAGTTCGTTCGCGTGCCGCGAGATGATGGCGATGGGGCGGCCGGTACTCGTCACGCGGTACGCGAGCTTGCCTGAGAACGTCGACGATGGCGTCGACGGCTGGATCGTCGAGCCGCGCGACACGCAGGCGATGACCGGGCGCCTGCACGCGATGCTGGCGAACCGCGGCCAGTTACCCGCGATGGGGCGACATGCGCGCGCTAAAGCGGAGCGGGAGTTCTGCAACAGCAAGTTCATTCAGGAAACGGAAGAGGTGTACGTGCGCGCTGCAGCGTGACGGTTCTGGCTCTGCCGACGTAGTGCGACCGGCGCGTGGCCCGCGCAGCGTGATGCTGCCGCGGGCTTTATTTTTGCCGCGAAGGGGTGTATCGCGCGTGGTTACGCGCGGACGAGCGTCGCGCCACAGGTCGTGATGTCGCCGATGTAGGCGATGCGCTTGCCGTTGTGCCGGCGTCGTCCGCTAGCGATGATCGGATATTTGCCGCCGCAGCGCGGACATGCGACCAGGTGACCGTCGAGCGCAATGGCGATACCTTCATCCGTCAGATCCTGCGTTGCCTCGACGATCTTGCCGCCGTGGTCGGTGGCGTCACCGAGGCGGGCCATGATGGGGTCGTCTGTGTGGATCATTTTGTGCATCTCCCGTTTGGTTAGTTGTACTGGGCGGATAGGGCGTGCCGTCGGACTTGGAGACGGCCGTTCATTTGACGTCGGGTCAGCCGCAGTGACTATCAGAAAAGGTCGAAAACGGGGCGCGAACGAATGTCGGATGCGCGAAAACCCGCGCTTGGGACACGCGGTATAGGGTGGCCTAGCCGGCGCCCGTCGTATTCGCCGCGCGGCCGATGGCAACAAAAAACCCGCAGAGCGCTTCGCTGTGCGGGTTTTCGTACTGCGGCGTGCTGCACCGTATTGAATATTGGTGGAGGCGGCGGGAATCGAACCCGCGTCCAGAAGTCCTCTACGACTAGTTCTACATGTTTAGTTCTGTCTTTTGATTTAACCGGAGCGACGCGGACGAACACGCTGCGCTACAGCGATTCACTAGATTTTCGACCCGGACGTCGTGACGCCGCCAAGGCTTAACTGACGTATATGACCTCTGTCGGTATTGCTACCGGTCTTGCGACACTAGCCCGTCAGTGAACTAGGCAGAGGACGGCGGCCCTTAGGCTGCCAGTGCGAACGTTTCGTCGTTTGCAGTTACGTTTTTCCCGCTGATTTACGAGGTTACGGGGCCTCGACATGCCCTAGCCGCTTCGCAACCCCTGTCGAAACCAGGTCGCCCCCGCAGAAGGAATGAGCCACACAGGTGGCTCACATAATCATTTTACAGTAGCGGCGCTCGCGAGTCACGGCGAAACGAACGCGCCCGCCCGGACGTAGCGGATGAGTCCGTCAACTGATGTCCCGCAGCAGGTTATGCAGTTCGCCCGTCGTCTTGACGACATGCTGGGCGTGCCATTGCGTAGGCGGAATGTCGTTGCCGCAATAGCCGTACGCCGCCGCGACCGTCACCATGCCGGCCGCAAAGCCCGCTTGCACGTCGCGCAGATCGTCGCCGACATAGACGATCCGCTCCGGCTGCAGGTCCAGCTCCTTCGCGGCGTGCAGCAGCGGCGCGGGATGGGGCTTCGAATGCGGCGTCGTGTCGCCGCTGACGACGCAGCCCGCACGCGCGCCCAGCCCAAGCTGGGCGACGAGCGGTTCCGTCAGCCGCGCGACCTTGTTCGTCACGATGCCCCAGCGCACGCCGCGCGCGTCGAGGTCATCGAGAATGTCACCAATGCCTGGGAACAGCAGCGTTTCGATGCATAGATCCGCTTCGTAATTCGCCAAGAACTCGTCGCGCATGGACGCGTAGTCGTGATGGTCGGGGCCGATGCCGAACGCGCCTCCGAGCAGGCCGCGCGCACCCGCTGACGCGAGCGGGCGCAACTTTTCCAGCGGCACCATCTCGAGGCCGCGCTCATGGCGCATCTTGTTGACGGCTGCGGCGAGGTCGGGCGCGGTGTCGGCAAGCGTACCGTCGAGGTCGAACAGAATGCCCTGGCAAAGACCGACCGATGCTTCGTCGTCTTCGCGCTGTGGCAGGGGCGTGGGATCGCTCATTGAAGTAGGCGCTGGATCAGGCTTCGCGACGGCACGCGAGCATGTAGTTGACGTCGGTATCGTTCGACACGCCGAAATGGCGCGTGAGCGGGTTGTAGGTGATGCCCTTGATTTCGACGGTGTGCAGATCCGCCGCGCGCGCGAAGCCGGCAAGCTCCGACGGACGGATGAAGCGGGCGTAGTCGTGCGTGCCCTTCGGCAGCATGCGCGCGATGTACTCCGCGCCGACCACCGCAAGCAGGTACGACTTCACATTGCGATTGAGCGTCGAAAAGAACACCCAGCCGCCCGGCTTGACGAGCGTCTTGCACGCTTCCACGACCTTCGACGGATCGGGCACGTGCTCGAGCATTTCCATGCACGTGACGACATCGAACGAGGTGGGTTCGCGGGCTGCCAGCGCCTCCGCGGCGATCTCCTCGTAACTTACCGTTACACCACTTTCAAGGCTGTGAAGATCGGCGACGCCCAAAGCCTGATTGGAAAGATCGATTCCCTTCACATCGGCGCCCAAAGTCGCCATCGACTCCGACAGAATCCCGCCGCCGCAGCCGATATCGAGCACGCGCTTGCCCGCGAGATGCGCGTGCGAGTCGATCCAGTTAAGCCGCACCGGATTCAGTTCGTGCAACGGTTTGAACTCGGCGTTCGGGTCCCACCAGCGATGCGCGAGATCGCTGAATTTCTGCAGTTCGTGGGGATCGGCATTGGTCATGACGGATGCGGCCTCGAGGGCGGGAAGGCGGGTGGATCGGAGAAACCCTGAGTATATAGGGCTGCGCATGGGGCGGCAAAAAGCGCCCGGTCGCGCTTGTCGTGTCTCGTCTCGCGCGGTGGTTGACGCCGCGCAGGCGGAGCATAAAAAAAGCCCCGCCGAAGCGGGGCTTTGGATACTGCGGTGTTTTGTAGCTTACTGCTTCGAAGTACCGACAACTTCGACTTCCACGCGACGATCCGGTGCGAGGCAGGCGATGAGTTGCTTGCGGTTCTTCTGGTTGCAGCCCGTCGTAACCGGGTTGCGCTTGCCCTTGCCTTCCGTGTAGATACGGTTGGCTTCGATGCCCTTGCTGACCAGGTATGCCTTGACAGCTTGTGCACGACGCAGCGACAGACGGTCGTTGTACTTGTCCGAACCGATGCGGTCGGTGTAGCCAGTGGCCACGACGACTTCCAGGTTCAGGCCTTGAATCTTCGATGCGAGATCGTCCAGCTTTTCCTTGCCAGCCGGCTTCAGGATTGCCTTGTCGAAGTCGAACAGCGTGTCAGCTTGATAAGTGATCTTCTGGCTGGTGATAGCCGGAGCAACCGGTGCCGGAGGTGCCGGCGGCGTCGGTGCTTGTGCGACCAGTGCGCCATCGCACTTTGCGTTAGCCGTTGCCGGCGTCCAGAACGCGTCGCGCCAGCAAAGCTCATTCGTGCCGTTCATCCACACGTATTCGCCGGTGCCGTTCACCCAGTTGTCGTTGGTGGCTTGTCGCGACGCCGGCACCGACTGTGCCATAGCGGATGCAGCCATAACTGCGGTAGCTGCAATGAACGCGAGCTTTGAAAGTTTATTCATATTTCTCCTCTCGAAATTGAGATTACCGCAGGTTTACTGCGAGCCTGTTGACAAAGACCAGTCATACATTGCTCGAAGTATAACATCGGTGCGGAACAAAAGACGCTGTGCGTAGACTTCGAGCAGTGTCTAACTTTGTGCGTTGGCATTTTGCCATATCGTTCCCTTCCGACGATAAAAAAATCCGCCCCCTATTCATACGCCCGGTCGAATGTGGTGCATGCGCAACAGAAGGTGGCAAGTTCGTCAAGAGCCCGCCGGAGGCCGTTTCGGGCGGCTTGACAGGGAGCATTTTCCGGGCCCGGTCACCACGCTCGCGAGGCGCTTCCAGGTGCCGTTTTCGCGCGTCCCACTAATAGGTATACGCATGTCGCCGGGAGCGGATGCGGCGCATGGTAGAATCGCGTGATGCGCTGCGCTCGCAGATGCATAGGGGTAGGCCCAAGCGGTGAGGTGAAGAACGCGTTTCCCTCATCGTCTTCGCGCGTAAACGATACGGACAATGGATCAATTCGCCAAAGAGACTCTACCAATCTCCCTAGAGGAGGAAATGCGCCGCTCGTATATCGAGTACGCGATGAGCGTGATTGTAGGGCGCGCGCTTCCCGATGTCCGCGATGGTCTGAAGCCGGTTCACCGGCGCGTGCTGTACGCCATGCACGAACTGAACAACGACTGGAACCGGGCGTACAAGAAATCGGCGCGTATCGTCGGCGATGTGATCGGTAAGTACCATCCGCACGGCGACTCGGCTGTATACGACACGATTGTCCGCATGGCGCAGAACTTTTCGCTGCGCTACATGCTCGTCGACGGACAAGGCAATTTCGGGTCAGTCGACGGCGACAACGCCGCGGCGATGCGTTACACCGAAATCCGCATGGCGAAGATCGGCCACGAACTGCTCGCCGACATCGACAAGGAAACGGTCGACTTCCAGCCGAACTACGACGGCAGCGAAAACGAGCCGACCATTCTGCCCGCGCGCATCCCGAACCTGCTGATCAACGGCTCGTCGGGCATTGCTGTCGGCATGGCGACGAACATTCCGCCGCACAATCTGACCGAAATCGTCGACGCCTGCCATCACCTGCTGAAGAATCCGGAAGCAACGATCGACGAGCTGATCGAGATCGTGCCGGCGCCGGACTTCCCGACGGCGGGCATCATCTACGGCGTCGCCGGCGTGCGCGACGGTTACCGCACGGGGCGCGGGCGGGTCGTGATGCGCGCGACCACGCACTTCGAAGAGATCGATCGCGGCCAGCGCATGGCGATCATCGTCGACGAACTGCCGTATCAGGTGAACAAGCGTTCGCTGCTCGAGCGGATCGCCGAGCTGGTGAATGAGAAAAAGCTGGAAGGCATCTCGGACATTCGCGACGAATCCGACAAGAGCGGCATGCGCGTTGTGATCGAACTGAAGCGCGGCGAAGTGCCTGAGGTCATTCTCAACAATCTGTACAAGGCGACGCAGCTCCAGGACACGTTCGGCATGAACATGGTCGCGCTGGTCGACGGCCAGCCGAAGCTGCTGAACCTGAAGGAAATGCTGTCGCATTTCCTGTCGCACCGTCGCGAAGTGTTGACGCGGCGCACTGTATACGAGCTGCGCAAAGCGCGCGAGCGCGGTCACGTGCTCGAAGGCCTCGCTGTCGCGCTTGCCAACATCGACGATTTCATCGCGATCATCAAGGCCGCGCCGACGCCGCCCATCGCGAAGCAGGAGTTGATGGACCGCCCGTGGGATTCGTCGATCGTGCGCGAAATGCTGCAGCGCGCCGAGACGGACAATGCTTCGTCGGGGGGCCGCAGCGCGTACCGTCCGGAAGGTCTGAATCCGGCGTACGGCATGCAGGTCGACGGGCTCTACCGTCTGTCGGACACGCAGGCGCAGGAAATTCTGCAGATGCGGCTGCAACGCCTGACGGGCCTCGAGCAGGACAAGATCCTCAGCGAGTACCGTGACGTCATGGCGCAGATCGCCGATTTGCTGGATATCCTCGCGCGCCCCGAGCGCATAACTTCGATCATCTTCGACGAACTGGTCTCGATCAAGAGCGAATTTGGTGACGAACGCCGCTCGCGCATCGAGATGAACGCGACCGAGCTGAACACGGAAGATCTCATCACGCCGCAGGACATGGTCGTGACGATGTCGCACTCCGGTTACGTGAAATCGCAGCCGTTGTCGGAATATCGCGCCCAGAAGCGCGGAGGTCGCGGCAAGCAGGCGACGCAGATGAAGGAAGACGACTGGATCGACACGCTCTTCATCGCGAACACGCATGACCACATCCTGTGCTTCTCGAACCGCGGCCGCGTTTACTGGCTGAAGGTTTACGAAGTGCCGCAGGGCTCGCGCAATTCGCGCGGCCGTCCGATCGTCAACATGTTCCCGCTGTTGGACGGCGAGAAGATCACCGTCGTGCTGCCCGTCAAGGAATTCTCGGCGGACAAGTTCATTTTCATGGCGACGGCGCTCGGCACGGTCAAGAAGACGCCGCTCGAGGCATTCAGCCGTCCGCTGAAGAAAGGCATCATCGCGGTCGGCCTGGATGACGGTGATTACTTGATCGGCGCGGCGATCACCGACGGCGAGCACGACGTGATGCTGTTCTCGGATTCGGGCAAGGCAGTCCGCTTCGACGAGAACGACGTTCGTCCGATGGGCCGTGAAGCGCGCGGCGTGCGCGGCATGCAGCTCGAAGACGGTCAGCAGGTGATTGCGCTGCTCGTCGCAGGCGACGAACAGGAGTCGGTGCTGACGGCAACGGAAAACGGCTACGGCAAGCGCACCCCGATCACGGAGTACACGCGCCACGGCCGCGGCACAAAGGGCATGATCGCGATCCAGACGTCCGAGCGTAACGGCAAGGTGGTCGCCGCGACGCTGGTCGACGCGGAAGCGCAGATCATGCTGATCACCAATACGGGCGTGCTGATCCGCACGCGTGTGTCGGAAATTCGAGAAATGGGCCGCGCTACGCAAGGTGTTACACTCATCAGCCTTGATGAAGGCACCAAGCTTTCCGGTCTGCAGCAGGTTGCTGAAGCGGAAGCAGACGTGGACGGCGACGCCGACGCGCCTGCGGACGAAGCGGGCGGTGACGAAAGCGAAGCGTCGTGATTCGCAGCGAAGCTTCTCAAGTAATGCGTAAAGCAGCGCAGGCATGTTGAGCGCATCGGGCCGATGCGCCGCCTGCGTGGCGAAGCAGTTAGGTTAATTTCTCTTAGGGAGTAGTGATGCAAAAACGTTTCAAGCAGTTGATGGTTCTGGCCGCTTTCGTCCCGACCCTCGCGATGGCGCAAGCGCTGCAAACCCAGCAGCCGGCTCCGGCTGCTCCGGCTGCCGCTGCCCCCGTCGACCCGGCGAAGCAGGCTGCCATCAAGAATCTGCTGGACGCGATCGACGCACAGAAGCTGGTCGGCGCAATCGGCAACAGCGCGCAGATGCAGGCAAAGCAACTCGTCCCGGCCATCCTGTCGGACGCGCTGTCGGAAAACAAGACGATGACGGACAAGCAAAAGCAGGCTTCCGTCCCGTCGCTGCAGAAGAATGCTGTGCCGAAGCTGGTTGACTCGGCAGGCCAGGTCTTCGCTACGGATTCGTTCAAGCAGGATGCCATGCAAGCTCAGTACGACGCCTACGCGAAGTACTACAGCACGCAGGAAATCAACGATCTGACCGCGTTCTACAAGAGCCCGACGGGCCGCAAGTTCATCCAGGTGCAAGACCAGGTTGGCCGCGACGTCGTGAACGGTCTGATGCAGAAGTACATGCCGCAATCGATCAAGGCAACGCGCGACCAGGCTGACAAGGAAGTCGCTTCCGTCAAGCCGGCGAAGTAAGCAGCAGGTCGAACGAGGCTGAACGGCGCTCGGAGCGCCTGTCACGGGTGGCGTGAGAGGGAATGCGTTAATTCCCTTGAAACGCCGGGGTTTGGCGGGTTTCGAGCGTCAATGCGATAATGGCCGTTTGCGCTTGCGCGCAGACGGCCATTTTCTTTCAGGCGCGGTTTTCGGCTCTTTCTCATGCCGCGTGCCTGCTTCCCAGGGTTCTCACGATGCGCGTCTTCAATTTCTCCGCCGGTCCTGCGGCCATGCCCGAAGAAGTGCTGCAGCAGGCAGCCGACGAAATGCTCGATTGGCGCGGCAGCGGCATGAGCGTGATGGAAATGAGCCATCGCGGCAAAGAGTTCATGGCGATCCATGAAGAGGCGCTGACCGATCTGCGCGATTTGCTGCAGGTGCCGGCCAGTCATCAGATTCTCTTTCTGCAAGGCGGCGGGCTCGGCGAAAACGCAATCGTGCCGATGAACCTGATGGGCCGCAAGGCGCGCGCAGACTTCGTCGTGACGGGCTCCTGGTCGCAGAAGTCGTTCAAGGAAGCGCAGAAATACGGCGCGGCGCACATTGCCGCAAGCGGTGAAACGGCCGACGGTTTCACGCGCGCTCCGGCGCGCGCCGAGTGGAACCTGTCCGACGATCCCGCCTACGTGCACCTGTGCACGAACGAAACAATCCACGGGGTCGAGACCTTCGAGATTCCCGATCTCGGCGACATTCCGCTCGTCGCCGACGCGTCGTCGCACATCCTGTCGCGCCCGATGGACATCGCCAAATATGGCGTGTTGTTTGGCGGCGCGCAGAAGAACATCGGCATGGCGGGCGTGACTGTCGTGATCGTGCGCGAAGATCTCCTCGATCGTTCGATGGCCATGTGTCCGTCGGCATTCGAATGGAAGACGGTCGCGCTGAACAATTCGATGTACAACACGCCGCCCACGTACGCGATCTACATCGCTGGGCTGGTGTTCAAGTGGTTGAAGAAGCAGGGCGGGTTGACGGCGATCGAGGCACGCAACGTCGAGAAGGCGAAGCTGCTGTACGACACCATCGATTCATCGAGCTTCTATCTGAACAAGGTGGAGCGCAACGCGCGGTCGCGGATGAACGTACCGTTCTTCCTCGCCGACGAGTCGCGCAATGAAGATTTCCTGGCCGGCGCGAAAGCGCGCGGACTGGTGCAGCTGAAGGGCCACAAGTCCGTCGGCGGCATGCGGGCGTCGATTTACAACGCGGTGCCGCTCGAAGGCGTCAAAGCGCTTGTCGAGTACATGAGGGAATTCGAACAGCGCAGCGCGTGATCTTTCCGGTCGCAGCGCGCGCATCCTCTCCGAACTGGCCCTATACAGGACTCGAAGCGGTCCTTTAGAAGCATGGACGACGAACTCAATTCTCAACTCAAACCGCTGCGCGAACGCATCGACGCGATCGACGCGCAGCTCATCGCGCTGCTGAATCAGCGCGCGGCGGTCGCACTCGAAGTCGGCGAGGTCAAGAAGCACTTCAACGCGCCTGTGTTTCGTCCGGAGCGCGAGCAGCAGGTAATCGCGCGTCTGCAGGATATGAGCGCAGGCCCGCTCGCCGGCGAGCATATCAGCGCGATCTGGCGCGAAATCATGGCCGCGAGCCGCGCGCTGGAGAAGAACATCACGGCCGCGTACCTCGGGCCGGCCGGCACGTATAGCGAACAGGCGATGCACGAGTACTTTGGTCAGTCGATCGAAGGGCTGCCTTGTTCGTCGATCGACGAAGTGTTTCGCTCGGTCGAAGCGGGCGGCGCGGAATTCGGCGTCGTGCCCATCGAAAACTCGACGGAAGGCGCGGTGTCGCGCACGCTCGATCTGCTGCTGCAAACGCAACTGCTGATCGGCGGCGAACTCGCGCTGCCGATCCATCACAATCTGCTCACGCTCAACGGCGGGCTGGCCGGTGTGACGCGCGTGTGCGCGCATGCGCAGGCGCTTGCGCAGTGCCAGCGCTGGCTGGCCACGCACGCGCCGCATGTCGAGCGCCAGGCTGTGTCGAGTAACGCCGAAGCCGCACGCATGGCGGCGGAAGATCCGACCATCGCGGCCATCGCGGGCGACCGCGCGGCAACGCAATACGGTCTTCAAGTCGCTTACGCGCTGATCCAGGACGACCCGCACAACCGCACCCGCTTCGTGATGATCGGCAAGCAGCCGACGGGCGCGAGCGGCTACGACAAGACGTCGCTGATCGTGTCCGTCGCGAACGAGCCGGGCGCGATGTTCAAGCTGCTCGAACCGCTCGCCCGCCACGGCGTGTCGATGACGCGTTTCGAGTCGCGTCCGGCCCGCGTCGGCACGTGGGAGTATTACTTCTACATCGACGTCGAAGGCCATCGCGACGACGCGTCCGTTACAGCCGCGCTCGCCGATCTAGGCCAGAAAGCAGACTTCCTGAAGATTCTCGGCTCGTATCCGCGCGCCCGCTGATACGTCCGACATCGTTTCGCAACTATTTCGCAACCAATAAGCAAGTCCAGGAATTATCCGGAGATACACATGACAACGTCTTTCGGTCCGTCCTACGTTCGCGCGATCGCGCCTTATGTGGCTGGCAAGCCGATTTCGGAAGTCGCGCGCGAATTTGGGCTGGACGAAGCGCGTATCGTGAAGCTCGCGTCGAACGAGAATCCGCTCGGCATGCCGGAGTCCGCGAAAACGGCGATGGCGCAGGCGGCGAGCGAACTCGGCCGCTATCCGGACGCGAACGCCTTCGAACTGAAGGCCGCGCTTTCGGCGCAATACGACGTGCCCGCCGACTGGATCACGCTCGGCAACGGCAGCAACGACATTCTCGAACTGGCCGCGCATGCGTTTGTCGAGAAGAACCAGTCGGTCGTCTACGCGCAGTATTCGTTTGCCGTGTATGCGCTGGCGACGCAAGGCCTCGGCGCACGCGCGATCGTCGTGCCCGCCGTGGAGTACGGCCACGATCTCGACGCGATGCTCGCCGCGATCAGCGACGACACGCGCCTCGTTTTCGTCGCGAACCCGAACAATCCGACGGGCACGTTCATCGACGGCGCGACGATCGAGGCGTTCCTGTCGAAGGTGCCGCGCCACGTTGCCGTGGTGCTCGACGAGGCGTACACGGAATATCTGGGCGCGGACAAGCGCTATGACTCGATCGCGTGGGTGCGCCGCTATCCGAACCTGCTGGTGTCGCGCACGTTCTCGAAGGCGTTCGGCCTCGCGGGTCTGCGTGTCGGCTTTGCCATCGCGCAGCCGGAACTGACCGATCTGATGAACCGTCTGCGTCAGCCGTTCAATGTGAACACGCTCGCGCAAGCGGCCGCGATCGCCGCGCTGAACGACAAGCCGTTCCTGCAAAAGAGCGCCGAGCTGAATGCGCAGGGCTATCTCCGTCTGACGCAAGCGTTCGACAAGCTCGGTCTCGAATACGTGCCGTCGCACGGCAACTTCGTGCTGGTGCGCGTCGGTAACGACGACGGCGCGGGTAATCGCGTGAATCTCGAATTGCTGAAGCAGGGCGTGATCGTGCGGCCGGTGGGCAGCTATGGCCTGCCGCAATGGCTGCGCGTGACGATCGGCCTGCCGGAAGAAAACGAGGCGTTCATTGCGGCGCTCGAAAAGACGCTGGCGACGGCCTGAGCGTATCAATGTAATCCACGCGCCTCGAAAGCAGCGAGGCGCGTTTTTTCTGTGACTGACGTGGCAGCGTTCTCTTTCGACAAACTGGTGATTTTCGGCGTCGGGCTGATCGGCGGATCGCTTGCGCGCGCGCTGCGCGAACGCGGCGACGTGGGCGGCGAGCGGCGGGTGATTGGCGTGGGACGGTCGGCTGCATCGACGGAGCGCGCGCTCGAACTGGGCGTGATCGACGCGAGCGCCTCGCTCGCCGACGACGACGCGCTGCGGACCGCGCTGAAAGGCGCCGACGTCGTGCTGCTCGCCGCGCCCGTCGCGCAGACGCAGCCTCTGCTGGAACGCATTGCGCCGTTTCTTGACCCGTCGACGATCGTCACCGACGCCGGCAGCACGAAGTCGGACGTCGTCGCGGCTGCGCGCGCGGCGCTGGGCGAGCGCATCGGCCAGTTCGTGCCCGGTCATCCGATTGCGGGCCGCGAATCGAGCGGCGTCGACGCCGCGTTGCCCGACCTGTACGTGAACCGCAACGTCGTGCTGTGCGCGTTGCCGGAGAACACGCGGGCTTGCGTCGACCGTATTGCCGCGATGTGGCGCGCCACGGGCGCCAGCGTGCACGCGATGTCGCCGGATCAGCATGACCGCGTGTTCGCGTCGGTCAGCCATTTGCCGCACGTGTTGTCGTTCGCGCTGGTTGAGCAAATTCTCAATTCATCCGATGCCGCGCTCAAGTTCTCCTTCGCAGCGGGCGGGTTCCGCGACTTCACGCGCATTGCCGCGTCGAGCCCGGAAATGTGGCGCGACGTCTGCGTCGCGAACCGCGCGGCGCTGCTCGCTGAGATCGACGGCTATACGGCGGTGCTGGCGCGCCTGCGTGCCGCAATCGAAGCCGGCGATGGCGCGACGCTCGAAGCCGTGTTCGCCCGCTCGCGCGCGGCGCGCAGCGAATGGCAGGAACGTGCCACGCCTACGCAAAAAGCGTCGCCCGAACGCTCCGCAACCGACGACGCGTCGAAATAACTGGACACTGGAATTCACATGGAACATCTCGATCTCGGACCCTTTTCCCGCGCGTCCGGCACCGTCCGTCTGCCCGGCTCGAAGAGCATCTCGAACCGTGTGCTGCTGCTCGCGGCCTTGTCCGAGGGCGAGACGACGATTACCAATCTGCTCGATTCCGACGACACCCGCGTGATGCTCGACGCGCTCGAAAAGCTCGGCGTGAAGGTCAAGCGCGACGGCGACACCTGCGTCGTGACGGGCACGCGTGGCGCGCTCCCCGCGGCGCGCGCGGATCTGTTCCTCGGCAACGCGGGCACGGCGGTGCGGCCGCTGACGGCAGCGCTTGCCGTGAACGGCGGCGACTACCGGATTCACGGCGTGCCGCGCATGCACGAGCGGCCGATCGGCGATCTGGTCGACGGGCTGCGGCAGATCGGCGCGAAGATCGATTACGAAGAGAACGAAGGCTTTCCGCCGCTGCGCATCCGTCCGGCGCAGATTTCCGTCGATGCGCCCATCCGTGTGCGCGGCGATGTGTCGAGCCAGTTCCTGACGGCGCTCCTGATGACCCTGCCGCTCGTGAAAACGGAAAGCGGCGAGACGATCGTCGAAGTAGCGGGCGAGCTCATTTCGAAGCCGTATATCGAGATCACGATCGCGCTGATGGCGCGCTTCGGTATCAAGGTCGAGCGGCTCGGCTGGGAGCGCTTCACGATTCCGAACGGCGTGCGTTACCAGTCGCCGGGCAAGATCATGGTCGAAGGCGACGCGTCGTCGGCCTCGTATTTCCTCGCGGCGGGCGCGCTGGGCGGCGGACCGCTGCGCGTCGAAGGCGTGGGGCGCGCGAGCATCCAGGGCGACGTCGGTTTCGCGACGGCGCTGATGAAGATGGGCGCGAACGTCACGATGGGCGATGACTGGATCGAAGTGCGCGGCGTCGGCAACGACCACGGCAAGCTCGACCCCATCGATATGGACTTCAACCTGATTCCCGACGCGGCAATGACGATCGCCGTCGCCGCGCTGTTCGCCGACGGCACGTCGACGCTGCGCAACATCGCGAGCTGGCGGGTGAAGGAAACCGACCGCATCGCCGCGATGGCGACCGAGCTACGCAAAGTGGGAGCGAAGGTGCAGGAGGGCGAGGATTTCCTCGTCGTTACACCGCCTGAAAAGCTGACGCCGAACGCCGCCATCGACACTTACGACGATCACCGTATGGCGATGTGCTTCTCGCTGGTGAGCCTCGGCGGCGTGCCCGTGCGGATCAACGACCCGAAATGCGTCGGCAAGACGTTCCCCGATTATTTCGAGCGCTTCCTTGCGCTCGCCCAACCCTGACCCGTCTTGACAACATTCGCTGCCTGTTCCGACGGGCGACTTTCTCGATGAAACCGACCCGTCCCTTTCACCAGACGCCCGTCATCACGATCGACGGCCCGACCGCATCCGGCAAAGGCACCGTGGCCGCCGTGGTGGCCGCCGAACTCGGCTTTCACCTGCTGGATAGCGGTGCGCTGTACCGGCTCGCCGCGCTCGCCAGCGTGCGCTACAACATCGCCGCCGACGACTCCGACGCTCTTGCAAGCCTGATCGGCGAGCTCCATATCACCTTCCGCGAGGGCATTGCGCAGCTGGACGGCGTCGACGTATCGACTGACATCCGCGCCGAGAAAGTCGGCAACCGGGCGTCGGCAATCGCCGTTCATGCGCCCGTTAGAGCCGCTCTGGTGGCCCGTCAGCGGGCCTTTCGCAAGCAGCCGGGGCTCGTCGCGGACGGTCGCGACATGGGCACGGTGATCTTCCCGGACGCCGTCCTGAAGGTGTTTTTGACGGCCAGCGTTGAGGCTCGCGCGGCCCGCCGGCATAAGCAATTGATCCAAAAAGGATTTTCTGCTAATATGGATGACTTGCTCCGGGATTTGCGTGAACGCGACGAGCGCGACAGCAAGCGTTCAGCCGCGCCGCTCAAGCCCGCAGCGGATGCACAGCTCCTCGATACTTCGGCATTATCGATCGACCAGGCGGTCGAGCAGGTGACGCAGTGGTACAAGGCGCTGGTTCCGCAAAGCTGAACGCGGAATCTCGCATCGAAGTGTTTTTTGTTGTTGTGTAGGTGCCTCGTGAGCAACACGAAGCGATTGTTTAACCCTTAACCCCGTATGGCTTTCGCTCCTTTGCCGTAGTGATGAACCGTGATGGTTCACCTGACGCTGCGAAAACCATGCAAATTCAGATTTTTATGTCCGACCTGCAAACCTCTACCCCGAATACCGAATCTTTTGCGGCTCTGTTCGAAGAGTCGCTGACCAAGCAAGACATGCGCGCTGGCGAAGTGATCTCCGCCGAAGTCGTGCGTGTCGACCACAACTTCGTGGTCGTCAACGCTGGTCTCAAGTCCGAAGCCTACATCCCGCTCGAAGAGTTCCTGAATGACGCGGGCGAGGTAGAAGTGCAGGCGGGCGACTTCGTTTCCGTCGCGATCGACGCGCTGGAAAACGGCTACGGCGACACCATCCTGTCGCGCGACAAGGCGAAGCGTCTGGCTTCGTGGCTGTCGCTGGAAAAGGCCCTCGACAACAACGAACTCGTGACGGGCACTATCACGGGCAAGGTCAAGGGCGGCATGACCGTCATGGTCAACGGCATTCGCGCATTCCTGCCGGGCTCGCTGGTCGACACGCGCCCCGTGAAGGATACGACGCCGTACGAAGGCAAGACGCTGGAATTCCGCGTCATCAAGCTGGACCGTAAGCGTAACAACGTGGTGCTGTCGCGCCGCGCTGTGATCGAAGCGACGCAAGGCGAAGAGCGCGCAAAGCTGCTCGAAACGCTGAAGGAAGGCGCGATCGTCGAAGGCGTGGTCAAGAACATCACCGACTACGGCGCGTTCGTGGACCTCGGCGGTATCGACGGCCTGCTGCACATCACCGACATCGCATGGCGTCGCGTGCGTCACCCGAGCGAAGTTCTGTCGGTTGGCCAGGAAGTCACGGCAAAGATCCTCAAGTTCGATCAAGAGAAGAACCGCGTTTCGCTCGGTATCAAGCAACTCGGCGACGATCCGTGGGAAGGCATCTCGCGCCGTTACCCGTCGGGCACGCGCCTGTTCGGTAAGGTCACCAACATCACCGACTACGGCGCATTCGTCGAAGTCGAATCGGGCATCGAAGGCCTGGTTCACGTGTCGGAAATGGACTGGACGAACAAGAACGTTGCACCGTCGAAGGTTGTTCAGCTGGGCGACGAAGTCGAAGTCATGGTTCTCGAAATCGACGAAGACCGCCGCCGTATCAGCCTCGGCATGAAGCAATGCAAGCCGAACCCGTGGGACGACTTCAGCCGCAACTTCAAGAAGGGCGACAAGCTGCAAGGCGCAATCAAGTCGATCACCGACTTCGGCGTCTTCATCGGTCTGCCTGGCGGCATCGACGGTCTGGTTCACCTGTCGGACCTGTCGTGGAGCGAAACGGGCGAAGAAGCTGTTCGCAAGTACAAGAAGGGCGACGAAGTGGAAGCGATCGTTCTCGGCATCGACGTCGAGAAGGAACGCATCTCGCTGGGTATCAAGCAGCTCGAAGGCGACCCGTTCAGCAACTTCGTTGCAATGAACGACAAGGGTTCGATCGTTGACGGCGTGGTCAAGACGGTTGACGCGAAGGGTGCAGTGGTTCAGCTGACGGCTGACGTCGAAGGCTACCTGCGCGCTTCGGAAATCGCACAAGACCGTGTGGAAGACGCTCGCAACGTGCTGAAGGAAGGCGACAAGGTCAATGCGATGATCATCAACATCGACCGCAAGTCGCGTGGCATCAACCTGTCGATCAAGGCGAAGGATTCGGCTGAGCAACAGGAAGCGATTCGTGGTCTGGCATCTGACACCAGCTCGGCAGCCAGCGGCACGACGAACCTGGGCGCGCTGCTGAAGGCCAAGCTCGACGGCCAGAACCAGTAAGCCTTAAGGGGTCTGCTGCAGTATGACCAAATCAGAATTGGTCGCCCAGCTGGCTACGCGATTTCCGCAACTTGTCCTCAAGGATGCGGATTTCGCGGTGAAGACGATGCTCGATGCGATGTCGGACGCTCTGGCGAACGGCCATCGCATCGAAATTCGCGGCTTCGGCAGCTTTGGCCTGAATCGCCGTCCATCCCGCGTCGGGCGCAACCCGAAGTCGGGCGAGAAAGTGTTGGTGCCTGAGAAGTACGTGCCGCATTTCAAGCCTGGCAAGGAGTTGCGCGAGCGCGTCGATCGTCGTGCGGGCGAGCCGTTGAAAGCCGAATCCGCGGACGACGATCTTTAAGCCGGCTCTGTGTTGTATTCGCAGTTCAGGTTGAAGCTCGCCGTGGCTACGTCAGTCAGACGGCATTGACCAGAAAAAGCGCCTTAGGGCGCTTTTTTTTCGTCCGTTGCCAGGACGCTGCTCGTCGTCATCGAGCGTACGAGGACATGGTTGACCGGTCTCCCGTCCGCGCGGGGAGCCTTGTGCGTTCTATCAACGCTCAAGGCAGCAACCCGTCGATTGCGCACCATTTTTCAAGCCGATAAACGACAGTAAGGCATCGTGATCCGCACGGCTGTGCCAGTCGACATAGGCTTCATTTACAATACGGGTCACTTCGGCGCGGGCAAACACCGTGGCGCGACGCGTCATCAAGCCGGCGTCATCCCGCAACCGCCGTCAAGAGATCAATACATGAAATTTATCGTCTGGCTGATTCGCGTGCTGGTGTTCGTGCTGCTGCTGGTGCTTGCACTGTCCAATACGCAAAGCGCTACGCTGAATTTCCTCGCCGGGTATTCGTGGCAGGCGCCGTTGATTCTGATCGGCCTCGCGTTCTTCGTCGTGGGCCTGCTGGCCGGTCTGGTGTCGTCGCTGCCGGCGATGTTCCGGCTGCGGATGGAAAACGGCCGGCTCAAGCGCGAACTGCGCGTAGCGCGCGAAACGCCCGCTGTCGTCGAAGAGCCGCCTATGCCGCCGCTCATCTAGCCCTTTCACGCCGCGCGCCACTCGCGCGGCCTCTTTCGCACTCCGCACATTCGCATGGATCTAGACCTCTGGTGGCTGCTCGTCATACCCGTCGCGTTCGCGTTCGGCTGGGTGGCCGCGCGTTATGACCTCAAGGCGCTGTTGTCCGAAAGCTCTAACCTGCCGCGTTCGTATTTTCGCGGACTAAACTTTCTGTTGAACGAGCAGCCGGACCAGGCCATCGACGCCTTCATCGAAGTCGTCAAGCTCGATCCGGAAACGATTGAACTGCACTTCGCGCTCGGCAACCTGTTCCGCCGCCGCGGTGAAACGGATCGCGCGATCCGCGTGCATCAGAACCTGCTGAGCCGCGCGGACTTGCCCGTCAACGAGCGCGATCACGCGCTGTACGAACTCGGGCAGGACTTCCTGAAGGCGGGCCTGCTGGACCGCGCGGAAGAGACGTTCAAGGCGCTGCAATCGGGCGATTACGCACTTGGCGCGCAGCGCTCGCTGCTCACGATCTATCAGATCGAGAAGGACTGGAACAAGTCGATCGACACCGCGCGCCGGCTCGAAACGATGGGCGCTGCGTCGCTCGATAAGGAAATCGGCCACTTCCATTGCGAACTCGCGCAGGAAGCGCTGCAGCAGAAAAAGCCGGACGAAGCCCGCTGTCAGCTGGATCTCGCATTGAAGGCGTATCCGCAGAACGTGCGCGCGACGATCCTGTTCGGCGACGTCGACGCGGCGGCTGGCGAGCACGAAAAGGCGATCGCGCAGTGGCTGCACGTGGAGCAACAGAATGCGGCGTATCTGCCGCTCGTCGCTGAAAAGCTGATGAAGGCCTACGAAGCGCTTGGCCGTCAGGAAGACGGCGCCGACCTGCTGACGTCGTGGGTGGACCGTTATCCGTCGAACGATCTGCTCGACGTCGCGTATCAGCACGTGTCGGCGCTGCGCGGTCCCGAAGCGGCGCACGCGCTCGCGCGCACGCAGATGCAGAAGTCACCGAATCTCGCTGGCATGACGCGCCTGCTCGAAGCGCAGCAGGCGGTGGCCGAAGAGCCGCGCCGCAGCGAACTGGAGCTGATGCGCACGCTGATCCGTCAGCGCACCAAGAATCTGCCACGGTACACGTGCCAGAACTGTGGCTTCCGGGCGCGGCTGTTCTATTGGCAGTGTCCTGGCTGCAGCGGCTGGGAAAGCTATGCGCCGCGCCGCGTCGAGCCGATCACGGCGTCGAGCTGATGTCAGGCGCGCATGAACGCAGGCGGCAAGGCCGTCACGCAGCATCGAAACGCCGAACATTGAACCGGCACCATCTACCGGGAAGCGTATGAAAATCACCATTATCGGCACGGGTTACGTAGGTCTCGTCACGGGCGCGTGTCTTGCCGAAGTCGGCAACGACGTTTTCTGTCTGGACGTCGATCCACGCAAGATCGACATTCTCAACAACGGCGGCATGCCGATTCACGAACCGGGTCTGCGGGAGATCATCGCGCGCTCGCGCGCAGCGGGGCGCATCACGTTTTCGACCGATGTCGAAGCGAGCGTCGCGCACGGCGAGATCCAGTTCATCGCCGTGGGCACGCCGCCCGACGAAGACGGCTCCGCTGACCTCCAATACGTGCTCGAAGCGGCACGCAACATCGGCCGCACGATGAACGGCTTCAAGGTGATCGTCGACAAATCGACGGTGCCCGTCGGCACCGCGCAGCGCGTGCGCGCAGTGATCGCGGAAGAACTGGGGAAGCGCGGTCTGGCGGATAGCGCGCAGCATCGCTTTTCGATCGTGTCGAATCCGGAGTTCCTGAAGGAAGGCGCAGCTGTCGACGACTTCATGCGTCCTGATCGCATCGTCGTCGGTGTCGACAATGACGAAGACGGCGACAAGGCGCGCGAGAAGATCCGCCGCCTGTACGCGCCGTTCAACCGCAATCACGAACGCACGCTTTACATGGACGTGCGCTCCGCCGAATTCACGAAATACGCGGCCAACGCGATGCTCGCCACGCGGATCTCGTTCATGAACGAGATGGCGAATCTGGCCGACAAGGTCGGCGCGGACATCGAAGCAGTGCGCCGCGGCATCGGCTCGGATCCGCGCATCGGCTATCACTTCCTTTACGCGGGCGTCGGTTACGGCGGCTCGTGTTTCCCGAAGGACGTGCAGGCGCTGATCCGCACGGGCAGTGAGATGGGCCACAACCTGCGCATTCTCGAAGCCGTCGAAGAGGTGAACCACGAGCAGAAGGAAGTGCTGGTGCGCAAGATCACGGACACGCTCGGCGACGATCTCAGCAGCCGCACGTTCGCCGTGTGGGGCCTGTCGTTCAAGCCGAATACCGACGACATGCGCGAGGCGCCCAGCCGCCGCGTGATCGCGCAACTGCTCGCGCGCGGCGCGACGGTGCGCGCGTACGATCCCGTCGCGACATCGGAGGCAAAGCGCGTTTTCGCACTCGATCTGGCCGGCACACCCGACCAGCAAGCACGCCTGCATTTCGCGAACACGCAGGACGAGACGCTTGCGGGCGCAGATGCGCTCGTCATCGTGACTGAATGGAAGGAATTCAAGAGCCCGGATTTCACGCACTTGAAGTCCGAGCTCAAGACGCCGTTGATTTTCGACGGCCGCAATCTGTATGAACCCGAGGCGATGTCCGAACTCGGCATCGACTATCACTCGATTGGACGTCCGTATGCACGACCCGCTGAACATTCATCCGACTCCGACCGTACCTGAAGGCGCGACGCTGGCGCCCGAAGTGGGCATCATCGCGCGCGAACGGCTGGCGGCGGCCCGTGTGCTGGTCGTCGGCGACGTGATGCTGGACCGTTACTGGTTCGGCGACGTCAATCGTATTTCGCCGGAAGCGCCCGTGCCTGTGGTGCTGGTGCAAAAGCAGGAAGACCGGCTGGGCGGCGCGGCGAACGTCGCGCGCAACGCGGCGGCGCTCGGTGCGCAGGCGGGCCTGCTGTGCGTGGTCGGCCATGACGAGCCGGGCGAGCGCGTCGTGCAACTGCTCGGCGATAGCGGTGTCGCGCCGTATCTCGAGCGCGACCCCGAACTGCCGACGACGATCAAGCTGCGCGTGCTGTCGCGTCAGCAGCAGCTGTTGCGCGTCGACTTTGAGAAGGCGCCCGCGCACGAAGCGCTGCTCGCCGGCCTCGCTCGCTACGACGCGTTGTTGCCGATCCACGACGTGATCCTGATGTCGGACTACGCGAAAGGCGGTCTCACGCACGTCACGCAGATGATCGCGAAGGCGCGCGCGGCGGGCAAGCAGGTGCTGGTCGATCCGAAGGGCGACGACTGGGAGCGCTATCGCGGCGCGACGCTGATCACGCCGAACCGCGCGGAGTTGCGCGAAGTGGTCGGGCAGTGGAAATCCGAAGCCGATCTGCTCGCCCGCGTGACGAAGCTGCGCACCGAGCTCGAGTTGACGGCGCTGCTGCTCACGCGCTCGGAAGAGGGCATGACGCTCTTCTCCGACGAAGGCGTCTTGCACGCGGCGGCTGTAGCTCGCGAAGTGTATGATGTGTCCGGCGCAGGCGACACCGTGATCGCGACGCTCGCCGTGATGCTCGGCGCGGGCCTGCCGCTCGACGAAGCCGTGTCGCTCGCGAATCGCGCAGCGGGAATCGTGGTCGCCAAGCTCGGCACGGCCACCGTCGACTACGACGAACTCTTTCATCATTGATGCCGCGCGCGCCAGCTTGATCGCGCGGCGCGCGGTTCATCTCCGCATCCGTTGACTCTCTTCACTGCAGGACGATCATGACACTCATCGTCACCGGCGCGGCTGGTTTTATCGGCAGCAATATCGTCAAGGCGCTCAACGAGCGCGGCGAAGACCGCATCATCGCCGTCGACAATCTGACGCGCGCCGACAAATTCAAGAATCTCGTCGACTGCGAAATCGACGACTATCTCGACAAGACCGAATTCGTCGAGCGCTTTGCGCGCGGCGACTTCGGCAAGGTGCGTGCGATTTTCCACGAAGGCGCCTGTTCGGACACGATGGAAACCGACGGCCGCTACATGATGGACAACAACTTCCGCTATAGCCGTGCGGTGCTCGATGCGTGTCTCGCGCAAGGCGTGCAGTTTCTGTATGCGTCGTCGGCGGCGACGTATGGCGGATCGACGCGCTTCGTCGAAGAGCGCGAAGTCGAAGCGCCGCTCAACGTGTACGGCTACTCGAAGTTCCTGTTCGACCAGGTGATCCGGCGCGTGCTGCCCACGGCGAAAAGCCAGATCGCGGGCTTTCGCTACTTCAACGTGTACGGACAGCGCGAGGCGCACAAAGGGCGCATGGCGTCCGTCGCGTTCCACAACTTCAACCAGTTCCGCGCCGAAGGCAAAGTCAAGCTGTTCGGCGAGTACAACGGCTACGCAGCGGGCGAGCAGACGCGCGATTTCGTATCCGTCGAAGACGTGGCGAAGGTCAACCTGTATTTCTTCGATCATCCGGAGAAGTCGGGCATCTTCAATCTGGGCAGCGGACGCGCGCAGCCGTTCAACGATATCGCGTCGACGGTCGTCAACACGCTGCGCGTGCTCGACGGCGAGGTCGCGTTGTCGTTGCCGGAGTTGGTGCAGCGTGGGCTGATCGAGTACGTGCCGTTCCCCGACGCACTGCGCGGCAAGTATCAGTGCTTCACGCAGGCTGACCAGACGAAGCTGCGCGCAGCGGGCTACGACGCGCCGTTCCTGACCGTGCAGGAAGGCGTCGACCGTTACGTGCGTTGGCTATTCGGCCAGGTGTAAATCGTTCGTACACCTCTCTACACTGGAGTCTCCCGGTTGGTGATCGTCACCGGCCGGTGTTTCAGGGAGATTCCACATGTTCAAAAAAATCCTCGTTACGGCAGCCATGCTCGCCGCTTTCGGCCAGGCGTTTGCGTCGGTCGATGTCAATTCCGCTAACGAATCCGCGCTGCGCGGCATCAAGGGCATTGGTCCCGCGAAGGCGAAGGCCATTCTCGACGAACGCGCAGCGCACGGTCCGTTCAAGGACGCTGCGGATCTCAGCAAGCGGGTCAAGGGTCTCGGCGGTCATACCGTCGAGCGTCTGCAGGCCGAGGGCCTCGCTGTCGGCACGTCGGGCGCTGGTGCAACGGCTGTCGCTGCTGCTGGCGCACAGGCTGCGGCGCCGCACACGAAGGCCGCGCCCGCTGCGAAGAACGACACGGCAGTGGTGGTCAAGAAATAGCCTTTTGATCTGACCGTATGAAACGGGCGCCTGACGCGTGTTGGGCGTTCGTCTTGCGCTTCGGCGTTTTCCTGGCGGGGGTTGTCACAGACCTCCCTTCAGCCGTCATTCAGATGACTGGCTCCCGCGGCAGATCCAGCCTGCCGCGGTTTTTTGCGCTTCTCCCGGCGCGTTGCGCAATGGAAAACTGGCGCTGACGCATCCATGCGCGCATCAGGGGCTGCCGGCAGTGGTGCGCCCGGTAGTTTAGAATCGACGGATTCAAGACTTCGCGCACCGTCACAGCACGCACCGATATGGCTTACAAAACGATTGAAGACACGATCGGCAATACGCCCCTCATCCAGCTCGTCCGCCTTGTGGACGACGATATCCGCGGCCGCAACAACGTCGTGCTCGGCAAGCTGGAGGGCAACAATCCGGCGGGTTCGGTGAAGGACCGCCCGGCGCTTTCGATGATCAAGAAAGCGGAACAGCGCGGACGCATCAAACCGGGCGACACGCTGGTCGAAGCGACGAGCGGCAATACGGGCATCGCGCTCGCGATGGCGGCGGCGATCAAGGGCTACAAGATGATCCTGATCATGCCCGAGGACCTGTCGCTGGAGCGTCGTCAGAGCATGGCCGCATATGGCGCGCAGATCCTGCTGACGCCCGTCACGGGCGGCATGGAGTACGCACGCGATCTCGCCGAGCAGATGCAGCGCGAAGGCAAGGGCATCATCCTCGACCAGTTTGCCAATCCGGACAATCCGCTCGCGCATTACGAAGCGACGGGCCCCGAAATCTGGCGCGACACGGAAGGCGGCATTACGCATTTCGTATCGGCAATGGGCACGACGGGTACGATCATGGGCGTGTCGCAGTATCTGAAAGAACAGAATCCGGGAATCGAAATTATCGGCGCGCAGCCGGAAGAGGGCTCGCGCATTCCGGGCATCCGCAAATGGCCCGAAGCGTATCTGCCGAAAATTTTCGACCGCAGCCGTGTCGATCGCGTCGAGAACGTGAGCCAGGCGGCGTCGGAGGCGATGGCGCGCCGGATGGCGGCTGTCGAAGGCGTGTTCTGCGGTATTTCGTCGGCGGGCGCGTGCGAAGTGGCGCTGCGCATCGCGCGCCAGGTCGAGAACGCGACGATCGTGTTCATCGTCTGCGATCGCGGCGACCGTTATCTGTCGACGGGTGTGTTCCCCGCGTGATGCAACTCGCCGCGCGCGGCGATGTCAGCAAAAGCAAAACGCCGGCGGAAGCCGGCGTTTTCGCATGGATAGAAGACGAGCGCGGCTATTGCGACTCGGCGGGCGTCGACGCATTGCCCGCTTCCGTCGCGGCCATCTGCGCCTTCACGCGCTCGCCAAGCTGATACACGGCCAGCGCATAGAAAAAGCTGCGGTTATAGCGCGTGAGCACGTAGAAGTTCTTCAGGCCCAGCGTGTACTCCGTCGGCCGGCCCGGCGAAGGCAGATCGACCACGGTCACGGGCGTGCCCGCTTCCGTGCGCGTATCGAGGCCCGGCTCGTTCATCAGCATGCCCGCCTTCAGCAGTTGCTGCAGCGACCAGCGCGGCTCCGGCGCGCCCGTCGCGGCCGCTTGCGCGATGCCGAGGCTGCCCGTATCGGTGGCGATATTCCACACGACAGGGCGGCCCGTTTCCCAGCCATTCTTACTCAGATAGTTCGCGACGCTGCCGATCGCATCGGCCTGGCTCGTGCGCAGATCGATTCGCTTGTTGCCGTCGTAATCGACCGCGTATTGAACGATGCTGCTCGGCAGAAACTGCGGAATGCCGATCGCGCCCGTGTACGAACCGAGCACGGTGGTCGGATCGATTTGAGAATCGCGCGTCCACACCAGGTAGTCTTCGAGATTCTTGCGGAACGTCATCATCCGGTCCGCGCGATTCGGCGTGTTCGGGTAATCGAACGAGAGCGTGGTCAGCGCGTCGAGCACGCGGAAGTTGCCCATGTAGCGCCCATAGATCGTCTCGACACCAATAATGCCGACGATCACTTCGGGCGGCACGCCATATTGCTCATACGCGCGTTGCAGCGTCGCCTGGTTCGCGCGCCAGAATTTCACGCCCGCGTTGATGCGCACCGGGTCGAGAAAGCGCCCCTGATACACGCGCCAGTTCTTGATCGACGGTGTTGGCGACGGCGTCACGAGCTTCACGGCCGTTGCCGAATAGCTGACGCGCGCGAACAGCGCGTGCAGTGCCGCCGGATCGAAGCCCTGACGCGCGGCCATGTCGTTGATGAACGAATCGACATCGGCGTTGTTCGCGTAGCGCTGCGGCACGATCTCTTCTTCGAACGTCTGTCCTTGCGCCGGTTGCTCGGGCTGCGCCTGCGCGAGCTGCACGCGCGGCTTGCTGACGGTCTGCGCCGAAGCCGGGCCGACTCCCGCGAACGCGCACCATGCGATGGACAGTGCGGCGGCTACAGTCGTTGCGCGTAGCCGAAATGGTGCGGACGGAGCAAGCTTGACGGTCATGGTGAACTGGGATGTGGGCGGGCAAAAAAAGTTACGGGGCAGTATACCCGACGGGGTTCGCGAAACTGTGCAGAAGCGTTGCGGCATCACGGTCTCGGCGCATCGTGTGGTAACTTCGTAGTATTCGCGCAACCTGCTTGCGTCAATGGACGGAGACATGCAACGCGCTTTCGCACTTCGCGAGGCGCGCTGCCCGAAATCAACACATGGCAACCGGTTTCTTTTCACACGCAGACTGTCTGCAACACGAGATGGGTCAATGGCATCCCGAATGCCCGGCCCGGCTGCAGGCAATCGAAGACCAGCTGATCGCGAGCCGCATTGGCGAGCTGATAGAGCGCGAGTCCGCACCGCTTGCCGACGAAGCCGCGCTGTTGCGCGTGCATACGAAGGCACACGTCGACTACCTCCGCGAACGCGCGCCGAGTGAGGGCTACGCGGAGATCGATCCCGACACATCGATGAACCCGCATACGTGGAACGCCGCGTTGCGTGCAGCGGGCGCGGCTGTCGCGGCGACGGATGCCGTGATCGAAGGCCGTTACGACAATGCGTTTTGCAGCGTGCGGCCGCCTGGTCATCACGCCGAGCCGGCGCGCGCGATGGGCTTCTGCTTTTTCAACAACGTCGCGATTGCCGCGCGGCACGCGCTCGAAGTGCATGGCCTCGAACGCGTCGCGATCATCGATTTCGACGTGCATCACGGCAACGGCACCGAGGCCGCGTTTTCGAACGACTCGCGCGTGCTGATGTGCAGCATCTTCCAGCATCCGTTTTATCCGTTCACGGGCGCCGACAATCAGGCGCCGAACATGTGCAATGTGCCGATTGCCGCACGCTCGAAGGGCATGGTCGTGCGCGAGGCCGTCGACATGATCTGGCTGCCGCGTCTCGACGCATTCAAGCCGCAGATGCTGTTCGTATCGGCGGGTTTCGACGCGCATCGCGAGGACGATCTCGGCAACATGGCGCTCGTCGAGGACGACTATGCGTGGATCACGGAGCAGATTCGCCAGGTTGCGGCGAAGTACGCGAAAGGGCGCATCGTCAGCTGTCTGGAAGGCGGCTACAACCTGTCGGCGCTGGGGCGCAGCGTCGTCGCCCACGTGCGGGCGCTTGCCGATATCTGAAGACGGGCGGCGCGCATCGGAAGAGAGACCATCACATCATGAGTGCAGATGCAGCGGCTCCACTGATCGAAGTCACGCAAGACGCTTATGACCTGCGCGGCGTCGTGCGTCTCACGCTGAACCGTCCGGATGCGTTCAATGCGCTCTCCGAGGCGCTGCTCGACGACATGCAGACGCATCTCGCCGATATCGCGAAGAGCGACACGCGCGTCGTCGTGATCGCGGGCGCGGGCCGCGCGTTTTGCGCGGGGCACGATCTGAAGGAAATGCGCGCGGCGCCGTCGCTCGATTACTACCAGTCGCTGTTCGCGCGCTGCACGAAGATGATGCTGTTGATCCAGCGCCTGCCGCAGCCGGTGATCGCGCGCGTGCATGGCACGGCGACGGCAGCGGGCTGTCAGCTCGTCGCGATGTGCGATCTCGCCGTCGCCGCGGATACCGCGCGCTTCGCTGTGTCGGGCGTCAATCTCGGGCTGTTTTGCGCGACGCCGTCGGTGCCGTTGTCGCGCAACCTGTCGCGCAAGGCCGCGCTCGAAATGCTGCTGACGGGCGACTTCATCGACGCAATGGCGGCGAAGCAGCAAGGCCTCGTGAATCGCGTGGTGCCACTCGACATGCTCGATGCCGAAGTCGCCGCGCTCGCGAAGAGCATTTGCGCGAAGCCGCGCGCGGCTGTCGAAGCGGGCAAGGGCCTGTTCTACCGGCAGCTCGAAATGGGCATCGAAGCCGCGTATCAACTGGCCGGGCAGACGATGGCCTGCAACATGATGGACGAGTCGGCGCTCGAAGGCGTGCAGGCGTTCATCGACAAACGGCCGCCCGACTGGCCGCACACGTCGGGCCGCTAGGCCAACTTATTCCGAACGTTTCAAAATCCACGCGACGAGCGCGTCGATCACGCGCTCACGGTCGAGATCGTTCATCGTCTCGTGATAGCTGCCTTCGTAGAGCGTCAGCGTCTTGTCGGGCGAACCGGCATGCGCGCCGAAGTCTCGGCTGCCGTTGGGCTCGGTGAGTTTGTCGGCCGTGCCGTGCCAGATTAAAAGCGGCGTGCGCAGGCCCGCGCGGCCCTGTTCGATGCGCTGCATCGCGAGCAGCAGTTCGGCGCCCGTGCGCGCGGGAATCGCGCCGTGATGCACGAGGGGATCGTTGCGGTTCGCATCGACCACGCTCGGATCGCGCGACAGCAGCGCCGCGTCGATTTTCATCGCCGGGAAGGTGGGCCATGCGCGGCTGATTTTCTGGCTCAGCGCCAGCATCCAGCGCGGCACGTCGCGCCCCGGCGCGAGCGCGGGACTGGACAGGATCAGTCCGTTCAAATGGCGTCGTTGCGCCGCCTGCTTTTCGATCGCGTAAAGCGCTGCGATCGCGCCACCCATGCTGTGGCCCATCAGGAACAGCGGGCCGTCGTTGCGGTTGGCCTCGGTGATGAGCGCGTCAGTGTCGAGCAGATACTCGTCGAAGCGTTCGATCCACGCGCGCCGGCCCGGCGCATCGCCGTGTCCGCGCAGATCGATGGCGATCAGTTCGATCCCATTCGCATTGAGTGCCTGCGCGAGCGGCGCGTACCGTCCCGCGTGCTCGGCGAGACCGTGGACCAGCGCGACCGTCGCGCAGCGCAGCCCCGCCGCGCGCCAGCGATAGAGCGGCAGTTCGAGGCCGTCGCGCGTGAGCGTCCGCGTGCGTTCCGGGTTTCGCGCGGCGGAAGCGGCGGTTTGGGAGGTCTCCATGAGCATTCGTCCGATGTTTGTAGATTGCGCTCGATCATAGCGGCATGCGCATGACCGTTCGCATCCGATGAAACGGAGCCATCCTCTAATTCCACTGTGTTATGAAAGATGACGAATTGATTATTAAAGGATATGACACGGCTGCGGTAAAATTGCCGGCTCAAATCCCAATAAAAGTCACGGCGGCCGGTGCCCGGGGCGTGCAACGCTCGATGGCAAGTCCGCCGTTTCGTTTTTCATGATCGAACTACGCAACCTATCGCAGCGTTTTCCGGGGCCACGGGGCTGGATCGAAGCGCTGCACAACGTCAATCTGTCGATTCCTCGCGGTGAGGTGTTCGGCATCATCGGACGCAGCGGCGCCGGCAAGAGCACGCTGGTCCGCACAATCAACCTGCTGACGCGCCCAACGGAAGGTAATGTCGTCATCGACGACCGTGATCTCACGACCATGCCCGCCGCGCAGCTGCGCGAGGCGCGCCGCGAGATCGGCATGATCTTCCAGCACTTCAATTTGCTGTCGTCGCGCACGGTGTACGACAACGTCGCGCTGCCGCTCGAACTGGCCGGCATGAAGCGCGCCGAGATCGAGACGCATGTGCTGCCGCTGCTCGATCTGGTCGGCTTGTCGGCGCAGAAGGATCGCTATCCGTCGCAGATCAGCGGCGGGCAGAAGCAGCGCGTCGGCATTGCCCGCGCACTCGCGAGCAAGCCGAAAGTCCTGCTCTCCGACGAAGCAACGTCCGCGCTCGACCCCGAAACGACGCGCGCGATTCTCGATCTGCTCAAGCGCATCAATCGCGAATTGAAGCTGACCATCGTGCTGATTACGCACCAGATGGAAGTCATCAAGCAGGTGTGCGACCGCGTCGCCGTGCTCGACAACGGCCGCGTGGTCGAAGAGGGCAAGGTCATCGACGTGTTCCTGCAACCGCACCACGAAGTCACGCGCGCGCTGATCGGCGACGTGATCGCCCAGGAGTTGCCGCCTGCGATGAAGGCGCGCGTCGCCGAGCGTCTGAAGACGGGCAGCGGCCATTTGCTGCGGCTCGCGTTCACGGGTTCGGGCGTCGATCAGCCGATTCTCTCGGAGACGATCCGCCGCTACGAACTGGACTTCAACATCCTGCACGGCCAGATCGACGAGATCCAGGGGCAGGCGTTCGGCTCGCTCGCGGTCCTCGCGGGCGGCGAGCCGACGAAGGTGGCGCAGGCGCTGACGTATCTGCGCGAACAGGGCGTGGTGGTCGAGGAGTTGTCGTATGTTGAGTGAAATGTTCGATATGTTCGTGCAGTCGTTCTGGGAGACGCTGATCATGGTCGGCATCTCGGGACTGATCGGCGCGGCCGTCGGCCTGCCGCTCGGCGTGCTGCTCTATCTGACCGACCGCCAGGGCGTGCTGCAGAACATCGCCGCCAATCGCGCGATGGGCGTGGTCGTCAATGCCGTGCGCTCGACACCGTTCATCATTCTGCTCGTCGCGGTGATTCCGTTTACGCGCCTCGTGGTCGGTTCGTCGATCGGTACGGCGGCGGCCGTCGTGCCGCTGACGATCGCCGCCGCGCCGTTCATCGCGCGGCTCGTCGAGACGGCGTTGCGTGAAGTCGATCGTGGGCTGATCGAAGCGGCGCAGGCAATGGGCGCGACCACCTCGCAGATCGTGTTCAAGGTGCTGCTGCCGGAGTCGCTGCCGGGCATCATCGCGGGTCTGACGATCACCTTTGTTTCGCTGGTCGGTTATTCGGCGATGGCGGGCGCGATTGGCGGCGGCGGTCTGGGCGACCTTGGCATCCGCTACGGGTATCAACGTTTTCTGCCGGAAGTGATGGTGACGGTCGTCGTGATCCTGATCGTCTTCGTGCAACTGGTGCAGTCGTTCGGGGATTGGCTCGTGCGTCGTTTGAGCCACAAATAATCACATTCAATAAGACAAAGGTTTGGTCATGCAACGTCGTTTCATTCTGAAGGCCGCAGCCGTGCTGGGCGCGGCATCGCTCATCGGCGCATCATCGCTCGCATTCGCCGACGAATCGATCAAGGTCGGCGTGACGGGCGGCCCGCACGCGCAACTGATGGACGTCGTGAAGTCGGTCGCGGCGAAGAACGGCCTGAACATCAAGGTCATCGAGTTCTCGGATTACGTGCAGCCGAATGCGGCGCTCGCGGGCGGCGACCTCGACGCGAACAGCTACCAGCACGACCCGTATCTGCAGGCGCAGGTGAAGGATCGCGGCTACAAGCTGATCAAGATCGCCGATACGGTCACATTCCCGATGGGTATCTATTCGAAGAAGGTGAAGACGCTGGCCGAACTGCCGGCGGGCGCGAAGATCGCCGTGCCGAACGATCCGACCAACGGCGGCCGCGCGCTGCTGTTGCTGCAGAAGCAGGGCTTGATCAAGCTGCGCGCCGACGCGGGCCTGAAGGCGACACCGCTCGATATCGTCGAGAACCCGAAGAAGCTGAAGATCGTCGAACTCGACGCGGCGCAGATTCCGCGCTCGCTCGGCGACGTCGATGCCGCTGCGATCAACACGAACTTCGCGATGGAAGCGGGTCTGAAGCCGAAGCAGGACGCCATCGCGATCGAAGATCCGAAGGGTCCGTACGTGAACGTCATCGCGATCCGCGAGGCGGACCGCAACAAGCCGTGGGTGGCGAAGCTGATCGCGGCTTACCACTCGCCGGAAGTGAAGCAGTTCATCGAAAGCAAGTTTGGCGGCGCGGTGATCGCGTCCTGGTGATCCGGAGTTGCGCCGCATTATGCGGCGATGGGCGGTGCGTTGGACCGTGTTGTCTGAAGAATCGGTAGGAACCCGGGCTTGGCGTCCGGGTTTTTTTAGATATAGAATAGCACGACCGTTCGCTATTTCCGTCATCCCGTCGGGGAGCGATATCCTCAACACCAAGCAATCCCGGAGCGGCTGCCGCAGACGCTGTCGCTATAATGTCCGTCGGGTTGACGTATTCGTAACTTTGGAGCGTGTGCATGAAAATCCTGGTGCCAGTCAAGAGAGTGGTTGACTACAACGTGAAGGTCCGCGTGAAGTCGGACAACACAGGCGTCGACATTGCGAATGTGAAGATGTCGATGAATCCATTCGACGAAATCGCCGTCGAAGAAGCCGTGCGCCTGCGCGAAGCGGGCGTGGCGACGGAAGTGATCGCTGTGTCGGCGGGCGTGACGCAATGTCAGGAAACGCTGCGCACGGCGCTGGCGATCGGCGCGGACCGCGCGATCCTGAT
>NZ_JAWRXV010000403.1:0-343 GCF_046534875.1 Paraburkholderia sp. SIMBA_054 | reverse complement strand
ATTCCCGGTCATCCGGCAGCCGAAGCGCGCAAGCAAACCCCGCTCGACCCCTTCGCGCAGTATCCCGGCATCAAGGTCGTGTGGTCCGGTTATGGCGAATGGGACGAAGCGAAGGCGCAGGCGGTGATGGCAACGGTGATCGCCGCGCAACCGAAAATCGACGCGGTCTTTACCGAAGACGCGATGGCGCTCGGCGTGCTGCGTGCGTTCGAGAACGCGAACCGGCGCGTCGCGGTGATGACCGGCGAAGCGCAGAAAGGCTTCCTCCAGGAATGGAAGAAGCAGCGCGACGCGGGCAATCCGATGAAGGTGTTCGTGCAGGTGAATCCGCCCGACATCAGCC
>NZ_JAWRXV010000402.1:0-344 GCF_046534875.1 Paraburkholderia sp. SIMBA_054 | reverse complement strand
CCGCGCTGGCCGCGCGAATTCTCGAACGCTTGCAGCAGCCGCTAGACATCGCCAGTAATGCACCGCCCGACAAGTCCAACGCACCCGACGCAACCGATCTGGAACCCCGCACCTGGCGCTGCGCGCAAAACCTCGCGCAGGCGCGTTGCGCCGCACTCGAAGGTCTGCTGCGCCTCCAGTTCGGCGACAGCGCCCCGCATGCGGAGCGCGGCAACAGCGCGGCCGCGCGGCTCGTCGTCTATTTGCAGGCCGGCCACAAGCTGCGTTCGATGGACGCCGACCTCGGCGCGACGCCCACCGATCTCAACGACGACGCCACGTATCGCATGTTCATCGACGATCCG
>NZ_JAWRXV010000401.1:0-344 GCF_046534875.1 Paraburkholderia sp. SIMBA_054 | reverse complement strand
CTTTTGAACACGTGACTATCCAGCCGCTAACGCAGCCGCAGCGTTCCCCATTACGTCAAGTTAAAACCGCCGACCCGCTTACAGCATTGGTTGCAATAGCTTGCCGGACCTTCCCATTGGCGACGGTTCCAGTTGGCGGAAAATTCTGCAGGAATGCAAATTATAATTTCCAAATCTGGAAGAAATTATATATTTCTTTCAAAATAGAGAAGTTGGAAGAAAAATAATGGATGATATATCTGAGAATCCGAAATCCAGCGCCGCACTTAACTCAAGTCTGGTGAAGGCAATCCATATTTTGAAAGGTCTGGCATTCAGCACCGAGTACGGCGTGCGGCTGATCG
>NZ_JAWRXV010000400.1:0-345 GCF_046534875.1 Paraburkholderia sp. SIMBA_054 | reverse complement strand
AGCCTATTAGCGCACGAACTGGACGCGCTCGGCATTTTCAATGTATTCCATGCATCGTTGACCAAACGGCTGCATCAAAATCCCACGCTGGAAGTTGGCCATAAACGATTTGCTTTCTTTTCGCGCTTGCGCATGTTCTTTCCACATGAATCCGTGAATCAGTCTGAACGGTTGCGTCTTGTAATAGATGAACATTTCGAGCGGTGTTCTGAGTCCAGGTACCCAACCTTCGATCAGCAAGATGTCCAGTTTCGCGCCATCGCCTTGAGCAATGAATCCTTCTCGGCCGGACGACCAGCCTGTCCCGCCGTCAGCCTGTTCTCGCGCTGATTGTGCATTTTCAAC
>NZ_JAWRXV010000399.1:0-345 GCF_046534875.1 Paraburkholderia sp. SIMBA_054 | reverse complement strand
CTATCTGCGCTATTTCCCCAACAGCTTTTATTGAGCCTAACTCAAGACGGGTGACGCCGATAAAATCGAGATCCCCTTTGCGTGCCATTTTGACGCAGAGAAGGGCCGTCACTAGACGAATTTTCAGATAGTCTTGAAATTTCCGATATAACGATACTTACAGTAAAAAAGTAAAATTGTTTTATATCAAATATATAACTTGCGAAAATCGCACCCAAAGCGGAAGAACCCTGCGCTTTGTACAGCAAATTGCGCCGCTTATAGCAGAATAAGATCAATAAATACATGCATTTATTTTGACTTGAACAAATCACCCTCTCATCAATAATCAAGTTGAGGGAGAAG
>NZ_JAWRXV010000398.1:0-346 GCF_046534875.1 Paraburkholderia sp. SIMBA_054 | reverse complement strand
AGCGACGCGCGAATCGTAGTCGATGCTCGTCTCGCCGGTCACGCGCCGCATGAATTCGACGAGTGCGGTTTCGGCTTGCACGAAACGCCGGCACAGTACATCGGTGACGATCAGCGCTCCCGCATTGATAAACGGATTGCGCGGCTTGCCGTGCTCCGCCTCGAGTTGGACCAATGAATTGAAAGCATTGCCCGACGGCTCGCGGCCCACGCGGTGCCATAGCGCGTCGCCGAGCAGACGGAACGCCATTGTGCAGGCGAATAGCTTCGAAATGCTTTGAATGGAAAAGCGCGTGTCCGCTTCGCCGGTGCGGAATACTTCGCCCGACGCCGTGACGATTGCCATG